>NZ_JALIFQ010000016.1:0-149786 GCF_022867815.1 Blautia sp. NSJ-175
CTAACACATTTATCTCCGGGCGTGGTATCCCAATTAGAAATTCCGTTAGCCAATCACCTTCAGTATAAAAGAAAAGTGAAGGCTGTTAAAACCCTCACTTATATATTACGAATTAGAATAGGAGATGAAAATTATGGAATCTATTTATGATCTGATTATCGTGGGCGGCGGGCCTGCCGGTCTTGCGGCTGCTATTTACGCAGGCAGGTCGGAGCGGAAAACGCTTCTTCTGGAAAAGGGAAGCTATGGCGGACGTATCAATGATACCTATGAAGTCCGGAATTATCCCGGCACGATCGTGGACAGCGGCCAGCACCTGATGGAGCGGTTCCGGGAGCACGCATCCAGCCATCCCACAGTGGAGCTGAAACGGACCACAGCGACGGCGATCAGCAAAGAAGACAATCTTTTCATTGTCAGCACAAAGAGAAGAGGAGATTTCAAGGCACGCAGTGTGATCCTGGATCTGGGCACCCGTCCAAGAGAACTGGGGATTCCCGGAGAGAAAGAGTTTGTGGGCCATGGTGTTGCCTACTGCGCCACCTGTGATGCGGAATTTTTCAAAGGCAAGGAGATCTACGTGCTGGGCGCAGGAGACCAGGCTGTTGAGGAAGCGGATTATCTGACCGGGTTTGCCTCTAAAGTCACGATCATTGTGCTCCATGAGAAAGGCCATCTTGACTGCAACGAGGTGTCCGCAGAACATGCCTATAAAAATCCTAAAATTGATTTCTGCTGGAGCTCCACTGTCCAGGAGATCAAAGGAAAAGACCATGTGGAAGCTCTTGTGCTGAAAAACGTTGAGACCGGTGAGGTCAGAGAAGTTAAAGCGGACGGACTGTTTTTCTTTGTGGGTATGGTGCCTCAGACAGAGCCCGTGCGCCATATGGTCACTTGTGACAGAAGCGGGTACATCAAGGTCAATGACAAGATGGAAACCAGCATCCCGGGGCTTTATGCAGTGGGCGACTGCAGGCAGACATTTTTGCGCCAGGTTGTCACCTCCGCGGCAGACGGCGCAGTGGCTGCGGTGGCTTCTGAGCGTTACGTGAAGGAGCTTGAGCAGATTGAGGGCATTTTAAGCCCGGATTCAGGAAAAATTGCCTTTGTGTTCTACAATCCATACAGCAATGAAGAGATTCAGGCAGTATCAGACCTGGAACAGCAGCTCAGGGGAGAGTGGAAGGTTTACCGTCAGGACATTACACGCCAGAACCTTCTCTATCAGAATCTGAAGATAGAGCACACGGTATCCACTGCGTTTTATGAAAACGGAAAATTATTGGAAGTAAAGTAAGTATTATCAACAGACAGGAACCTATTTAAAAAATATAATGATTAACTTCAGGAGGTAATTGATTATGGGTCAGCCACTTGTTTTTCCACACGGAGTCACTGTTTATAATCCGGAGAAATGCTGGAGCGGATATACGATCGTTCCGCTTATCAACGACGGCGTTCTGCTGTTCGACATGAACGGAAATGAGATCAGACGCTGGAATATGCATGCCATGCCGCCGAAACTTCTTCCGGGCGGGTATGTGATGGGTCTGTCAGGATACCGTCATCCTGATTACGGTATGCAGGACGGTGTCAACCTGATCGAGATTGACTATGACGGAAATATTGTCTGGGAATTTGACCACTTTGAGAACATTGATGACCCGGGCAGGGACCATCGCTGGATGGCGCGTCAGCACCATGACTATCAGAGGGAGGGAAATCCCGTCGGATACTATGTTCCGGGTATGGATGCAAAGCCCCTGGAAGGCAACACACTGATCCTGGTACACCAGACGATCAGAAACCCGAAGATATCCGATAAAAAGCTTCTGGATGATGCCATGATCGAAGTGGACTGGGAGGGCAACATCCTCTGGAAATGGTCCATCAGTGAACACTTTGACGAACTGGGATTTGACGAGGCCGCCAAAAACGCACTGTTCAGAGATCCGAACATGCGCTCCTCAGACGGCGGTGTAGGCGACTATCTTCATGTAAACTGCATGAGCTACCTTGGCCCGAACAAATGGTACGACCAGGGTGATATGCGGTTTAAACCGGAAAATATTATTTTTGACTGCAGGGAGGCCAATATTCTGGCTATCCTTGATAAAGAGACAGGAAAGATCGTATGGCGCATCGGACCTGACTTCAATGCCACACCGGAACTGAAAAAGCTGGGCTGGATCATCGGCCAGCATCATTTCCATATGATTCCGAAAGGGCTGCCGGGTGAAGGCAATCTGATGGTGTTTGACAACGGCGGCTGGGGCGGCTACGGGGTTCCCAATCCATCTGCTCCCATTGGCGTTAAGAACGCTCTGCGCGATTACAGCCGTGTGCTGGAGTTTAACCCGGTAACCCTGGAGGTTGTCTGGAAGCTGACACCAAAGGAACTGGGCCATGCGGTTCCCACCGACGCCAGCAAATTCTACAGCCCCTATGTCAGCAGCGCACAGCGCCTGCCAAATGGAAATACCATGGTTACGGAAGGCTCAGACGGCCGTGTCATTGAAGTGACACCGGATCATGAGATCGTGTGGGAATGGATTTCACCGTATTATACACACAATGAAAAAGGACCGAAGAACAATATGATCTACCGCGCGTACCGTTATCCGTACAGCTATGTGCCGCAGGAGCCGGTTCCCACGGAGGTTCCCATCGCACCCATTGACAATGTGACATACCGGGTACCGGGTGCCGGAGCGTTTGGTGCAAAAAAAGTCATTGATATTGAAGGAACTTTGCCGTATTATCAAGATGTGGCACTTTGTGTGGCCACAGACGACGAAGAAGATGTGACACAGAGGGAGAAAGTCTTTGAGGTGAACAAAGATTTCTTCAAACCGGTGACCATGTCGAGCTGGAATGACGATGTCCTTAAAGTAGAAGGAAAACCGGTGCTTGTGCTCTTCGGTGCAGAGCGCTGTGTACACTGCAAGGCACTTCATCCTGTTCTGGAGGAAGCCCTCACAGAAGAGTATGAGGGAATGTACGAGGTGCGCTATGTGGATGTGGATTCCAACCAGGATCTGCTGGATGCGTGCCATATCGGAGGAATTCCCGTCGTTGTGATCTACAAAAACGGGGAAGAGGTCCAGAGATTTAATGGCGAGAAGGATTATGATGATTTGTGTGATATTTTGGACAGACCATTGGAATAAGCAGAATAAGACGCAGGGAGGAGCTGTTTTGACAGCCCCTCTTTGCGTTTCTTTTTTTGCGGGGAATGTTGGGAGGGGTATAAATGCATAGATTTTTTGAAGATCCGAAGATAAGCTGTCCGGTACCCTTTGCAGATCTCTGTGTGGGAAGCTGCATTTACCGGCCGTATATGAACCGAAAGACATATCAGAGGTCAGAAATCATATATCCTCAGGGCAGTAAGATCAACTCTTTTGGGATTGTGCTGGACGGCATTCTGAAGGCAGTAAGCCATACTGTCAATGGGGATGAGCTCTGCAATGCTTACTTTGAAAAGAATGATATTTTCCCGGAGCTTCTCTACTTTTCCGGTAAAAGGTATTACACCTATACCCTGGTGGCTGCCAAAAAATCCACGGTGGCCTGGATTCCCGTGGAGATTCTGGAGGAGATGCTGGAGCGTGATAATCTGCTGATGTATTCCCTTTTACTCTATATATCACAGCGGGGGCTGAAAGACCAGCTTTATCTCAACTGTCTGAATTACCAGACGATCCGTGAGAGAATTGCCTACTGGATCGTGGGAATGAATGATATTGTGGCGGGGGCGGCCATTCCCATGCCGGTTTCTCAGTCTGTAATGGCTAATATGCTCCATGTGAGCCGGTCATCACTGAACCAGGAATTAAAACTGATGGAAAAAGAGGGATTTTTCAGCATACAGGGCCAGGAAATGCATATCAAAGATGTGGAAAGGCTGCAGGAAATGTTGTGAAATTCGACAGAATATATAAGACAATTGTTCCCAAAAAGCGGGAAAATATTTTAACAAAAAATGGTTGACAGGCTTGACAGGGTGTGTTATAGTGAGAAATGCACTATTATGGCAAGTTATGCCTGTCGTTCTATTTATGATTGAAATTAACCTTATTAAAGGAAACTTTCGGTCAGGGGGCTCAGGTATAAGCATAATAAAATTAAAACATACAAGGGGTGAAACGTCAATGGAGAAAAATAGAATCCGTCCCATTACAACCGGTAAGAGCATGAGAATGACCTACCAGCGCCAGAAAGAGGTACTGGAAATGCCGAACCTCATTGAAGTACAGAAAGACTCTTACCAGTGGTTTCTGGACGAAGGTCTAAAAGAAGTTTTTGAAGATATCTCTCCAATCGCCGACTACAGCGGTAAATTGAGCTTGGAATTTGTTGACTTTACTTTGTGTGAAGATGAGGTAAAATACTCCATCGAAGAATGCAAGGAGAGGGATGCTACTTTTGCAGCTCCTCTGAAAGTAAGGGTAAAATTATACAACAGAGAGAATGACGAAATCAGTGAACATGAAATATTCATGGGTGATCTGCCGTTAATGACTGCAACCGGTACCTTCGTAATCAACGGCGCTGAACGAGTTATTGTCAGCCAGCTTGTACGTTCTCCGGGTATTTACTACGCTATCGCTCACGACAAACTGGGCAAAACCCTTTATTCCTGTACCGTTATCCCGAACAGGGGTGCATGGCTGGAATATGAGACCGACTCCAATGACGTATTCTATGTACGTGTAGACAGAACTAGAAAAGTCCCTATTACAGTTTTGATTCGTGCTTTAGGTATCGGCACGAATGCAGAAATTATAGAGTTATTCGGTGAAGAACCGAAGATTTTAGCCAGCTTTACAAAAGACACTGCTGAGAGTTATCAGGAAGGTCTGCTGGAGTTATACAAGAAAATCCGTCCGGGTGAGCCGCTGGCTGTGGAAAGCGCAGAGAGCCTGATTACCAGCATGTTCTTTGACCCAAGACGCTACGACCTGGCAAAAGTAGGCCGTTACAAATTCAACAAAAAGTTACTGCTGAGAAACCGTATCTCAGGCCATATGCTGGCTGAGGAGGTTGTGGACACCACAACAGGTGAGATCATGGCAGAGGCCGGCACAGTTGTAACAAAAGAACTGGCTGACCAGATCCAGAACGCGGCAGTTCCTTATGTATGGATTCAGGGTGAGGAGCGCAACATCAAAGTCCTTTCAAGCATGATGGTGGATATCACCAACTATGTGGACATTGATCCTTCTTCCGTGGGAGTGACAGAACTTGTTTACTATCCAGTTCTGGCTAAGATCCTGGAAGAGAATGAGGATATTGAGGATATCAAGGACGCAATCCGCCGTGAGATCCATGAGCTGATTCCAAAGCACATTACAAAAGAAGATATCCTTGCTTCTATTAACTATAACATGCATCTGGAGTATGGTCTGGGCAATGATGACGATATCGACCATCTGGGCAACAGACGTATCCGTGCAGTGGGTGAATTGCTGCAGAACCAGTACAGGATCGGTCTTTCCAGACTGGAGCGTGTGGTTCGCGAGAGAATGACAACACAGGATATGGAAGGTATCTCTCCCCAGTCCCTGATCAATATCAAACCGGTTACAGCAGCCGTGAAGGAATTCTTCGGTTCCTCCCAGCTGTCACAGTTCATGGACCAGAACAACCCGCTGGGTGAGCTGACCCATAAGAGACGTCTTTCCGCACTGGGCCCCGGCGGTCTGTCACGAGACCGTGCAGGTTTCGAGGTTCGAGATGTACATTATTCCCACTACGGAAGAATGTGCCCCATCGAGACTCCTGAGGGTCCTAACATCGGTCTGATCAACTCCCTGGCATCCTATGCCAGGATTAACCAGTACGGTTTTGTGGAAGCGCCGTACCGTAAGATTGACAAATCAGATCCGAAGAATCCGCGGGTTACAGATGAAGTTGTCTATATGACAGCAGATGAAGAGGATAATTATCATGTGGCACAGGCCAATGAGCCGCTGGATGAAGAAGGACACTTTATCCATAAAAACGTTTCCGGACGTTATCTGGATGAAACACAGGAGTATGAACGTAATATGTTTGACTACATGGACGTGTCTCCTAAGATGGTGTTCTCTGTAGCTACGGCCCTGATTCCCTTCCTGCAGAATGACGATGCCAACCGTGCGCTGATGGGATCCAACATGCAGCGTCAGGCTGTGCCTCTTCTCACCACGGAGGCTCCTGTTGTAGGAACCGGTATGGAAGTGAAGGCAGCCGTTGACTCCGGCGTCTGCGTAGTGGCGAAAAAAGCCGGTACCATAGAATGCGCAGCGTCAAAAGAGATTGTTATGCGCAATGATGACGGTACAAAAGATACTTACCGCCTGACCAAGTTCATGAGAAGTAACCAGAGCAACTGCTACAACCAGAGGCCTATCGTGACCAAAGGCGAGCATGTGGAAGCAGGACAGGTGATCGCTGACGGTCCGTCCACCTCAAACGGTGAGCTGGCGCTGGGCAAGAACCCGCTGATCGGCTTCATGACCTGGGAAGGTTACAATTACGAGGATGCCGTCCTGTTAAGTGAAAGACTGGTACAGGATGATGTCTATACTTCTGTCCATATTGAAGAATATGAGGCGGAAGCCAGAGATACAAAGTTAGGGCCGGAAGAGATCACACGTGATGTTCCGGGTGTTGGTGATGATGCGTTAAAAGACCTGGACGAGCGCGGTATTATCCGTATCGGTGCTGAAGTCCGCGCAGGTGATATCCTGGTCGGCAAAGTAACTCCCAAGGGAGAGACAGAGCTGACTGCAGAGGAGAGACTGCTCCGTGCTATTTTCGGTGAGAAGGCCCGTGAAGTGCGTGACACTTCCCTGAAGGTTCCTCACGGTGAGTACGGTATCGTTGTGGACGCAAAAGTATTTACGAGAGAGAACGGCGATGAGCTGTCTCCGGGCGTAAATCAGGCAGTCCGTATCTATATTGCCCAGAAGAGAAAAATCTCTGTTGGTGACAAGATGGCCGGCCGTCATGGTAACAAGGGTGTTGTTTCCCGTGTGCTTCCTGTTGAGGATATGCCGTTCCTTCCGAACGGACGTGCACTGGACATCGTACTGAACCCTCTGGGCGTGCCTTCCCGTATGAATATTGGACAGGTGCTGGAGATTCATCTGAGTCTTGCGGCAAAAGCCCTTGGATTCAACATTGCCACACCGGTATTTGACGGTGCCAACGAGAATGATATCCAGGATACTCTGGATCTTGCAAATGATTATGTGAACATGGAATGGGAAGACTTTGAGGCGAAGCATAAAGATACGCTGCGTCCGGAAGTTTTACAGTTCCTTTACGATAACAGAGCTCACAGAGAACTGTGGAAAGGCGTGCCGATCTCCCGTGACGGTAAAGTAAGGCTACGTGACGGACGTACAGGTGAATATTTTGACAGCCCTGTAACCATCGGACACATGCACTACCTGAAGCTGCATCATCTGGTAGATGATAAGATCCACGCACGTTCCACAGGCCCATACTCCCTGGTAACACAGCAGCCTCTGGGTGGTAAAGCTCAGTTCGGTGGTCAGCGTTTCGGAGAGATGGAGGTTTGGGCACTGGAGGCATATGGTGCTTCCTACACACTGCAGGAGATCCTGACAGTGAAATCCGATGATGTGATCGGACGTGTGAAAACTTATGAAGCGATTATCAAGGGCGACAATATTCCGGAGCCTGGTATTCCGGAGTCCTTCAAGGTACTTTTGAAGGAGCTGCAGTCCTTGGGTCTGGATGTCAGAGTCCTCAGAGAAGACATGACAGAAGTGGAAATCATGGAGAATATCGACTATGGCGAGACAGATATGCGCTCCATCATTGAAGGTGATTCCAAACACCGCGGCGAAGAAGATTACGGAGACTACGGATTCTCAAAACAGGAATTCGAGGGTGAAGAATTAGTAGACGTGGAGGATGAGCCGGAAGAGGATGAAGAAGCATTCTTGAGCTTAGATGATGATACTCTTGTCGAGGAGTAAGGAAAGGAGTCCACAATGCCAGAAACAGCAAATAAAGAGGCATATCAGCCAATGACCTTTGATGCCATCAAAATCGGATTGGCGTCCCCGGAGAAAATCCGGGACTGGTCCAGAGGCGAGGTTAAAAAACCGGAAACCATTAACTATAGAACCCTGAAACCGGAAAAAGACGGCCTGTTCTGCGAGAGGATTTTCGGACCGAGCAAGGACTGGGAATGTCACTGCGGTAAATACAAGAAGATCCGTTATAAAGGCGTTGTCTGCGACCGATGCGGCGTTGAAGTAACAAAAGCCAGTGTCCGCAGGGAGCGTATGGGCCATATTGAACTGGCAGCACCGGTCTCCCACATCTGGTACTTCAAGGGTATCCCGTCCAGAATGGGACTGATCCTGGATCTTTCCCCAAGGTCCCTGGAGAAAGTTCTGTACTTTGCCAACTATATTGTTCTGGATGCAGGCACCACGGAGCTGCAGTACAAACAGGTACTGACAGAGAAAGAGTTCCAGGATGCCAGAGAAAAATACGGCGACGGTGCGTTCCGCGTAGGAATGGGCGCGGAGTCCATTATGGAACTGCTGGAAGCCATTGACCTGGAAAGAGAATCCAAGGAGCTGAAAGCCGGCCTCAAGGATTCCACAGGACAGAAGCGTGCTCGTATTGTAAAACGTCTTGAGGTTGTGGAAGCCTTCCGTGAATCCGGAAACCGTCCGGAGTGGATGATCATGACAGTGGTACCTGTCATTCCGCCGGACCTTCGTCCTATGGTTCAGTTAGACGGCGGACGTTTCGCAACATCTGACTTAAATGATTTATATAGAAGGATCATCAACAGAAATAACCGTCTGAAGAGACTGCTTGAACTGGGCGCTCCTGATATCATTGTCCGCAATGAAAAGAGAATGCTTCAGGAAGCTGTGGATGCCCTGATCGACAACGGACGCCGCGGCCGTCCGGTCACAGGACCGGGTAACCGTGCACTGAAATCCCTTTCCGATATGCTGAAAGGTAAATCAGGACGTTTCCGTCAGAACCTTCTGGGTAAACGAGTTGACTACTCAGGCCGTTCCGTTATTGTAGTTGGACCTGAACTGAAGATCTTCCAGTGCGGTCTGCCGAAAGAGATGGCAATTGAGCTGTTCAAGCCCTTCGTTATGAAAGAGCTGGTAAGCAACGGTACTGCTCATAACATTAAGAATGCCAAGAAGATGGTGGAGAAGCTGGAACCGGAAGTATGGGATGTACTGGAAGATGTCATCAAAGAGCATCCGGTCATGTTAAACCGTGCTCCTACCCTGCATCGTCTGGGTATCCAGGCATTTGAGCCTATTCTGGTTGAGGGTAAAGCGATCAAGCTGCATCCCCTTGTATGTACCGCGTTCAACGCCGACTTCGATGGTGACCAGATGGCGGTTCATCTTCCTCTGTCCGTTGAGGCGCAGGCAGAGTGCCGTTTCCTGCTTCTGTCTCCGAACAACCTGCTGAAACCGTCTGACGGTGGTCCGGTGGCTGTTCCTTCACAGGATATGGTTCTCGGTATCTACTATCTGACACAGGAGAGACCGGGCGTTAAGGGTGAAGGCAAGTATTTCAAGAGTGTAAACGAAGCCATTCTGGCTTATGAGAACGGATATATCACACTGCAGACCAGAATCCATGTACTCTGCAGCAAGACTCAGCCGGATGGCACAGTATTGGAAGACATTGTGGATTCCACACTGGGACGTTTCCTGTTCAATGAGATCATTCCGCAGGATTTAGGTTTTGTGGACCGTTCCGTTCCGGGCAATGAGCTGAAGCTGGAGGTTGACTTCCTGGTAGGCAAGAAACAGCTCAAACAGATTCTGGAGAAAGTAATCAATACCCATGGCGCTACCAGAACCGCAGAGGTGCTGGATAAGATCAAAGCCACAGGATACAAATACTCAACCAGAGCTGCCATGACCGTATCTATCTCCGACATGACTGTGCCGCCTCAGAAACCTGAGATGATCCAGAAGGCACAGGATACGGTTGACCTTATCACCAAGAACTTCAAACGTGGTCTTATCACGGAAGAAGAGAGATATAAAGAAGTCGTTGAGACATGGAAGAAGACTGACGATGAGCTTACCAAAGCCCTGCTGACAGGACTTGATAAGTACAACAACATCTTCATGATGGCTGACTCCGGTGCCCGTGGTTCTGATAAGCAGATCAAACAGCTTGCCGGTATGCGTGGTCTGATGGCCGATACAACAGGTCACACCATCGAGCTGCCCATCAAGTCCAATTTCCGTGAAGGTCTGGACGTACTGGAATACTTCATGTCCGCCCATGGTGCTCGTAAAGGTCTGTCCGATACAGCTCTGCGTACCGCTGACTCCGGTTACCTGACAAGACGTCTGGTTGACGTTTCCCAGGATCTGATCGTCCGTCAGGTGGACTGCTGTGAAGACAAAGGCGAGATTCCGGGTATGTGGGTGAAAGCCTTCATGGACGGAAGGGAAGAGATTGAAAGCCTTCAGGAGCGTATTACAGGACGTTTCTCCTGCGAGACCATCAAGAACGCCAAAGGCGAAGTGATCGTCAAAGCAAACCATATGATTACTCCGAAACGTGCCGCACGTGTGGTAAAAGAAGGGGTAAAAGAGAATGGGAAACCATATGATTCCGTTAAGATCCGTACGATCCTCACATGTAAATGCCACATCGGTGTCTGCGCCAAGTGTTATGGTGCCAACATGGCAACCGGTGAGCCGGTACAGGTGGGTGAGTCCGTAGGTATCATTGCAGCCCAGTCTATCGGTGAACCAGGTACACAGCTTACCATGCGTACCTTCCATACCGGTGGTGTTGCCGGCGGCGATATCACACAGGGTCTTCCCCGTGTGGAGGAGCTTTTTGAGGCAAGGAAGCCGAAAGGTCTTGCCATCATCACAGAGATCAAAGGTGTCGCCACACTGAAGGATACAAAGAAGAAACGTGAGATCATCGTCACAGACAATGAGGACGGCAACTCCAAGACTTACCTGATCCCTTACGGTTCCCGTATCAAGGTTCAGGACGGACAGTATCTGGAGGCCGGTGATGAGCTGACAGAAGGTAGTGTCAATCCTCATGACATTCTGAAGATCAAGGGCGTCCGCGCTGTTCAGGATTATATGATCCAGGAAGTACAGCGTGTATACCGTCTGCAGGGTGTTGAGATCAACGATAAGCATATCGAAGTTATTGTCCGCCAGATGCTGAAGAAGATCCGCATCGAGGACAACGGAGATACAGAATTCCTGCCGGGAACCCTGGTTGACGTTCTGGACTATGAGGAAGAGAACGAGAGACTGATCAAAGAGGGCAAAGAGCCGGCAGATGGAAAACAGGTTATGCTTGGT
Organism: Blautia sp. NSJ-175; assembly: GCF_022867815.1. Taxonomy (NCBI): domain Bacteria; kingdom Bacillati; phylum Bacillota; class Clostridia; order Lachnospirales; family Lachnospiraceae; genus Blautia; species Blautia sp. NSJ-175. The sequence continues at coordinate 11,367 of NZ_JALIFQ010000016.1, forward strand.
ATCACCAAGGCATCCCTGGCGACCAACTCCTTCCTGTCCGCAGCTTCCTTCCAGGAGACCACAAAGGTTCTGACAGAAGCTGCCATCAAGGGCAAGATCGACCCGCTGATCGGTCTGAAGGAGAACGTAATCATCGGTAAACTGATTCCTGCAGGAACAGGCATGAAGTGCTACTCCAACATTAAGCTGGATACAGATCTGGCTGAGGATGAAGAGGAGTACGAGGATGAACTTGAACTTGCTGAAGCCCTGGAAGAACTTCCGGCGGAGGATGAAGAGGAAGCTGTTCAGCTGACAGATGAGGTTGATGAGGTGGAACTTTCCGAGGAGGAAGAGGAAGCCGAACTGACAGAAGAATAATGCTATAACATACAAAAGACCGCTTTTCCGGAAAATGACCGGAGGAGCGGTTTTGTATATTCAGGTTATGCAGTCTTTTAAAGGAGGACAAGTATGAACAAAAAAAGAAAGTCACCTTTATGGATGCTGGTTCCCATGGGAGTCATCATCGTCGTTTTATCCATTGTCTTGATCGTCATTACCTTAAAGTCAGGAAACCAGAGAACAGAGACAGCATCTGCCTCCCATACCCAAAGCGGGGAAAAGGAGGAAGAGCCTGTAAACGCGGCAGATACGGTACAGGAGAACCCCAAAGAGACGGATACAGGGCCGTCCCAGGTCTATGTATCACCTGATATCTCCCGTGAGGTTAAGGATAAAGTGAAGAGCATGAGCCTTGAGGAGAAGGCAGCGCAGCTTTTCTTTGTCACACCTGAGGACATCACCCAGGTGGATGCGGCTACCGTTGCCGGTGAGGATACAAAGAAAGCCTATGAGCAGTACCCTGTGGGCGGGATCGTATATTTTTCCCGTAATATCCAGGGACCGGATCAGTTGAAGGAAATGCTGTCAAAGACCCAGAGCTACGCGGAGGAGATTGCGGGGGTTCCGGTATTTCTGGGGGTGGATGAGGAGGGCGGAGAAGTGTCCCGGGTAGCGGGAAACAAAAATTTCTCTGTCACCAGATATGAGAGTATGCGGGCCATAGGGGACAGTAAGGATACTTCCCGTGCCTACGATGTGGGAAAAAACTTAGCATCCTATTTGAAAGAATTAGGATTTAATATAGATTTTGCTCCTGATGCGGATGTAATTACCAATTCTGGCAATACTGTTATAGGGAACCGTTCCTTTGGGGAAGACCCCCGTCTGGTTGGTGCTATGGCGTCACAGGTGGTTAAGGGGCTGCAGGACAATGGAGTCTCCGCCTGCCTGAAGCATTTTCCGGGGCATGGGGGCACTGTGGAGGACAGCCATGAAGGGCGGGCTTACACGGACAAGACCCTGGAGGAGATGGAGGCAGAAGAACTGGTTCCTTTTCAGGAAGGAATCAAGGCAGAGCCTGATTTCATCATGGCAGGGCATATCTCCATACCGAAATCCCTGGGGGATGATACGCCCGCGTCACTCTCAGAGCAGGTTCTGACAGGACTTCTCAGGGACAAGTACGGATATGACGGCCTTATTATCACGGATGCCCTGAATATGAAGGCGGTATCCGGGGTGTACAGTCCGGCTGAAGCTTCTGTGAAAGCGCTTCTGGCGGGTGCGGACATGCTTTTGATGCCGGATGATTTCAGGGCCGCCTACCATGGTGTGCTGGATGCCGTGGAGGAGGGAGATTTGAGCGAAGCGAGAATCGACGCCTCTGTGGAGCGCATTCTGCGTTTGAAAATGAAGAAATACCCGTAAAATTGTATTTTTTTGAAAAATTTCCTTGACAGCACGATTTTCCATGGATATAATGAGAGAGCGTGCATGGAGACGCAGTTTTTTTGCGCGTAAAATCATTTATTCATGATAATGAATAACTGGCAGCCACTCATTTCTTCTATAATAATATAGAAGAGAAATAATACAGGAGGTGAAATGGAATGCCAACATTCAATCAGTTAGTAAGAAAAGGACGTCAGACTTCCGTAAAGAAGTCCACAGCTCCGGCGCTTCAGAAGAGTTTTAACTCTTTACAGAAGAAGACCACAGATATGTCTTCTCCGCAGAAGAGGGGTGTGTGTACAGCGGTTAAAACTGCTACACCGAAAAAGCCTAACTCTGCTCTTAGAAAAATCGCCAGAGTTCGTCTTTCCAACGGAATCGAGGTAACAAGCTACATTCCAGGTGAAGGACATAACCTTCAGGAACATAGTGTTGTTCTTATCCGTGGCGGCAGGGTAAAAGACTTACCAGGTACAAGATACCACATCATCCGTGGTACACTTGATACAGCAGGCGTTGCTAACAGACGTCAGGCCCGTTCTAAATACGGCGCTAAGAGACCGAAAAAATAATTAATTAGAATCATTTGAAGTCACAGATATAACTATTAAGACTGATTTTGTACCGGGATTCCATAGACCCAGGTTGTGGCTGCGGGTTTCTATATAGGATTTACCGAGTACGGACATACAAAATAGTTGTGTGAGTACCGATGATCTAATCGTTAAGGGCAATGACCGTTGTCCGAATTTTGATAATGATTAAGGAGGGAAGTAACGTGCCACGTAAAGGACATACTCAAAAAAGAGACGTTTTAGCAGATCCGTTATACGGAAATAAAGTGGTTACCAAACTTGTCAATAACATTATGTTAGATGGTAAGAAGGGTGTAGCTCAGAAGATCGTATACGGTGCGTTCGCTAAAATGGAGGAAAAGGCCGGCAAACCGGCAATCGAAGTTTTTGAAGAAGCAATGAACAACATCATGCCGGTTCTGGAAGTAAAAGCCAGACGTATCGGTGGTGCTACCTATCAGGTGCCGATCGAGGTTAGACCGGAAAGACGTCAGGCATTAGCTCTTCGTTGGTTAACTCTGTATTCTCGTAAAAGAGGAGAGAAGACAATGGAGGACAGACTGGCTAATGAGTTATTAGATGCTATGAATAACACAGGTGCATCTGTTAAGAAGAAAGAAGACATGCATAAGATGGCTGAGGCAAATAAAGCATTTGCTCACTATCGATTCTAGAGGAGGAAAATCCATTGGCTGGAAGAGAATATCCGTTAGATAGAACCAGAAACATTGGTATTATGGCTCACATCGATGCCGGTAAGACCACTCTTACAGAGCGTATCTTATACTATACTGGTGTTAATTATAAAATTGGTGATACTCACGAAGGAACTGCTACCATGGACTGGATGGAGCAGGAACAGGAGAGAGGTATCACAATTACTTCCGCCGCTACCACCTGTCACTGGACTTTACAGGAAAACTGTAAAAGCAAACCAGGCGCACTGGAACATCGTATCAATATCATCGATACCCCAGGTCACGTTGACTTTACCGTAGAGGTAGAGCGTTCCTTACGTGTACTTGACGGTGCTGTTGGTGTATTCTGTGCAAAAGGCGGCGTTGAGCCTCAGTCTGAAAATGTATGGCGTCAGGCAGATACCTACAATGTACCACGTATGGCATTCATCAATAAGATGGATATCCTGGGTGCAGATTTCTATGGTGCCGTAGAACAGATTAAGACTCGTTTAGGTAAAAATGCAATTTGTCTTCAGCTCCCAATCGGTAAAGAGGATGAATTCAAAGGAATCATCGACCTGTTTGAAATGAAAGCCTACATCTACAATGATGAAAAAGGCGAGGACATTTCCATCACAGATATCCCGGAGGATATGGCTGATGACGCAGAACTGTATCACACAGAGTTAGTTGAGAAGATCTGCGAGTTAGATGATGACTTAATGATGGAATATCTGGAAGGTGAAGAACCTTCTGTTGAAGCTCTGAAAGCAGCCCTGAGAAAAGGAACCTGCGAATGTGCAGCCATTCCTGTATGCTGTGGTACTGCTTACAGAAACAAAGGTGTTCAGAAATTACTGGATGCCATTCTGGAATATATGCCTGCTCCTACAGATATCCCGGCTATCAAAGGTCAGGATATGGACGGAAACGAAGTTGAGAAGCATTCTTCTGACGACGAACCGTTCGCAGCACTGGCATTCAAGATCATGACTGACCCGTTCGTTGGTAAGCTGGCATTCTTCAGAGTTTACTCCGGTACCATGAACTCCGGTTCTTATGTGCTGAATGCAACAAAAGGCAAAAAAGAGCGTGTTGGACGTATCCTGCAGATGCATGCTAACAAGAGACAGGAACTGGATAAGGTTTACGCCGGCGATATCGCTGCTGCCATCGGATTCAAATTCACCACAACAGGTGATACAATCTGTGATGACCAGCATCCGGTAATCCTGGAATCCATGGAGTTCCCGGAACCTGTTATCGAGCTGGCTATTGAGCCTAAGACAAAAGCAGGACAGGGCAAACTGGGTGAGGCTCTGGCAAAACTTGCCGAAGAAGACCCGACCTTCCGTGCGCATACAGATAAAGAAACAGGTCAGACAATCATCGCCGGTATGGGTGAGCTGCATCTGGAGATCATCGTTGACCGTCTGCTTCGTGAATTCAAGGTAGAAGCTAACGTTGGTGCTCCTCAGGTTGCTTACAAAGAGACCTTTACCAAGAACGCTGATGTTGACAGCAAGTACGCAAAACAGTCCGGTGGTCGTGGACAGTACGGTCACTGTAAAGTTAAATTCGAGCCTATGGATGCCAACGGTGAAGAACTGTTCAAGTTTGAATCCACAGTTGTTGGTGGTGCTATTCCTAAGGAATACATCCCGGCTGTCGGCGAAGGTATCGAGGAAGCTATGAAGGCTGGTATCCTGGGAGGATTCCCGGTTGTTGGTATCCACGCAAACGTATATGATGGTTCTTACCATGAGGTCGACTCCTCCGAGATGGCATTCCACATTGCAGGTTCTCTTGCATTCAAGGAAGCTATGGCGAAGGCAGCACCGGTTCTCCTGGAGCCTATCATGCGTGTAGAGGTTACTACTCCGGAAGACTACATGGGTGATGTTATCGGTGATATCAACTCCCGTCGTGGACGTATCGAGGGTATGGATGATATCGGCGGAGGCAAGATGATCCGCGGATTCGTTCCTCTGGCTGAGATGTTCGGTTACGCAACAGACCTGCGTTCCAGAACACAGGGCCGTGGTAACTACTCCATGTTCTTCGAGAAATACGAGCCGGTTCCGAAATCCGTACAGGAAAAAGTACTTTCAGTAAAAACAGGAAAATAATAATTAAAAACTTGCAAATATCCTTGATTTGCAATATAATCAAGGATAGCAGGTTGAATATATTGATATTCCAACCGCCTCGTTATGAGGCAACAAAAAAATAATAAAATTGCCCAGACGGGGCGCATGTGAATAAGGAGGAAATTCAAAATGGCAAAAGCTAAATTTGAAAGAAGCAAACCGCATTGTAACATTGGTACCATCGGACACGTTGACCATGGTAAAACAACTCTGACAGCTGCTATCACAAAAACTCTTTCTGAGAGAGTTGCAGGTAACGCAGCAGTAGATTTCGCTAATATCGATAAAGCTCCGGAGGAGAGAGAACGTGGTATCACAATCTCTACTGCTCACGTTGAATATGAAACAGAAAACAGACATTACGCACACGTTGACTGCCCAGGCCATGCTGACTACGTTAAAAACATGATCACTGGTGCTGCTCAGATGGATGGCGCTATCCTGGTTGTTGCTGCAACTGATGGTGTTATGGCTCAGACAAAAGAGCATATCCTTCTGTCCCGTCAGGTAGGCGTTCCTTACATCGTTGTATTCATGAACAAATGTGATATGGTTGACGATGAAGAGCTGCTTGAGCTGGTTGACATGGAGATCCGTGAGCTGTTAAGCGAGTATGACTTCCCGGGCGATGACACACCGATCATCCAGGGTTCTGCTCTGAAAGCTCTGGAAGATCCCAGCAGCGAGTGGGGCGACAAGATCATGGAACTGATGGCTGCAGTTGACAGCTGGATTCCGGATCCTCAGCGTGACACAGACAAACCGTTCATCATGCCTGTAGAGGACGTATTCTCTATCACAGGTCGTGGTACAGTTGCTACCGGTAGAGTAGAGGCTGGTGTTCTTCACGTATCTGAAGAAGTTGAGATCGTTGGTCTGAAAGAAGAGACACGTAAAGTAGTTGTAACAGGTATCGAGATGTTCCGTAAACTGTTAGACGAGGCTCAGGCTGGTGATAACATCGGTGCACTGCTTCGTGGTGTTCAGAGAAACGAGATCGAAAGAGGACAGGTTCTGGCTAAACCAGGTTCCATCACCTGCCATACAAAATTCACAGCTCAGGTTTACGTTCTGACAAAAGACGAGGGTGGCCGTCATACACCGTTCTTCAACAACTATCGTCCGCAGTTCTACTTCAGAACAACAGACGTTACAGGTGTCTGCAACTTACCGGAAGGCACAGAGATGTGCATGCCTGGTGATAACGTAGAGATGACAATCGAGCTGATCCACCCGATCGCTATGAGCCAGGGTCTTACTTTCGCTATCCGTGAAGGTGGACGTACTGTTGGTTCAGGCCGTGTTGCTACAATCATCGAGTAATTAAATCTAAATATAGATTCGTACCGTATGGTACATTGTGTCCAAGCATAAGATGCCCCGGAACCGTAAGGTTTCCGGGGTTTTTCTGTTGTGTAAAAGAATAAAAGATACGGCAGTCAGTGTTTGCAGCAGAGCAGTGTGTGGGCGACAGAACGTAAGGCGTGGTTCTGTTTTGGTTCTATTTTTGATAGCTGATGTGGATTCAGCATGTTTTAATGGCAAATTGTTATTGTTGGACAAGCGGCATTAGTAAGATGATCATATATTCTTGTATACAAAGGAAATTGGATGGGATATAATAAAAATGAAAGGAGGATGTGATATGCCAGATGATGTAAGGAATGTAGTATATAAGTTTTCTTTGCAGTTGAGAAAGCTGTTGGGCAGCAGCTTATCGAAGGTGATTCTTTATGGTTCCTATGCTCGGGGGGATAATCATGATTTTTCCGATGTGGATTTAATGATATTGGTTAAAATGAGTGATTCGGAAATTAAGCGGATTGAAAATGATGTGTATGATATAGCCTTTGAAATAGAAATCGAGACGGGCATAGATATTTCTCCGATAATAAAGAATGAAGCACAGTATGAATATTGGGTGGACACTTTGCCTTTCTACAGAAATGTAAGAGATGAAGGGGTAGTGATAAATGGATAGCAAAGCGGAAGATTTATGCATATACAGGTATCGGACCGCGTTGGAGACTTTAGAAACAGCAAAATTGTGTATGGAAAACCGACATTATAAGGATGCTATTAATCGGGGCTATTATGCTGCATTTTATGCAATAAAGGCAGTATTAGCTTTGGGGGAGGTTGATTTTAAAAGACACAAAGATGCGGTTGCATATTTTAATCAGTATTTTGTGGCTACAGATATTTTTCCTAGAGAGATTGGGAGAAAGCTGGGGCGCCTAAAACGGAAAAGAGAAGCCAGCGATTATGATGATTTCTACATTGCTTCATTAGATGAGACTGCGGAGCAATTACATTCTGCTGAGGACATTGTGGTTAGTGTAAGGATTTATCTGGAGCAGAACAGAGGTATAGTGATATAAGCCGTGGTTCTAATATGGTTCTAAAAAAATTGCGGTGGCACATTATAATTCGTAAAAATAGCGGTAATAGCAGCGATTAGGATAAAAACTGTCCTTAAAGGTCCGCGTTTTGGGTCAGATTAAAATGTGAAGGTGGACGTACTGTTGGTTCAGGCCGTGTTGCTGCAATCATCGAGTAATATAATCTAAATATAGATTCGTATCTATGGTACATTGTGTCCAAGCATAAGATGCCCCGGAACCGTAAGGTTTCCGGGGTTTTTCTGTTGTGTAAAAATATAATATAAGGTTGTAACAAAATAGGAGAATTTGGTACTAACGAGTAGAAGGAGGGGAGGGTAAACGTGCAGTCGATAGAAGAAATATACGAGATGTATTCAAAAAAAGTATTTTTGTTTTTATTGAGTAAGACAAATAATGAACATCTTGCAGAAGAGCTTACGCAGGAGACTTTTTTTCAAGCTGTTCAATGTATTGACCGGTTTAAGGGGAATAGCTCCATATTGACATGGTTGTGTGGAATCGCTAAAAATGTTTGGCTGAAATATGTAAGAAAACATCAGGAGGTTTTATCCATAGAGGATGATATCCTGGAAATAGAAGATAAAAAAGATATAAATGTTCAATGGGAACAAAAAGAGATTTTACAGTTGATACATGATTTGAATGAGCCGGTGCGTGAAGTCATGTATCTGAGGTTGATCAGTAATTTATCTTTTGCTGAAATCGGTGAGATTATCGGCAAAACAGAAAACTGGACAAGGGTCACTTTCTTTAGGGGAAAACAAAAAATTGTAAAGGAGATTTTGAAAGATGAATAAAGAGCTTCCATGTTATATTATTTCGGATCTATTACCGCTGTATCAGGATGATATATTATCGGAACAAACGAAAAAGGATATTGATAGACATTTAAGCCAATGCAAAGATTGTAAAAAAAAGATGGATGATATGAAAATGCAGATAGATGTTCTAACTTCTGATGTTGAATTAAAAAATAATCCTTTAAAAAAAGTTAGATTTTATCAAAAAGCGCTGACGGCTTTGGGGGCAATTATAGCTTTTATTTTGGGTGCATGTTTTCCAATTGCTGTATTAGGGCTTACGGTTCTCGAACGGGGAGAGATAGCCAATTATCAAATTCAAAGAGTAAAAAGTCTTTGGTATGTATTGGCGTCATGGAGTTGTGTTGCGGGGATTATAGTATGTGCAGTTTATTTTTTGCTCATACTGCTTATCAGAAAGATAATCAGAAAGAATACCGCAAAAAAAATGTTTTAAAAGAATTTACTGACATTTTATCACATAGAGTACCATATGGTATATTGTATCCGAGCATAATATGCCCGTAGAACTTAGGTTCTGCGGGCTTTTTGTTGTGTAAAAATATCCTTCCCCCTGTTCCGTACCTATTCAGAGTACAGTGCATAAACATGCGCCGGGTAAAGTGGTCAAATAAAAACAGAACCTCAAAATAAATTATATATAATAAATATAAAGGAAATGAAAACACAGGCAATGAGGCCGGGAGGTTGCAATATGAGAAGAAAAATAGAATCCGCAGTAAGAAATCCAGCATTTAGCAGAATAATGCTGTCCCTGTTAGGCGCAGAAACGGTAACGTTTTTTTTTGTGAAAGCAAGAGGAGGAAGCCTGGAGCATTATCTGGCGTTGTTTCTGCCTATGCTGGCAGTGACAGCTCTTGCCCTTATATTTTCATTTTATCATAAAACAAGTTTCAAATTTCCTGTTTTCTGCATTTTACTGCTGTATATGGGAATTGCCATGCAGTGTATCATCCAGAATGAATCTTCATCTTATGCGGTAAAAGAACAGATTATATTTCTTGCATCAGTGGCGGCAGCAGGAATTATGATATTTACCCATTACAAATGGCTCAGTATCTGGAAACCTGAAAAAATACTTGTGTCTGCTGTGCTTGCCACAGTGATGATTTATCTTGTACTGCTGATTTTGGGAACAGATGCCCAGGGAACGCGGGCATGGATTACATTTGGAGCGTTTTCCATCCAGCCAACAGAATTTATAAAAATACTGTTTGTGTATGTGAATACAATGATTTTCTGTTGTATGGAGTGGAAAGACTGGATGAAACTGCTGGTCTCCGGAGGATATCTGGGCATCAATTTATTATTTTCCGTAGGTATCAGCGAGATGGGATCTTTTCTGCTCATGCTTCTGGTTTATGGTGTTTTTTGCATTTTGTTTTTAAAATCGTGGCGTTTTTTATTGGGTCTTTTGGTTTCTTTTGCAGGTGTGGGAATTACAGGAGCAGGTATTGGTGCAGGGATTCTCTGGTATGCCAATGGCAGGGCAGATATCTCTGCGTTTTTACAAAAGTGCTGTAGCATGGTCATAAAAGTCCAGTCCAGAATTACTATATGGCTGCATCCGGAGAATGATCCTCTGGGGACCGGATACCAGGGAATGAAAGCCAGAGAAGCCATGGCTCTGGGCGGTTGGTTTGGCAGTGATTATCCGGTTAAGATACCTGTGGAGGATTCTGATTACATTTTTACATCCATATTGCTGCATATGGGACTGGCAGTTGGAATTCTTATGGTTTTGTTGTTTTTGGCATTGTTGGTGGAAGGTATTAAACTTTATCTGGGGGCAGAATCAGGGAAAAATACCGGTATTGTGGTTGGATGTGTCTATTATTTGTTTGCAGAATCTATGCTCATGATTCTGGGCTCCACAGGTTTCTTCCTGATGACAGGAGTTCCGATTGCATTTGTCAGTAATGGGGGAACAGCACTTATGGCAGCATTTATGATGGCAGCGCTGATTTTGTACCTGGGGTGTGGCAGTACAGACCACAGAAGGTTTGGAAAAAAAGCAAATGGAAAAGAGGAGAGGGAAAGATATGGAGAAGAAAAAGTTATTAGAGAGAACTAAAGTATTGCTGGCAGTTATCCTGGCCTTGGTGGTGGTATTCTGCTATTTTCTTATGGGAAGAACCTCTGCAGTTAAAGGGCTCAACACCGGCACAGATGAACTAAAGAAGAGTACATTAAAAAATATGTATCGTCAGGAGACCATAGAAGGTGCGATTTGGGATAGCAGCAAAACTATTCTTTCCGAGGGAACAGAGCCGGGGAAAAGCGGTACTTTGTTTTATCCGGAATCTTACTCCTGGCTTCTTGGGTATAATGATCCGGTTTATGGCAAATATGGGCTGCGGGGAAGATATGAGAGCTATCTTTATATGCAGGGGGAAAATAAAAAGGGAGCAGATATAACACTTACCTTAAACCATCAGATTCAGGAAAAGGCATACAGCCTCATTGAAGGGATGGAAGGTTCTATGATAGTTCTGGATATCCGTACCGGCAGAATACTTGCTTTAGCTTCCTCAAAAACAGTAGAATTTAATGCGAATCAGATTGCTGACCACATGGAGGAGTGGAATCAGACGGAGGGGTTTTTCCTCCCAAATGGGTTTAAGGATGCAGCAGAACCGGGGAGTACGTTTAAAATGGTTACCGCTGCTGCCCTTTTAGAGCAAGGGCTTGAAAAAGATATCATAGAAGATAAGGGAAATACGGTCCTTGGAGGTCATGTGGTGAAAAACAGTGGAAATGCGGCTTTTGGTACCATTGCATTGCAGGAAGCTTTAGGTAATTCCTCAAATGTATATTTCGGCACTATGGCTCTCAGGATTGGGGGAAGCACTTTGGAGAGGAAAGCGTCTCAGTATCTGATCGGGCAGGATATAGAACTGGATTTTACTACGCTGGAATCACATCTGGATATGGGAGATTACAGTGAGGCCCTGATCGCAGATACCGGTTACGGTCAGGGAAAAACTCTGGTGACGCCTCTTCATCTGGCAATGATAGCCCAGAGTATTGGAAACGGAGGTGTCATGCTGCGCCCCTACCTGGTTGACGAGATTACTCTGGACGGAAAGACACTGTATAAGGGAAAGGAAGAAGAACTGGCGATTCCCCTTCGTAAAGAAAACGCTGAAACATTAAAAAATCTTATGCAGGTAACAGCAGGTCAGTATTACGGAATGACAGAATACGGAATTTGTGCAAAGAGCGGGACGGCAGAAGTGGCCGGTGATAAAAACAAGTGCTATCTGGTCACATTCAATGAGGATTATGTAGTGGCTGCCTGTAAACTGGAGGAGAGCGGATACGGAATCCAATTAAAAGGGGCAGTCATGAATATGTATGATAAATTGTATAGCAGATAATAGAAATATATGGAACAGGCGTGAAAAATATAGTATGATTAAAAAAAGTTTTAGATGTACCATAGAACATTGCACGTTGAGACAGTGTGAGGGGGAAAAAGTGTTGGATGAAGCTATACTGGGAAGATTGCCATTGGGAACCGTTGTGAATGAAAAATATGAGATTCAGAAAGTGATCGGTTCCGGTGGTTTTGGGACTACATATCTGGCGCAGGATTTGGTTCTGAAGATGCCGGTAGCAGTCAAAGAATATAAAAAGCAGAGTTATGTTTCGGAAAAAGAGAAACAGAGATTTTTGGAGGAAGCCAGAACCATGGCCAGACTTGCCGGTAATCCGGGTATTGTAAATGTAAGAGATTATTTTGAAGCCAATCAGACAGTCTATATTGTCATGGAGTATCTGGATGGTATTACCTTAGAAAAATATATAGAAAAGTACGGAAGTCTGCCCGTTTTTCTGGCTCTTGATTACATGAAACCGGTAATGCGGGTTTTGGAGAAGATTCACAAAAAAGGGTTGATACACAGGGATATCAGTCCGGACAATATTATGGTGCTGGAAGGAAATGAGATAAAACTGCTGGACTTTGGGGCGGCCAGGGATGTGGAAAATGCAGAGGGGACGCTCAGTATCATTTATAAACCGGGTTATGCTCCGGAAGAGCAGTGCAGAGGTGGTCACGATCAGGGACCATGGACCGATGTATATGCAATGTGTGCCACAATCTATAAATGCATAACCGGGGTTACCCCCCAATACAGCCTGCAGCGCTTGCACGAGGACCGGATTTCCAGGCCTTCTGACCTTGGCGTGGAGATTGCTCCCGCACTGGAAGAGGTGCTGATGAAAGGAATGGCAGTCCGCAGGGAGGACCGTATACAGTCCATGGAGGAACTGCTTGACAAAATACAAACTGCTTTGGGGGAACAGGAAAGAACTGCCGGGGAAAGAGGAGCGGAGAAATTTTCAGAAAATCTGGCTACAGTAGGAGGAGAGGGATGGGAGAATGAGAAAGAAAAGAGTGCAGAAGCAGAGGTCATAGAAGCAAAAAACGAAGAGAGCTCAGAAGCGGATACTAAAGTATACGAAGTAAAAAGAAAGGAAAAAAGAGAGAAAACAGGAATATTTAGAAATAAGAAATTTCTTTTAATGGGAACAGCAGGGCTTATACTATTTATAATACTGATCAGTATTATCACTGCGTGGAGAGCCAATCCTTATAAGTATACAGATATGTCATCTCTCATACGGGATATGACAGTAACACCGGAGATACTGAAACAAGTGGGAAAAGACAAGAAAAGGACATCTCTGTATCTTGAATCCTGCAGGCTGGATGATCAGGCAATCCAAGGGATGGCTGCTATGGAGAATCTGGAGCAGATCAGGATCAGAGACTGTATCGGATTTACTTCGCTGAAACCCCTGGAGAAGCTGGAGAATCTGAAATATCTGGAGATAATCGGAGACCGGGAAAATTTTCAGAGTCTTAACGGGCAGATATTTGCGGACGGCAGTTATCCTCAGATTGAAAAATTGAGGATAAATTATGCTGATTTATCGGAGGTTGGTGCTTCTCTTGCGGGATTTACCGGCCTGGATACATTGGTTTTGTCCGATACAAAGGGGATTCGTACCCTGGAATTTTTGAAAGGGATGGGAAATCTTCGCACTCTGGAGCTGGACAATACATTTATACAGGGGTGTGACTGGTCCTTCATAGGATATTGTACGAATCTTACCAGGTTTAGCGGAGAAAACTCAGGCATAGATGATCTGTCAGCATTGGAGGCATGTGGAAAATTAAACGAATTAAATGTAAGCCATACAGAAGAGACAGGCCAGGCCGGAATTACAGACATTACCCCTTTGACGTTCTGTCAGGACCTCAGCTCAGTGCGGCTGAGAGGCAATCAGGTCTCGGATATGTCACCATTGAACGGATGCAGGGAATTGCGGCTGCTGGATTTAGGGGAAAACCAGATTCAGGATGTTTCCGTCCTTTCGGAAATGACAAGACTTGTGAACCTGGAACTTGACAGGAACCGGATTACGGATATCAGCCCGATCAGAAGCTGCAGTAAGTTAGAATATTTGAATCTGGAAAAAAACCGGATTGCGGATATCTCCGCCTTAGATAATTCCTTTACTGAGCTTATGACCCTGAGAATTTCGGATAATCAGATTACGACTTTGGAACCTTTGGCAGAATGTCAGAAGCTGTCCGAAATAAGGGCAGATAACAATCAGCTTTCGTCCCTTGCAGGACTTGAGAAGAAATGGAATCTGAAGATACTGTCTGTCCGGGGAAATCAGATAGAAGATATCACAGCGGTGAAGGACAGCAAGGAACTGTCTTATATGGATTTGGGAGGAAATCGGATACAGGATATTACGGTTTTGAGCGCACTTGGAACAGACGTGGAGGGGCTTCTGCTGGATCAGAACCGGATAACGGATATTTCCGGACTTCCCGCAGGCATCGAGTATAAAGTGCTTGCCCTTCAGGGCAATCCAATAGCTGACTATACTCCCCTCATTAGTCTTCAAAAGGTGAATAGCAGTCAGGACAGAGTAATTATCAGTTATACGGAGGATCTGGATTACTCAGCGATCATGGAATCCTCTTATACAAAGGGGCTTTGGTTTGTGGGAGTGCCTGTGGAGCAGCAGGCAAATTACTCCAAAGCATTTGAAGAGAAACACAAAGAGGCTTCTTATATGCAGCTTCCCTTTTGGAGCGAAGAGGAAATGAAGGAAAAGATGGAGGAAATCAGGGAGTTAAATAAAAAAAATTAAGGAACAATCACGGAAAAGAGGCTGCCGGGGGGCGCCTCTTTTTTTAGGTGGTTATTTATAAATAAAGTCCTGTAATCAAAAGAGATATAATGAGGATAGTTAAAAAATAATCCACACAGGAGGTAAGGAGCATGTCAAGTTTATTAGGTCAGATAACCGTTATTTTAATATTGGGAGTGATTATTTTTGTGATCACCCGGGTATGCGGTGGGCTGGGAAAAATTCCGCCGGAGATGGGAGAGCTCGGGGAGGAGTTTCAGGAAGTAAAAGACAGAATGATGGAGACACACATTATGGGGTTCTGGAAAATAGAAGTGTTGGATTCGAAGGGAAATGTGGTAAAGCGAAAGGAAATCGGTGATGTGGGAACGAAAGGGTTCTATATAGGAAGGGGGAGGATGTGTGACCTGAGAATCAGGAGTTCCTATGTGTCAGAAAAGCATGCGGTTATTGCCAGTGATGAAAAAGGTTTTTTTCTAAAAGACTGCGGTTCCAGGAATGGTGTATATTATAAGAATAAGAAAGTATATCAGATAGATTTGGAAGACAGGATGACACTTTATCTTGGAAATGTAGCCTGCAAGATATCCAGGGTAAATATCATGGATGATTTTTCCCGAAACGATGAAGGCCACACACGAGTATGGAGAAGTGGTACGCAGGTAAAAGGCGGTAAGTCTGAAATAAAAAGAGATTGAATCAGAAGAATCCATAGAAACAGTCAGTGATAAGAAAGGACAGGCGGAATTATGAAGATGAAAAAACAATGCGGAGTATTGGCGGCTGTAAGAACAGATATAGGAAAAGTAAGAACAGAAAACCAGGACAGGATTCTTTGTTCCCGGGCGGCAGAATTTTTTGCGGTGGCGGATGGAATGGGAGGCGTTTTGTATGGGACGCTTACAGCAGAATTAGCAGTTAAGACAATGCTTGTGGTGGCAAAAGAGGTACGGAAAAACTATATAGAACACCAGGATGTGAACCGGGCAGCAGAAGAACTCAGACAGGGATTGGAGGAGGTCAGCAATAAAATTTATGAAAAGGGGAATTGCCATGGAGCTATCCAGTACGGTGCCACTTTTACAGGTGTCATGCTTCTGGGTGGGAAGGCCATCTGGATTCACATGGGTGACAGCAGGGGATATAAAATTGTCCGCTATGATACGAAAATGCGTCAGGTTACAGTAGACCATAATTTTGCACAGGCTGCCCGGGAGCATGGAGATATGTCTGAAACAGAGATAAAAAGAGAGCATTTCTCTTCCATGCTTACACGATATGTGGGGATGCAGAGTCCGGCCACAGCAGACGTAACTGTTACGGATACCAAACCGGGAGAGACCATTCTACTCTGCAGTGACGGCCTTCATGGGCTTGTGAAGGACTCCCGGATGCTTAAAATAATCAGAAACAGAAAGAAGCCGGAAAAAATATGTACAGGTTTGATTCAGGCAGCAAATTCTGCCGGAGGAAGAGATAATATATCCGTGATCTGCCTGAAAGTAATGATATGAGTAAATTTGTATATGGTACAATAATAGTTACTATTCAGCAGCGGTAAAAATTCCATCGCCAAAGGCGGGAGTACGGAACAGTTACCAATAAGATAACAAACAGATATGGAGGAGGAAGAATCATGAGTGATATGGTAACCATCAAATGTATAGAAGGAAGTCTGAAGGGACAGACATGGACATTTCATTGCGTAGATACAGCAATCATCGGAAGAACGGCAAAAGAAGACAGAACCATTGTAAATAAAATAAATGTAACAGGTAATGACAGGATTTCCAGGTTTAATACATTTTTCAAAATTGACCCTCCATATGTCGTTGTCAGAGATATGGGAAGCCTTAACGGAACCTATGTAAACGGCAGGATCATCGGAAAAAGAGAGGACGGCATGTCAGCGGAGGAGGGAAGAAGAGGCTCCTACCGTGAGGTCAGGCTTAAGGACAGTGACGTGATAGGTATGGGAACTGCAGGGCACAGGGAACAGTTCATCGTGAATATCGAAGAAGAGAAGCCGGACGGAAAAATGCAGATTTCCGATATAGTCAATGAAGCCATTAAAAAACAGGAAGAAGCAGAACGGGAGTATGCCAACGCAGTTGTGGGTCTCAGAATACTGAAAACGCTGGGGCATGGAGGGTTTGCCAGTGTACAGTTAGTGGAGGATGTAAAAACCCATAAACAGATGGCATTAAAGCTCATGCATCCCGCTGCGCAGACGAATCCCCAGAAACGCTTCTGGTTCATGCGGGAAGCATCTGTTATGATGCAGCTGAAGCATCCAAACATTGTAACAACCCATCAGCTGCTTTTCAGCGGCAGGGATTTTCACATTCTTATGGAATACTGCAAAGGGGGCAGCCTGGAGGATCTGTGTGCAAACAATGGAGGCAAATTGGGGCTGCGTCTTGCAACGGAAATCATATGCCAGATATTAGATGCCCTGGATTATGCTCATAATGCGCAGATTATCATGGAATCAAAGGGAGGTAAAAGGCAGGTAAGAGGTGTGGTGCACAGAGACATTAAACCTCAGAATATACTGCTGGCAGAGGACGGCACGGTTAAACTTTCTGACTTTGGTCTTGCCAAAGCCTTTGAACTTGCAGGACAGACTGCAGGGGGATTACCTACATTGTCAGGACAGTACTGCGGCTCCGCCTTATTCTGCTCCAGAAAGCAGCTTAATCACTATCGGGACGCAAAGCCTGAGGTGGATGTATGGTCAGCAGCAGCTACATATTATTATCTTCTTACAGGAAGGTATGTGCGCGACCAAAACGGCTGTAAAGATATTTATGAATATATCTATAAAAATGATGTTCAGCCTATCCTGACCAGAAACCCCGGAATCCCGGTCAGACTGGCAAAGGTAATTGATAAAGTGCTCAAAGAGGAAGAGAAAGAGAGCAGTACCTATACAACAGCCAGAGAATTTAAAAATCAGATTCTGGAGGCTTTGAAATAAAATTAAGGGGGAATATTATGAAATATTCAAAAGTTTTTCTTTATGCCATCAAAATGGCGGAAAATCATAAAAGAGAAAATGCCGGGTTCAGTGGAGAGGACCGGATCCTTCTGGAAATTATTAAAGCTGCAGGAATGCCTGTAGAGCTTATGGCCGGATATCTGCATTTGGCACCGGATGATGCGATGCTGCAGGAAGTTTTTGATTTGAACAGTGTATTGAAGGAAGTACCGGCTGAGGATATTATTCGCTATATCAGGCATCACGGAAATCAGGAGACAGCAGATGACAAAAGGGCAGAGGAGAGCTGCAAGCTTTTTCTGGCCCTGTGTATTGCAGGTGCGGAACGGCGTGGGGAGAGAGTGCTGACTTCGGTGAGAGTGTTGAAAACATATATAAACCATACAACCCCCCTGAGTGAGGTGGAAATACACAGGAAAGAGCAGATACAACACCTTGTGGATAAAGTAGGCAGACTCAGGGAAACACTTCTTGCACGGGTACATGGGCAGGAACATGCGGTAAATGCTTTTGCAGACGGAATCTGGAACGCCGGCATAACAGAGGCTGTCAACCCGGAGCGGAGAAAACCCAGCGGTATTTTCCTATTCGCAGGTCCTCCGGGGGTCGGTAAGACATTCCTTGCAGAGGAAGCGGCAAAAGAAATGGAACTGCCATTTTTACGTCTGGATATGAGTGGTTATTCACACAAGGATTCCGAATGCGATTTGGCAGGATTTGCAAAAACGTACAATAATGCGAAAAAAGGTATTCTGACCGAATTCGTAGAAAAAAATCCCAGGTGTGTTTTGCTCTTTGATGAAGTGGAAAAGGCTTCCAGGGGAGTTATTCATCTTTTTCTTCAAATTCTGGATGCAGGAAGTCTGACAGATTTATATGAAGGAAATAAGATCTCCTTCAAAGACACTATCATTATCTTTACCACGAATGCGGGCAGGACCATATATGAGGCGGAGGATGCTCCGGATGCGGCAGATTTATCACCAAAGAAAATACTGGATGC
Source organism: Blautia sp. NSJ-175 (assembly GCF_022867815.1). Classification (NCBI taxonomy): domain Bacteria; kingdom Bacillati; phylum Bacillota; class Clostridia; order Lachnospirales; family Lachnospiraceae; genus Blautia; species Blautia sp. NSJ-175. The sequence goes on from NZ_JALIFQ010000016.1 coordinate 29,958, forward strand.
TTTGGGCGCAGATGTGGATCCGGCAACCGGTATTCCCTACTTTCCTCAGGCAGTCTGTTCCAGAATGAGTACAGGGTATGTACTGATGTTCCGTCATTTGCAGGCAAAAGACCTGGAAAATATATGCGAACAATCCTTTGTCAAAGCTGCCAAGCAGTTTGAAGATACATATCAGATAAAAGTTGTGGGAGAAAAGAGCATTTTTACAAGTCTTCTTTTTGCCCAGGGAGGTCAGCCGGATGCCAGGAACCTGTCCGCAAAAGCAGGAAACTTTCTGCGGGATGAGCTGCGCAAAGTGTTTGAATTGTTTACAAAAGAAAATATAGAGAAGTCCCTTTCCGCGCTTCAGACCGTGAAATTTGTCACCGAGATTCCGGAAGATAAGAAAGAGATTCGGCGGCTTTACAAGAATCCCGGACAGACGGACATGCTGCTTCTGGGCACAGGGGAAAAGGAACTGGAAAAGGAACTGAAAGAGCTGCGCATCCATACAGCGAAAGATGAAGAGGAAGCTGCGGGTATCGTAGAGGCGCAGAATATACAGTTTGCTGTACTGCAGATGAAGCCTCTTTGCAGAAGCGGCCGGGATGCAGATATGTCCAAAACAATATGCTGTTTTGACCATGTACCATTGGGTGCTTCCGATTTGGCAGAAATAAGGGGATGGATCCGGATGCTCCACAGACAGATACCGGAACTTCCCATTTATTTGATGGAAGGAGAAGTGGAAGGAGCCGGGCAGAAAGCTGTCATAGATAAAGAGCTGGAGCGCAGGCTTGCAGCAGAAGGCGTGTGCGGGGTGATACGCGGAGGACAGAAAAGCGGGGATGGTGCAGCAGAACAGATACGCAGAATAGCGAAAGCCACATATATGCAGAGAATGGCCAGGCAGCTGAAGGAACAGGCTAAAATTCTTACTTTTGACACGGCGCCGATTATTGAGGAAGGCGGAAAAACCATAAAAATCCGGCTTCGGGATTTTGCCCTGGAGCAGGTACTGTCAGCCGGAGATGAGAAGCATGTGATGACTGATGCGGAAAGACCAAAAGTCCGTTTTGAGGATGTGATTGGGGCAGATGCGGCGAAAGAAGAGCTGAAGTTTTTTGTACAGTATCTGAAGGAACCCGGAAGATTCTTGGCAGAAGGGCTGACTGCCCCAAAAGGTGTATTGCTGTACGGTCCTCCGGGTACAGGAAAGACACTTTTGGCAAAAGCTATGGCGGGAGAATCAGGAGTGACTTTTCTGGCAGCGGAGGCCAGCAGTTTTGTTAAACAGTATACGGGTACCGGTCCGGCAGCCATACGGGAACTGTTTGGAAAAGCCAGAAAATATGCGCCTTCTGTAGTTTTTATTGATGAAATAGACACGATTGGGCGGCAGCGCACCGGTGGAGAGTCCGGAAGAGCAGAGGAGGCAACACTGAATGCCCTGCTTGCAGAAATGGATGGCATAAAGACAGATCCCCGGCGCCCCATATTCGTACTGGCAGCCACAAATTATGAGGTAGACCGTTCGGCAGAGGGAATCGGTGTGATTGACCAGGCCCTGTCCCGCAGATTTGACAGGAAGATACGCGTAGGACTGCCGGACGAGGCTGCCAGATACCGGTATCTGAAACTGCAGACAGGGAAATGTCAGGCAGCGATATCAGAAGATATTTTAAAACAGATTGCGGAACGTTCTGTGGGAATGAGTCTGGCGAATCTGGAATCTGTGGTGGAGCTGGCAAAAAGAAATGCTCATAAAATGCGAACGGCTGTCACAGACAGGATTCTGGATGAAGCTTTTGAACTCACGATGCACGGAGAAAAGAAAGACTGGGGAAGGGAATATCTGGAACGCGTAGCCAGGCACGAAGCCGGCCATGCACTTCTGAGCTGGAAGAACGGGGAACTGCCCTGTTATCTGACTATTGCAGCCAGAGGCGGACATGGGGGTTATATGCAGAAGTCTTCCGGTGAAAGGCCTATCCGTACCTATGAGGAGATGCTGGGCATGATTCGCACGGCACTGGGAGGAAAAGCGGCAGAAATCGTTTATTACGGGAAAAAAGACGGTAATTCCACCGGAGCATCAGGTGATCTGCGCCAGGCTACCGGCATTGCCAGGAGTATTATCTGCAGTTACGGAATGGATGAGGAATTCGGATTGGCCGTGTATTCAGAGAAAGAAATGCAGCATGGAACACTGGGCGATGAAGTAAGGCAGAAAGTTAATGAGATGCTGAAACAGGAGCTTACAAAGGCCATCGAGATTGTCAAAGAGTCCCGGAATACCATCGACCTTCTTGTCAGGCAGCTCCTGGCTAAGAATCAGTTGGGGAAAGAAGAGCTAAAAGCTATTTTGGAACAATAAGAAGCAATGACAAGTGTGATAAAGAATGGGGAGACTATGAAGACTATTAACAGTGTTAAAATATCAGCCAGTTCCAGAGTGGGAGGCAGGTCGGAAAATCAGGATGATTTTCTGATTGATACAGAGAAAATAAGCGATCAGAGCAGAGAATTCTGCTATAAAGGGACATCAGAATTAACAAAACAGCAGATCTACATAGTCTGTGACGGGATGGGGGGAGAACAGTATGGGCAGGATGCGTCCCGTAAGGCAGTAGAATATTTTGAAGGACTTTTACGGGAGGCAAAGAGGCCCTTTACGCCAATGGATATTGCCGGAGAGATACGCAGGCTAAACCAGGAAATCGTGGATTATTACAGGTGCAGACAGGCCAGAGGCGGAACGACCATTGCTCTGGTGATGCTGAACCCGGACGGAACTATAGAGGCATTTAATATAGGGGACAGCCCCATATTTCTGGTGAGAAACGGTAAAATTACCATGCTGAGTGAGGAGCAGTCCATGGCGGGAATAAAACTAAAAAAAGGGACAATATCCCGGGAAGAATACAGAGAAAGCCGTGAGAGAAACCTTCTTCTCGGTTACCTGGGAGATGATTCCGGAGTGTCTGTGGACCATTTGTTTTACAGCAGAAATAAATATCAGGCAGGTGATAAAATCTTATTGTCATCAGATGGTCTTTTGGATAAGACAGAGCCGGAGGAGATTTTAGGGCTTCTGCAGCAGGATTGTGGGGCGGATGTGCTGACGGAAGAGGCAGTCAAGAAAGGGGCCGGGGATAATGTCACGGCAGTGCTGCTGGAAATTCAATAGAAATGGAATTTCTATGTATAATACAAGGAGGATTTTATGGAAGAACTTAGGACTATGGCATTCAGAGATATTCTGGAACGCTGCGAAGATAACGAGAACTTTTTGAAATTGATGGAGGAACATCAGGATGCGATGACCGTGTGGGCAGATGTATTTGCTTATTGGATGGAAGAAAAAAACGGTACGATCGCTGCACTTGCGGCTTACTGCAAAGTTACCCGCAATACTGCCAGACAGTGGAAACAGAAAATTCCCACAAAACGGGAACAGGTTGTGGGAATCGGCATGTATTGGGGATTTCAGCTGGAGCAGATTAACCGGCTGCTTACCAGAAATGCAAAATATCCCGCACTATATGTTAAGAACCCTGAAGATGCCATCTTTATTTACCTGATTCACAATAAAAAGGATTATTCCATGTATGAATTTTATATGGAGGAATACAGGAAAATGCAGGAGGAAAAGGAGCCGGAACAGAAGCATTTGGATGGGACGGAAGAGAAAACCTTTGAGCTCAATGCAGCGCTTCTTGAAGTAATGGGAGATCAGGAGTTTAAGAAGTTTTTGGAAGAACATATGGAAGTATTTGAAGGGAGAAACCGTAAGCTTTATAAGTTCCTGGAAGAGTACTTTAAACTGGAGGAGCGCAATATAAACAGTCTGGTGGATGATGAAAAGCTGAAAAATGCATATAACAATGCTTTTTCACACTTAAAGCGAAAAGGTATTGTCCCCAGAAGAAATCTTCTGATTGCCATGGGCATTCATCTGACCATGCCGGTGGAGGATATTAACCGCATGTTAGAGCTTGCCGGGATGGAAGCCCTGTGTCCAAAGGACAGGATAGAATCAGCGGTGATTTTTGTCCTGGAAGATTTGTATCTGAATGATTCTGTTCTGTTCAGTGATGCCGGCAGAAAGCTTACTGCCGGCCTGGAAGAGCTGATCGATCGGTGCTGTCCGGATATTGTATGGAATGAAGAAGCGTGCAGTTTCCAGAATATTGAAGATGTGCTGGTGCAGAAAAAGAAATCCGGTGCCCCTGATATAGAAAAGTTTTATGAAGAGGGGGAGTTAGAATCCGTAGCGGATTATGTAAAGAGAAGAATCCGTGAGTTGGAACTGAGGGAACCGGAGGAAGATTTGGAGCTGTTTCTGCAGCTGCTGTAGATGCAGCGGTTATGGTGGAAATGATTAAGGAGAATTTATGGATATTGCAATGAGAGATATGAGGGCCATGCTTTATCAGGAAGGTGTGCTGAAAGAAAATGAGAAAATGATCAGACAGATTGGATGCGGACAGTCTGCCGAGGTTTATCTTGTGCTTTCAGAAGACGGGGACATCTATGCTCTGAAAATCATGAAATTAGAAGAACATCAGATATACCAAAAGCATCTGCGGGAGGAAGCTGAGTACATGAAACTTCTGGCAGAAAATTCTCATGTGGTCAAAATATATGATTACCGGGAATTTGCCGGAAAGGAAAGCGCTTATCTGGCACTGAAAATGGAATATCTTAAAACGTTTCCCTGCTGGCTGAAGGAGGAAATCATAGGTAAAGGATACATATCCTTGAGAGATTTATGGAAGCTGGCTTCTGATATGTGTGCTGTTCTGGACGCTATGGAAAAACTCCATGTAATCCACCGGGATATTAAGCCGGAAAATATCTTTGTGACCGGATGGGAAGAACCCGAATTCAAGTTGGGAGACTTTGGAATCGCAAGGGAGCTGACCCATGCGACGGTAGTAACACAGCTTGGGAGCCTTGGCACCTGTGCCCCGGAAGTGGCTTTGGGAGGAGAAGCGGATTTTACCTGTGATATATATTCTGTGGGCGCGGTGCTATACTATGTCCTGAATGGGATGCGGTATCCCTATTCCGGTCTGAAGGCTCTGATGGAGAAAAAACAGCCGGCGCCTCCTGTTTTGGGGACTGCCGGGTGGAAAGAAATGGTGCTTAAGATGATATCCGCAGATCCAAAGAAAAGATTTCAAAATGCGGAAGAATATAGAGAAGCACTGCAGGAAGTAAAGAGAACCCAGGAACAGGCTGTAAAGAAGGAGGAGTATGGGTTTTCCTGTTATCAAAAGGCAAAAGGTTTCTTTTTTCAGGAAAACTATGAAAAAGCGGAGGAGACAGCCATGGAGGGATATGCATGCGGCAGTATTCCCTGTGCAAGACTCGCAGGCCATATCTGCAGTATAAAAAACAGAACCGAGGAGGCATATGATTATCTGGAGGAGGCGGCTCAGAAGGGGGATCCGGTATCAGCCTGTTACCTGTCACGACTTTTGTTCAGAGATGCCGGAAACCGGATGGATCTGAAGGAGGCAGCGGGTTATTTGGAGCAGGCGCAGAAAGCGGGGCTTTATATGGCTGATTATGATTATGGATTGTATTGTTACTATGGAAAATATCAATTTGAGCAGGACAGGGAAAAAGGACTTTTGCTGATTGAGAAGAGCGCAGAGGAAAATTACAGAGATGCCATAGAATTTTTAATTGAGCATTCGCAGGACAGGGAAAGCTGGAAATTTCGTAAAAGGGAACACATTTTGATACGTGATATTATATAAGAGATATCAGTGAAAATTTGCAGGCATGATTGCCTGTTTCAAAAATCAGATACCCGGGTGGACAAAATCCCCGCCTCGCCCATCTAATAAGTGTACAAAGCGAACAGGAGCTCCGGACTCCACAAAGGGGGATGAGTATGAACATATTACTGATCAAAAGGGCCAAGAAGCACGACAAAGCCGCGTTCCAGAAACTTATGGAACAGCAGGGGCCTGCTTTATATAAGGCGGCCAAAGCCATTTTGAAAAATGACGAGGATGTGGCAGATGCCATGCAGGAGACAGCCCTTACATGCTGGGAGAAGATAGATACTCTGAAAAAGGATGAGTATTTTGCAACCTGGCTGACACGAATTCTGATCAATCACTGCAATTCCATTTACCGGCAGAGGAAGAGACTGGTCTCAGAGGAATCCCTGCCGGAGGCGTGGGCGCAGGATGAAAGCTATGCAAATGTGGAGTGGAGGGATTTCCTGAACAGTCTTGATGAGAAATACCGGATCTTAGTCATTTTATACTATGTGCAGGGATTCAAGACGAGGGAGATCGCGGAAATCCTCCAGATAAACCAGAGCACAGTGAGAGGCAGACTGGCGAAAGCCAGGGAAAAGCTGGAACAGCAGTACAACATGAGCGGGGAGCCACCCCGTAGTATGCCGGATGTTCAGAAAAAAGCAGTACACTGCGGATTGGAAAGGGGTATCTGATATGAAAAATTTTGATAATATGATCGAAGGTCTCAGGGAAGACACAAAGGTTCCGGAAGAGGTATGGAAGAGATATACAGCGACACTTGCAAACCTTCCCGAGAAAGAGGGAAAACGGGAACCCGGCAAAAGAAATTGGATAAAATATACAGCGGCAGCAGCAGCAGCGGCCGTTACCGTGACAACAGTCTGCTTTGCAAATCCTGCATTTGCGGCTAGAATACCAATCCTCGGTGAAATTTTTAAACAGGTTCAGCATCAGTCCACGTTTTCGGGAGATTACAGTGATAAGGCGGAAGTCCTGTCCAGGGAGGAGGCTGACGGCACAATTCCCGCTGATTCCGGTTATACGGTTCAGGATGCAGGTGTGACAATCACCGCATCGGAGATTTACTGTGACGGGCTTTCCGTATTTGTGACGGCAGAGGTGGATGTGGAGCAGGGAGGACTGAACAAAATCCCCGGAAATATCCTGTATCTGGAGGGAGACTGGAAGCTCTCTGACAGTGCGGAAGAAATCAGGCTGATGAACAATAACCTGGAAGGAAATATTGTGGATGACAATACCTTCGTGGGCATGCTGAAGCTGGATCTGGAGGAACAGGACCTGCAGGCAGGTACTCTTGAACTTCAGCTTTCCATGGTCGGATATGATGATATCAATGAAACAGATGCGGAGGACATATCAGCTTTCCATAAGATTCAGGGTGCGTGGAGCCTGGAACTGCCGTTTGAAGTGGACACGGAGGCAGTAAAGGAGATACCTGTAAACAAAGAGGAAAACGGATACAGCCTGAATAAAGTATTTGTATCGCCGTATCAGGTGATCACATATACAGACGCGCCCTATACGGAGAGAGAGATCACCAGGGAAGAGTACGAATCTGTTATGAGGGAAAAGACAGGAGGTTCGGATGATTTCGGCATTACATATGAAGAATTTGCTGAGCAGATGGGCCGGACATACGAGCAGTGTCAAACCATCATATTTAATCAGGACGGGGAGAGACTGACACCGACGGCGGAATTTTACGGGAAATCTGTGAATGCTGTCCGGGGAATGGATATATCGGAACTTAAAATTTATGTTTTCGATGACATGGATCTGTGGGTACAGGCAGCAGAAGAGGGCGCAGACAGTGAAGCGTTGAATCAGGCGGTTTTATCAGCGGATATTGATGTAGAATCCCTTCGGTAAACTAACAAAAATCTCTCCATTTCTTTAGTTCTTTTTTCTATTGACGATTGTCAGCATTTGGTATATAAAGGGTGAAAGATGCATGATGATCGGAAGGATAAGGATGAGATGAAACGGATAAAGAGTGTGCAGGTGCGTCATCAATATACACTGCTTCAGTGTTTTTACTGGGTATCAAGCTGCGCGATCATGGGATTTGCAGCGGTGTTTCTGCAGTATAAGGGATTGTCCAACACGCTTGTGGGAATGTCCGTGGGCGGTGCGGCGTTTATCAGCATATGGATGCAGCCGTTTCTGGCCGGAGTGGTGGAAAAGGTCCGGGGGCTGAGCTTAAAGAAAATGATCCTGCTGATCATACTGGCAGTGACGGCGGGGTATCTTGTCCTGGGGACGGTACCCCTGCCGAAAATGGCCATTGTAGGGCTGTATCTTGTGCTGAACACCCTGTACAACTCAATTACGCCGCTGATCACGGCAATGGGAATGGAATACATGAACCAGGGATACGAGGTGAATTTCTGCATTTCCAGAGGGCTTGGCTCAGTCAGCTATGCTGTCAGCGCCGTGATCCTGGGGCAGCTTGTGGAACATTTTTATCCGGGGATTCTCACCTTTGCCTTTGCAGGTATGGAATTTCTGCTTTTTGTGGTGGTGCTCTCCATGCAGGACCCCAAATCTTCCGTGGTCAGGGAAGAACAGGAGCCGTCCAGCAGTGTGATGGAGATCCTCAGGGGAAACAGGCCTCTGCTGCTGTTTGTAGCCGGGTTCGGAATCTGCTATATGACAAGCTCCATCCTCGGTACCTATATGATCAATATCGTGCGTGAGCTTGGGGGAACGGATGGTACCTTCGGGATTGCAGCGTTCTTCTGTGCAGCCAGTGAGATGCCCGCCATGTTTTTGTGCAATTATCTCATCCGTAAGGTATCCTGTAAGAAACTGCTGAAGCTGAGCAGCGTGTTCTTTGTTCTTCGCCCGCTGGTGATCTTTCTGGCGCCGAATCTGGCGGTGGCATTTCTGGGATTTGCGCTGCAGTCACTGTCCTTTGGTATCTTTACGCCGGTCTCCGTGTTCTTCATCAACCAGGAATTGAAGGAGAAGGACAGGATCGTGGGACAGACCATCTTTGGTATGGTGACAGTCGGAGTGGGAAGCTGTGTGGGGAATCTGGCGGGCGGGTTTCTCATGGACAGGATCGGACTGAGACCCACGCTGGGGCTTTGCGTTGTGTTTGCCGCTGTGGGATTTTTGATCACCCAGAGGGTAAAGGTGGAGGATACAGGTCCAAGGCGGAGAATTCTTCAGGTGGAGACAGCAGGGCCGGGAAAAGAGAGAGGCAGGAGATAGCAGAGGGAGTATTTCGGCAGATAAGAGTCAGAGTACGCTTCGGTAGGATATTTCATAGAAAGGGAGAAAAATGAACGATAAAATATGGAAAAAATGTGTGGAATTTCATGGTCATGAGTGCGGCGGCCTTACCATTGGCTATAAGGCAGCTCTTTACGCCATGGAACTTTTGGACATTAAGATGGGGAAAGACTGCTGTGTCTCCCGGGATGAACAGCTTGTGTGTATTTCAGAAAATGACGCCTGCGGCGTGGATGCCATTCAGGTAATACTGGGATGCAGTGTGGGAAAGGGGAATCTGCTCTTTCATATGTGCGGAAAGCAGGCATTTTCCTTCTATAACAGAGATACCGGCAAATCCGTACGCCTGGTTCTGAAGCCACGCCCGGAAGGCCTGAGCAAAGGGGAATCCTTCCGGTATTATCAGGCGTGCAGTTTCGAGGAAATGTTTGATGTAAAGGAGACAAAGATTGCACTGCCGGAAAATGCAAGGATCTTCAAATCCATCTGCTGTTCCCGCTGCGGGGAGACTGCATCGGAAAATATGATGCATCTGCAGGGGGATGAGATTCTCTGCAGGGACTGTTATCGTGAATATAACAGATTTCAGGTTTGACAAAGCCGCGTCCGGCGGTTATAATGCAGGAAGAACCGTAACGATTCAGCAGGTCTGCCCGTAACTGTAAGGCCGCTGAACAGTTACAGTAAATAAATATCAATTTAGAAATGAGGTGTCTTTGTGCTGAGGGTTTCCGTAGTGGAGATTACAGAATAATCGAATAATCTGTAGGGATAGTATATCATTTTTTCTGATACCCTATCCTTGTATCAGTGTACCCTGATGGCTGATACATTCGCTTACGAACCCTTATCATACACTTCAAATATATTGGAATGATGGAGAGAATACAGTGCTTGGCTGCTTTGAAGGCGGCTTGTTTTTGCGCTGCTGTATGGATTTTTCTCATGGAAGACCACAGAAGTCGTATACCCGTTCGGGGCGATGTATCTGTGGTCTTTTTGTAATAGTTCAGACGGGTCTGTGTTCAGCTTGTCGGAACGGTTACGTCTTTTTTAGAGAGGAAAAAACATGAGCAGAAAATCATTGGAAACAATCGGATATTATCATATATTAGAAAAATTAAAAGAATGCGCCGCCACAGAGAATGCGGGAAACAGAATCATGGAAATGGTTCCCATCCTGTCAGAGACGGAATTGAGAAAGCAGCAGCGGGATACCACCCAGGCGAGAGCTATGATAGAGCTGGCGGGAACTCCGCCCATACCGGCCATGGAGCATGTGGAGGAATATCTGCAGAAGGCGGTCAGAGGGGATATGCTCCTGCCGGAACAGCTTGAGGAGACCGGCATGTTCCTGAGTGCCGTGCGGCGGCTGAAATCCTATCTGCTAAGAGGTGAGGAGGGACGGATCAGCCTTGCCTATTATAACCAAAACCTGGCCTTTCCTGAGGAACTGCAGGAAGAGATAGAGCGCTGTATCAGAGGCGGAAGAGTGGATGATTATGCCTCCGCCTATTTAAAAGATATCAAAAAACAGATTCAGATTCTGGAGGAAAAAGTAAGTGAGAGGGCAGAGAGGGCACTGAAAACCAACAGGCAGTATCTGAACGACTCCTTTGTAGTCACCAGAAACGGAAGATTCTGTATCCCTGTGAAGAAAGAGTGCAGGTCCATGGTTCCGGGCAGCGTTGTGGAGCAGTCTTCCACAGGCGCCACACTGTTCATAGAACCGGAGGCAGTGGCAAACCTTCGGGAGGAGCTGGAAATATACAGGATCGAGGAGGACGCGGAGGAGCGGAAAATCCTGTACACTCTCACCAATATGACTGCTGAGAGGGAAGCAGAGCTGATGGAGGACATCCGGGTCATCCAAAAGCTGGACTTCATGTTTGCCAAGGGAAAACTGAGCCTGGAAATGGATGCCGTGGAGCCGAAGATCAACCTGGAACAGTATATGGAGCTGAAAGGCGCCAGACATCCCATGCTGGAGAAGGAGAGCTGTGTACCGCTGGACTTTCAGATCGGCAGGGGAATCCGCGGCGTGATCATTACGGGGCCGAATACCGGAGGTAAGACGGTGGCTATCAAGACAGTGGCGCTGATGAGTGCTATGGCCTGCTCGGGCCTGCACGTTCCCTGCAGGGAAGCCGATATATGTATGCAGAACCAGATCCTGTGTGATATCGGTGACGGGCAGAATATTTCGGATAATCTGTCAACCTTCTCAGCCCACATTAAAAATGTGCTGGACATTTTAAAACGGGTAAGACCGGACAGCCTTGTGATCATGGACGAACTGGGTTCCGGAACAGATCCTCAGGAGGGAATGGGAATCGCCATTTCCATACTGGAGGAACTGCGCAGGAGCGGTGCCCTCTTTCTGGTCACCACCCACTATCCTGAGGTGAAAGAATACGCGGACAGGTACGGGGACGTGCAGAATGCCAGAATGGAGTTTGACAGAGACAGCCTGAAGCCTTTGTATCGGCTGAAAGTCGGAGAGGCGGGGGAGAGCTGTGCCCTGTATATTGCAAAGAGACTGGGATTTCCGGACAAAATGCTGGCTTCTGCAGCCAGGGAGGCATATGGGGAGAGAAGTGAGGCTCTGATTCAAAATATGCACCTGCACGGCGGCAGCAGCAGGCTGGAAAAGCTTCACGCGCCGCGTATTGAAAAAGCAGCCGTGGTCAGGGACAGCATGGACGCTGTGCGTAAATTTACCAGAGGCGACAGTGTGACCATACTGCCGGATGAAAAGATCGGAATTGTGGTGAAACCGGCAGATAAGAACGGAAATGTCCTGGTACAGCTCAGAAATGAAAAGATGCTCATCAGCCATAAACGGCTTAGGCTGAAGGTGGCGGCTGCGGAACTCTACCCTGAGGACTATGATTTCTCCATTATATTTGACACTGTGGAGGTCAGAAAGGCACGTCACAAGATGGGAAAACACCACATGGAGGGCCTGGAAATAGAAGTGGAGGAATAGGGAATAGGCTGCAAACCGGAGGGAAGTTTCTTTGATGTTTACTGAGGAATCTGTTATAATCCTTGATAAAGTATAAAGTACCGGGAGATTTTTATGCAGAGAATACTAGTGATAGAGGATGACACGGATATAAACAGGCTGCTGTGCCGGATTCTTGCGAAGGCGGGATATGAGACAACGGCCGCGTATTCGGGAACAGAGGCACAGCTGAGGCTTGAGAGGGAAACGCCGGACATGATCATGCTGGACCTGATGCTTCCTGGAATCAGCGGGGAGGAGATTATCAAAATGGCGCGTACGGAGATGGGACTGCAGATTCCAATCCTTGTCCTGTCTGCCAGGACTGCCCTTAAGAACAAGGTGGAGACCATCACGCTTGGGGCAGATGATTATATAACAAAGCCCTTTGAGCCGGAGGAGGTGCTGGTACGCGTCATGGCTGCTTTCCGGCGCTGCGGCAGTCCGGGTGCCGGAACGGAATCTGAACGATACACGTATAAAGACCTGATACTGGATCAGGCATCCAGAACCGTCACGGTAAAGCAGAGGGAGATTTCCCTGACCAGATACGAATATGAGATTCTGTGCATTCTGATACAGCAGCCCCGGAAGGTATTTTCCAGGGAAAGCCTCTATGAACAGGTATGGAAAAACGGGTATTACGGGGAGGATAACACCGTCAATGTCCATGTGAGTAATATCAGGAAAAAGATAGCAGCCATAGACCCGGAGGCGGAATATATCCGTACAGTCTGGGGTATCGGATTTAAAATGGCGTGAATCCGTCTTTACGATTTCTTTAAAGTTTCTTGAAGACTTATTAAAAAGCGGCCGATTATAATATAGCCACATGAAGAGATAAGTTCAGGAAAGGATGAAAAAGATATGACAGCATATGCAGCGGAAGCGAGAAAAGTCACCAAGCGGTACGGCAGTTTTACTGCACTGGATAAGGTTGACATAACTGTAAAAAGAGGAGCCGTTTACGGATTGGTAGGGGACAACGGGGCAGGAAAAACTACATTTCTGAAACTGTTGTCAGGCCATATTTATGCGGATGAAGGGGAACTTACCTTATTCGGCTGCCACAGCCGGAAGGATATGGAGGAACAGAGGAGAAGGACCGGAGCTGTCATAGAGGCGCCGGGATTCTATCCCCAGATTTCCGTGGAGAAGAATCTGGAGTATTACCGGATATTAAAAGGGGTTCCGGGCAAAAGGGCAGTGGATGAAGTCCTGGAGCTGGTGGGGCTTGCAGACCGGAAAAAGAAGCGGTGCAGGGATTTATCCCTGGGCATGAAGCAGCGGCTTGGCCTTGCCATTGCCCTGATCGGTGAACCGGAGCTGCTGATCCTGGATGAACCGATCAACGGCCTGGACCCAAGCGGGATCATAGAGATCAGGAATCTGCTGCAGCGGCTCAGCCGGGAGAAGAATATTACCATTATCCTGTCCAGCCACATACTCACAGAGCTGGAGCAGCTTGCCACAGTCTATGGGTTCCTTACGGACGGAAAACTGGCTGAGCAGATCACTGCGGAGGAGATAAAAGAAAAGTGTTCGGACTACATTGAGATCAATGTGTCAGAACCGGAGCGGTATACTGCTGTTTTGGAAAAGAAATTTCACACGGAAAGCTACAAGGTCCTTCCGGACAAGACCATTCATATTGTCAATCCCATGATGGATATCGGCGCGTACAGCCGCCTTGCCAGCGAGAACCGGATGGATATCTCAAGGCTGGAGAGAAGACAGGTGACGCTGGAGGAGTATTATATGGATTTGAAGAACGGAGGGCGGAAATATGCTTAATTATATAAAAGGTGAGGGATACCGCATTACACACAGCAGGGGAATGTACGTGGCAGCAGGAATCGCATCAGGGCTGCTGGTGCTGATGAATCTGGTGCTGTATATAAGCAATCAGAATATTACAAATTTTCCATACGGCCTTATGAGCTTTTCACTGAATAATCTGATCGCTAATCTGCAGATTCTGTTTATATCGGGTTTTGTCGTAGCGGCGCTGCTGTTTGGTGATGAGAGAAAAAACGGTACTTTGAAGAACGTGGTGGCTTATGGGATTCCAAGGACACATATTTTTATCGGAAAATGTGTTGTCAGTATCGCCACAGCTCTCTGCTGTATGGCAGTTATCCTGGTCTTTTACGTGGGAAGTGCCTATCTGCTGCTGGGTGGTCCCGCGGCCGAGCCTTTGGGAAAGATGGCAGGGGGAATCGGAGCGGCAATGCCCAGTGCCTTTGCGTCTGTGATTCTGGGTGTGGCTTTACTCACCCTTTTTGAGAAGGATGTGGTGGCAGCAATCGTCTGGTTTGCGGTTATGAATGTGATTCCTGTCATCTGTTATTATGCGGGGTTTAAGGTGGAAATTCTGCGTAAGATCGCCGGATGGATGCCCTGGAACATCTTCCGCTTTGAGGTGAGTGCCAATATGTCGGGGTACCACTGTCTGTGGGATACTCCCTCCGGACTGGCAAAATGCATCATAGCAGGGGCTGCCGGGATTCTTATCTTTGGCGCAGCGGGTATTTTAGTAAGCAGGAAAAAGGAAATCGGATAGAGTTTGTCCGAACCGTGTGAAGGAAAGGGGTGTGGAAAGTTTGCTGTATTTCGTGTTGGGTCTGCTGAGCCTGACTTCTCTGTATTTTTTCCTGCGATGCAGAACCATGGCAGGAGCAGTCAGACGGACCAATCGTGCGCTGAAGGAAATCAGCGGCGAACTGGAGGCCAACCGGGTGCTGAAACTGCCTGCGCCTGACCGAGAGATGGAGGAGCTTCTTGTAACCATCAATAAGGCGCTCAGGAAGATACGGGAGCAGCACCTGGAATATGCCAAAAGAGAGCAGGAATTCCAGAGACAGATTGAAAATATCAGCCATGACCTGCGCACGCCTCTTACCTCCATGATCGGATATCTGGATATTATGGACAAAACAGCTCTGGACCCGGAGGACCGGGAGGCACTGGAGGTGGTAAAACGAAAAGCCCGCTTTCTGCAGCAGCTTATGGGCCAGTTCTATGAGTTATCCAGGTTCTCCGGGGAAGACTACACCCCCAGGGTGGAACATGTGGATATTGCACGTCTTCTCAGAGAGACCATTGTGGATTACTATCCGGAATTGACTGCCAGGAATCTTCTGGTTGACATAAATATTATGGAGGGGCCGGTGAATGTCCGGGCAGACAAGGACGGGTTAGAGCGCGTGTTCCAGAATCTTCTGCAGAATGTATGCAGATATGCCGGAAGAGAGCTGTCCGTCCGCCTGGATAGAGAGGGCGGCAGGGCAGTCATATCTTTTACGAACGATGCGGAGGGAATGTCAGAGGAGACAGCGGGAAGGCTGTTTGAGCGTTTTTACACTGCGGACAGTTCCAGAAACCAGGGAAGCACAGGGCTGGGACTCACCATCGCCAAATGTCTGACAGAGAAAATGGGAGGTACGCTGACGGCTGCAAAAGAAGGAAAGTATTTAAAATTTATATTGACGTTATAAAGGTATGCGATTCTTTCGTGTACCTTTTTGGCGGCTGAGACAGCAGACATTCTGCCATAAGAAAGGAGAGAAAAAACTTGAAATATATTCTCATACTGGAAGACGACGCAGATCTGGCAGCTGGGATGGAGATGGCACTCATGAGTGATGACTTTTCCTTCACGATCTGCAGTACCATAAAAGAGGCAGAGGAAAAGTTCCGTCAGCAGACATTTGATCTGCTCATACTGGATGTGAACCTGCCGGACGGCAGCGGCTTTGAACTGTGCCGGAAGATAAGGAAGAGCAGCAAGGTATCCATTATCCTCCTCACTGCCAGGGATATGGAGCTGGATATTGTGCGGGGGCTGGAATGCGGCGCGGATGACTATATCACAAAACCATTTTCAACCATGGTCCTGCGGGCAAGGATACGGGCGCTTCTTCGGAGGACGGCCCCGGAACAGGAGACGGATTATGCACAGGGACCATTCCGTTTTCAGTTTGCAACCATGGAGTTTTTAAAGAACGGGATACCCGTAGATTTGAGCAGGACAGAACAGCGCATTTTATATCTGCTGGTCTTTCATCCGGGACAGATTCTGACCCGGGAACGTCTGATGGAGTGGGTGTGGCCGGACGGCACGGAGTATGTGGAGGACAATGCTCTTTCTGTCGGGATCCGCCGCCTCAGGGATAAGCTGGAGGATAATCCCTCCAAACCGGAGCATATCAAGACCGTATATGGAAAAGGATATCAGTGGGAGAACTCCTTATGAGCGGGGCGCTGATATCTGCCGTCGTCCTTTCCTGCGCTGCATTTGCGGGGGCTGCCGGTTATACTTTCCGGTACCGGAGGCGTATCAGAAGGCAGATGGACACAGTGTTGGAGCAGCTTGACCGGGCAATCGGCGGAACCATCCAAGAGTGCAGTTATGATGAATCTATGGATTCTGCTGTCATACAGCGGCTGAACCAGCTTGTGGAGATGTCACGGATGAACTGTGAACAGGCGGACAGGGAACGGAATCTGGTAAAGGCACTGATCTCAGACATTTCCCATCAGGTACGTACGCCTCTGACGAATATTATGCTCTATGCAGGTCTTCTGGAGGAACAGGAGCTTCCGGAACAGGCGGGGAAAATGGCTTCCCAGATTCACAGACAGGCCGATAAGCTGGACTTTTTTATGAAGGAACTGGTGCGTTCCTCCTATCTGGAAACAGAGATGATCGCCGTACATGTGGAGAAATCTTCCGTGGATGAGCTGATCGCCAGGGCATGTCAGGCTGTGGAGATGCAGGCACTGAAAAAGGGGATTGTCATAGAGGCGGAGTCTTCCCCGGAAAGCGCATTCTTTGATATGAAATGGACTGTGGAGGCACTGGTCAACCTTCTGGACAATGCGGTGAAGTATTCACCGGCCCAGTCTGTGATCCGTGTCCTGTCGGTCCCCTATGAATCCTTTTTGTGTGTTCGTGTGAAGGATGAGGGAATCGGCATCCGTGAGGAAGAACAGGGACTGATCTTCCAGAGATTCTACCGATCCCCGGAAGTATCCGGGGAAAAAGGCCTTGGAATCGGTCTGTATCTTGTGCGGGAAATCATAAAAAAGCAGGGAGGTTACATCAAGGTAAAATCAGAACCGGGCAGCGGAGCGGAATTTTCTGTTTATCTGAGAAGGAATTGAGAATAAATTGAGAATATTACAATCTTGTCATATTTGAGAAAGGATGTGGAAAGCTTTCTCTGTTATATTGTAGGAGAACCAAGAACGAGGAGGACTTTTCATATGGAAATACTGGTTACGGAAAATCTGAGGAAATATTATCAGTTGGGAGATGCAACGGTCAGGGCATTGGACGGAATCAGCCTTACTGTGGAAAAAGGTGAATTTATAGCCATTGTAGGCAGATCCGGGAGCGGAAAATCTACTTTACTCCACATGCTGGGCGGTCTGGATGTGCCCACATCCGGAACGGTGATCGTGGACGGCAGGGACATATCCGGTATGACAAAGGATGAGCTGACCATATTCAGGCGCAGGAAGATCGGGTTTGTATTTCAGAACTACAATCTGCTCCCGCTTATGAATGTATACGAGAATATCATACTTCCCATCCAGCTTGACGGCATCAAGCCCGACAGGAAATTTGTGGAGAATATTCTGGAGATGCTGGGTCTGGGAGAGAAAAAGTTTGCCATGCCGAATCAACTCTCCGGCGGGCAGCAGCAGAGGGTAGCCCTTGCCAGGGCGCTGGCAGCAAAGCCGGCCATTATCCTGGATGACGAACCAACCGGCAACCTGGACAGCAGCACCAGCCAGGACGTCCTGGGACTCATTAAGGTATCCGGCGAGCAGTTGGGCCAGACGGTGGTCATGATCACCCACAACGAGGAAATCGCCCAGATGGCAGGCAGGATCATACGTCTGGAGGATGGAAGAATCTGCGGAGGTGATGCTGTATGATGAAGGTGAACAATAGGAAAATCATCGCCTCTGTGGCAATGAGGACTTACAGGGCAAATAAGAAACGGAATGCGCTCACTGTTTTTGCGGTTATCCTCACTACATTTCTGATAACGGCAGTGCTGGGAATCGGTATCAGTTACTGGGATGCCGTATCCCAGCGCGCTATCCGCATGAACGGAATGGATTTTGACATGGAACTGACGGAACCCCGCGCTGACCAGGTGGAGCTGGTAAGGGATATGGAATCCGTAAAGTATGCGGGAGTCGCTGTCAAATGTGCCATTGCTGAGACATACCGGGATGTATCCCTTGATAAAACAAGGCTTTACTGGGTGGACGATACCTGCTGGGAAAAGCAGTGCATTCCGGCATACGAGTTTTTTAAAGGGAGTTATCCGAAAAAAGAGGAGGAACTGGTACTTTCCACTGCAGCTCTGGAGGACATGGGAATCAAGGAGCCGGAGATCGGAATGGAATTACCCCTCACCTACTATTCTTTAGCCGAGGACCCCGAGAGACAGGAGCTGGAAGATCCGGTGTCTGCACAGCAAAATATCAGCAAAACGTTTATTTTAAGCGGATATTACAGGGATTATTCCGGAAAACAGTATGGCTATGTGTCACAGGCGTTTTATGAGACGACAGGTGTGAAGCAGACAGATTTTACCCAGGGAGCGCTGAAGATCACCTTAAAGAAATCTCTTTATTCCGCGAAAGATATTATGAACATACAGAAACCCCTGGATTTGCAGGACAGGCAGATGCTCATAGCAGATGACCATATTATGCAGAATTTTATCAGGATGGCAGTGGGTGTTGGGGGACTGCTTGTGATGATCCTTATAAGCGGCTATCTCTTTGTCTATAATACGCTTTATATCTCTGTCTCAAAGGACATTCGGTATTACGGGCAGCTTAAGACTCTGGGCATGACCTCTGTGCAGTTAAAACGTCTGGTCTATCTTCAGGCGCTTTGGAATTCCTGTATGGGCATACCGGTGGGGATGGCGCTTGGAGCAGCGGTTTCGGCCGGACTCATCCCCACGGCGCTAAGATTGATAGATCCCGGAATGTCAGGAATGAAGATTGTCACGGTACATCCTCTTATTTACGTGGGAGCGGCCCTGTTTTCGTCAGCTACAGTCATTGCCGGCTGCCGAAAACCGGCTGTTATCACAGGGGAGTGTTCCCCCATTGAAGCTGTCAGCTACACGGGGCTTACAAAAGGCAGGGAGAAGCAGAAGGAGCGGGAGAGAGGTCTGAAGGACATGGCCCGCAGGAATATGTTCCGGGACAGGAAGCAGGCCGCTGTGATCCTGGGCTCTTTTTTCGTAGTGCTGACTGTATTTCTCTGTGTCAATGCAGTGATCAGGGGAAATGACGCGAAAAATATCCTGAATCAGATCCGTTCGTGTGATATTACGGTTAATAATCAGACAACCCTGGAAGAAAAACTGCCTCTTATTACGGAAGAGAGACTGGATGAGATCCGCGCCATAGAGGGCGTGAAGGAGATAAGGCCGGTGACTACGGCACAGATGATTGTCCCATATCAGGAGGAGTTATTAGGTCCGTATTATAAAAGACTATATCAGAGCAGATACTCACCGGGGGACTATGAAAAAGATATAGAGGAATACAAAAAAGATCCGCGTGCGTTAAACTGCATATTCGACGGGCGTTTCGTGGGAATCAGTCCCGAGGAATTCCGGAAGATAAATGATACTCTGGGAGGGGATTTAGACGAGGAAGCCTTTGAAAAGGGAGAGACTGCCATCGCAGTGCCATTCTGGGCATCTGCAGAGGAGGCAGTAGGAAAAAAATTTCGTTTTTTCCTTCCGGATGGTCAGGAGCCGGAGAAAGAGCATGAGATAACTGTTGCAGCAACTGGAGAAAGCAGTATGGACGGAGGAAATGTAATAGATGACCCGTCTGAATATTCCGGAGGCTATTGCCCGAATCTGCTGGTCAGCAATACTTTGGCGAAGGAACTTATGGGGGATAATATTTTAACTGAAGTGGTACGGATAGAGTATGAGAAGCCGTATGACAAAGAGACGGAGAAAGCAGTAAAAAGTGTCTTCCGGGATGAAAAACAAATTTCCTTTGATTCAAAATTGACCCGGTACCAGGAGATGAAGTCATCGGAGCAGCAGGTGAAAGTCCTGGGCGGCGGACTGGGCATAATCCTGGCAGTGCTCGCCATTCTGAATTATATCAACATGATGGCAGCCGGTGTCCAGAACCGGGCAAAGGAGTTTGCCACTCTGGAGAGCCTGGGCATGACGCCGGGGCAGATAAGGAAGGTATTGGTCCAGGAGGGACTTGGTTACGGAATACTGTCTATCCTGCTCTCCATGGCCGTGGGACTGCCCCTTAGTTATATAGTCTTCCAGAGTGTAAAGGTGTACAATATGGGGTACTCTCTGCCTGTCCTCTATAACCTGATCTTATTTGCGGTCATCATCGCGGTATGTGTTATGGTTCCGCCTCTTATTTATCAGATGACACAGAAGGAAAGCGTGATTGAGAGGCTGCGGGCGGATGTGGATTAGCTACAGAGCGTTTCCGATGAGTATGACCACGGTAAAAGAGGTATCATCATAGGAAATGTGCAGTGTTCCATTGTATTTTTCCACAGTCCTCTGTACATTGGAGAGACCCAGGCCGTGTTCGGATTTGTTTTTCTTATCCGAGATATAGTTTCCTTTTTCCATGAGGACTTTATTTCGCTTTTCATTTTTGATCTCATAGCTGAAGAATCCGTTGTCCGCTATTCTGGCCTTGACGGAAATGCTGCGCTTTTCCGGTTCAGGTATTTTCCGTGAGGCCTCAATGGCGTTGTCCAGTGTGTTGGCGAATATGGAACACAGGCTGACCTGGTCAATGGCTGTGACTTCCGGCAGATCAATGTGGAAAAAGCAGTCAATGCCGCTGTCTTCAGCCTGGCTGTATTTGGCATTCAGTACGGCATTCAGAACGCTGTTTTTACAGAAGCACCGGTTTTTGGGCGTTATCTGGGATTCCAGTTCCCGAAAATAGGCATGGGCGGCCTCCCTGTCTTCCCGGTCAAACAAATCCCGGATGACCAGCAGGTGGTGGTTCATATCATGGCGGAATCTGCGTATTTCTGTCTGGTTTCTCTCCAGTTCTTCATAATAAACACGCTGAAGTTTCAAGTTGTCCTGCTCCATTTCCTGCTGAATGGTATTCACAAAATACCCTGCCAGATAGAGGCTGCCTATATTGGTTGCCATGCAGGCAATGGCGCAGGGCCATATTTTATAGGTCTCCTCCGGGGGATAATAAATATACCCTGTGATGCTCACAAGGGAGGCAAGGCAGATGATTCCCAGAAGAATCCAGGTATTGCGGCTGTACAGTCGGCTGGCCTGCCGGACCCTGCTGACAAAGGTTCTGTAGATCAGATACCAGAAGAGAATATGAATACAGCCGTCCAGGAGAGTGACTGCCAGATCTACCGGGAAACTCTTCCCGCTGGCAAGCCAGATGCTCAGGGAAATGTCGGATACCAGGAAGTTCAGGGCAATGATTAGAGGATAGATGACAGCTGTCACAGATAACTTGGAGACTACAGAGCCTTTAAAGCAAAAAAGCGTCAGAAGCAGCAGCCAGACCAGATCCAGTGTGACATTGAACATGTCCTTAGGGTCAATGACCATGCCGGGAATGAAAATGCCGGATATAAAAATGAGAATATTATAGAAACGTCCCTCTTTTTGAGGGAGGATACAACAGAGCATACGGCAGAAGAAAAACGACGTGACCACATACAGCCCCATGCTTATGAGCCGCCCTGCGCTTTCCATGATGATTTGACTGTCCATACTTTTTCCCTCCCTGTTTTATTTCAGCATTGCCCTGGCAAAGGCCGTTTCCAGTTCCTGCCGGAAGGCCCTGCTGACCGGAAAGGAACGGCTGCCCAGTATGCACCGGTCCTTCTCCAGCGTAGTCACATAATTCAGATTTACGATATACCGGTTATGGATCCGTATAAAGCAGGAGGGAAGTTCCCGGCATACTTCATCTATCCTGCCGTAAAAGGCAACAAAGTCTTCCTCCAAAAGGGCCTCCACCTTCCTGCGGTCGCTCTGAAAGGCAATGGTCTGACTGAGGGGGATGCGGATGACTCTTGCTTTCTGTTCTATTACGAAATACTGTTCCTTTGACAGATCCAGCTCATGCAGGGCCTGTCTGAGAACCTCTTCTATTTTTTCTTTCCGGTAAGGTTTCAGAATGTAATGAAAGGCATGGACTTCATAGCCCTGGAAGACAAAATCCGGGTAAGCGGTTACGAATATGATAATGCTTTTCATCCCCTTTTTGCGCAGCAGTTTGGCTGTCTCTATGCCGTCCAGGCTCCTCATTTCAATATCCAGAAAGAGAATATCAATATCAAGACAGGAGATTCCGGCAGTGAGTTCCTCACCGGATTCCGATTCAGAGATCAGATATTCCACGCCCTGAAGCTGTAAGACCTGTTCCAGTATTTGACGGAGAGGTTTTCTCATCTCCGATTCATCATCACAGATCCCTATTTTTACCATAGCAAGTCACTCCTTTATAATCCTGTTATCTGCATTTTACAGGAAGTCCGGGCGGTTGTCGATTCTTTCCCGGAACTTTACAAAATCAGTGTCAAACTTTACAATGGGCCGAATGCGGGTTTTTCCTTTCTGTATTACCATTTAAAGTGTAGACAGACAGCAGTTTTTTTATCAGTGAAAGGAGAATATTATGCTGCAGGTGGAACATTTGTCAAAGAGCTACAGGATTGGTAACCAGGTATACCCGGTTCTGAAGGATATATCCATAGAGGTGGAGAAGGGGGAATTTGTGGCTGTCATGGGGCCTTCCGGCAGCGGAAAGACGACTCTTTTAAACTGCATTTCCAGGTTCATTCCTTATGATGAGGGGGCAGTTCTTCTGGGAGGGGAGGATATATCCAGACTGAAGGAGGATGAACTGGCTAAGGTGAGAAACAGGAAGATGGGGTTTGTCTTCCAGGATTTTATGCTGCTGGACGGCCTCACTGTCTTTGAAAATATCTGTCTTCCCCAAATCATTGATGAGCGCCCGGTTGCCCAGATGGAGTCAAAGGCGGAGAATATCTGCCGGATATTCGGGATTGATAAGATCATGCAGAAGTATCCGGCTGAGATATCCGGAGGGGAGAAGCAGAGGACCGCTGTGGCAAGGGCGCTTATGAACCATCCGCTGGTGATTCTGGCGGATGAGCCAACGGGAAATCTGGACAGCAAATCCTGCAGGGCAGTGATAGATGCGTTTCTCAAAGCAAGGGATACCATGCAGGCAACCGTATTTATGGTGACCCACGACAGCTTCGCGGCTTCCTTCTGCGACAGGGTCATTATCCTGAAGGACGGACAGGTCAGCGGAATACGGGAGAACAGAGGAGACAGAAAAGTGTTTATGGATGAGCTTTTGGATACGATACGTGTATTGGGAGGGGACTTTGATGACAATGAATAAAATTATGGGGAAACTGCGGCGGCACAATAAGAATCAGTATACCCTGCTGGGAATATGCGTGTTTCTCTCCGTGCTGCTGGTGACTTCCTTTACACTTATGTATTTTTCCCCCACCGTGCAGGGGCTGCTGCCGGAGGGAGGAGATACCAGAAAGCTGTCATGGCTTATGATGGGAGTCACATTTGTGGGGTGTACGGTTTTTACGGTCTACGGTGCAAATCTGTTTTTCCGGCATAAGAGCAGAGAAATCGGAGTGCTTTTAGCCCTGGGCGAGAGAAAAAGAAAATTGGGAAAATGCCTTGCCGTGGAAGTGGGGATAGTGACGGCCCGGTACGCGCTCGGGGGGCTTGTGCTGTCGGTTCCCCTCTCTTTTCTTATATGGAAGGGATTTGAGGCACTGATCCTCACCCAGGCAGGGATGAAATACCGGGTGGGGCCTGGCGGACTGGTTATCGGCATTGTATTTGCACTTTTTCTGGTCCTGTGCATTTTTTTGCTGGGTCTGCGATTTATCCGGCGGGTCAATCTTATAGATATATTAAATGAACAGAGGAAGACAGAAATGGTGAGAGAGATAAAGCCATGGACAGGCAGGGCCGGCATCTTACTCATCCTTACAGGGCTTGTGCTGGCAATGGCAGTGCCTGCAGTCTGCATGAGATGGTTTCTGTTTGTCATGCCCTCTTTCTGGAATGTCACTTACTGTATCAGCGCGGCCGGATTGTATCTCTTTATGCTTAGTGCGATAGGGCGCACAGGCAAGGGCAGGAACCCGGAAAAATATTATAAGAATATTGTGTCTGCCAATCTGATGCGTTTTACGGCAAGACAGACGACAAAAAATATGTGTGTGATCACACTTCTGGTGTTTGTCCTGCTCTTGTCCGCGTTTTGGGGAGCCATGTATTACCGTTCTGCCTATGCCGGGGGAGAGGACGCGCCGTATGACTATTCCATGCATTATCCCGCAGAAGAAAAGCAGATCACCAGGGATGATATTTTCGGGCTGGCGAAAAAGTATAACGTGGATATAGAGACATATGAGGAGGCAGAAGCAGTGGTGCTGTATGTGGATTACTGGATGCGGGATCTGACAGACAGCGGGAAATATGTGGATCTGAATTCCGGGAAACTGGCCTCGTTTGTCCGGGCATCTGATTTTTCCAGGATTGCCGGGCGCGGGACAGAGCTTAAACCCGGGGAATACAAGACCATCGTTCCCAGCGGATACCACCCGTCCATATGGGTGAAACCGGACTGTCTGCTGTCTGTAGAGAACAGGGAACTGTCCTATCAGGGGACGGAGGAGTTCGATAACCTGACAAATACCAGTGAGCCTTTTACTTTTATCCTTTCCGATGAGGATTACCGGAGCTTTGCGGAAGCGGGTAAAACCGACAGGGAGAAGCTGGTCTTCTTCCGTGTGAAGGATGTATACAGCACATATGAGTTTGCCGGGGAACTGAAAAAGGAATACATTGCCCATGCGGGAGCACTGTCGGACCACCTGGCGCTGTACGATGCCTATGAGGAAAAATGCGCCGAACAGGAGGGACAGGAATACTTTTACAGCGGAGAAGCCGGTCTTTCCGTGGATAATCCGGAGCTTATGAGTGACTGGAAATACGCACCCTTTTTTAAGGTTTTGATAAAGGCTGACGCCATGCAGATGGTTGCTGTTTTTGTGCTGCTGAGTGTGTATTTTGCGGTGATCTCCCTGGCAGCCGTGGGTGTTATGACCTATGTGAGAAGCGTGACTATCGCAATGGACAACAGGCAGCTCTTCAGCGATCTGGGAAGACTTGGAGCGGACAGGAATTATATAGAAAGGGTGATTCGCCGACAACTGCGGAAGATCTTCACATATCCGACGGCTGCCGGGAGCACGATTGTTCTTGTGTTTTCCATGCTGCTGATTTATTTTAATGATATGCACCTGGATGCAGCGGAGGTACAGTTGTTTGTGATGGAACTGGGGCTGATTTTTGGAGTGGCACTGTTTATGTATGTGATGTACAGGGTGTCACTGCGGAGGATGGAGAGGATTGTATTGTGACGGACTGTTCCGTATTGACCGGAGATGAACAGAAATATATAATGTACTTGTAGGTATATTGCCATGTCATAACAGGGAAGGCGGTACAGGGAGTGTCAAAGGAAAAGAAATGGCAGTTTGAACTGGAAAATTATATTCGGCAGGGAGAACCTGATAAGGCAGAGAAAAGTGAGTCCTGGCAGACTGCTATTGGTCTTCAGGATGTAGACGGACTTAAGATATCGGAATATTTGTTGGAAACAGCAAAAGAACATATTGAGGGAAAAATAAATATTGATGCAGCGCAAAAGAGAATTCAAAGCTACTATGAAGAGCGGGACGAACGCAGAGACTTAGAAGATGATACAAAAGAGGCGGATATTGTTTCAACACGGATCACAAGAATTTTGGGCGAGCATACTTTTCAGTTTTCACCTGCTGAATGGCTGACGATACATCGACGTCTATTTGAAGGTGTATTTGATCATGCCGGGAAAATCCGACCATATAATATTACAAAAAAAGAATGGGTGCTAAAAGGAGAGACGGTATTTTATGCATCATGTGACAGTATAAAAGATACATTGGACTATGATTTTAATATGGAAAAACGGTTTTCTTATGAGGGAATGACGGTATCAGATGCAGTGAAACATGTTGCAAAGTTTACATCTGATATTTGGCAGATTCATCCCTTCTGCGAGGGAAATACCCGGGCAACAGCAGTATTTATTATAAAGTATCTAAAGACTCTGGGATTTGAGGTAAGTAATGAAGCATTTGCCGAACACTCATGGTATTTCCGCAATGCTTTAGTGCGGGCTAATTATAATGATTTAAAAAATGATATCCATGCAACAACGAAGTATTTGGAATTGTTTTTTGAGAATTTTCTGATGGACAGGCATCATCAATTAAAAAATCGTTATCTTCATGTAGATTATTCAGATGAAAAGGAAATCAAAAGTGCAGCAGAAGAGATTTCAAAGTGCAAAAATTGCACTTTGGATTGCACTTTGGATGAATTTGAAATTCTCAAAAACATTTCTAAGAATCCTGTTATAACGCAGAAGCAGTTAGCTGAAAAGCTTGGAAAGTCAGAACGAACCGTGAAGAACAGGACAAAAGTGCTGCAGGAAAAGGGTTATATCAAACGGCTGGGCGGAAAGCGGAATGGCAGATGGGAATTGCTGGTGGAACTGCAAAGATAAATATCCTGCAGCTTGTCAGTATGAATTTTCAAACACGCTCTTGTACATTGAAGCACTTTGTATCAAAAGATACAGAGTGCTTTTTAGTGCGCCCGGCGGGCGCGCGTTCTATAGGGTGAAAGTCTCGAAATCCGCCCGGTAGTGGGAAGGATGCAGTTGAACACCAAGGGCGTCGTGGGTAACTGCGAGTCTGAAGGAAGGTGTGGACGAATCTCCGGTTTGACGAACAGAATAATAGCCCAGCTGGGATATATCTCCATGTAGGACTATTATCTGAAAGTCTGTGAAAACTAGAGAACCCCCTTGGTACCGAACGGGATGCCATTAATGGTATATGGTATAATCAAAAAGAAAAAATTTCACGTTTTCTGTAACGAAAACTCTATTTCCCGGATATATGAGTAAAGAGAGGTGAGGAAGAGATGTTAGACATGGATGTCATTTACAGGGAATACGCAGATTCGGTGTTCCGTTTCCTGATGACCCTGTGCCGCGAGGAGTGTACCGCGGAGGAGCTGACCCAGGAGACATTTTACCGGGCAGTGCGCTCAGCCCATAAATATGACGGAACCTGTAAGGTGTCTACCTGGCTCTGCCAGATCGCCAAGCATTTATGGTATCAGGAGCTGGACAAACGAAAGAGAAAGGGTACATCCATGCTGGAGGAAAGTATGGTCTCCGACAAGGCCGGACCGGAGGATGAGCTCTGTATCAGAGAAGAGAAGATGGATGTGTTTAAAAAGGTGCATATATTGGACGAGACTGCAAAGGAAGTGGTGCTTCTGCGCATAACAGGTGCATTTTCTTTTAAGGAAATAGGGGAGATATTCGGTAAAAATGAAAACTGGGCCCGCGTGACTTTTTACAGGGCAAAGCAGAAAATTGTGAAAGGAAGGTAAGACTATGAAGTGCGAAATTATCAGGGATTTGCTTCCCAGCTATGTGGACGGGCTGACCAGCAGAGAGAGTGACAGGGCGATTGAGGAGCATTTGAAGGACTGCAGGGAATGCAGGGCGTATCTGGACGAGATGAAACAGGAAGTGCAGAAACCGGAAATGACAGAAGCGAATAAGAAGGCAATCCGACCGTTTAAGAAGGTAAAAAGGATAATCTGGAAGGCCGTCGGACTGACGGTTCTCATATGCGCGCTGATATTCGGCGGACTCAGTTACTATTACGGAAAGAGCTGGAATGTAAAGTCCGGGGACGTGAACCTTTCAAAAGAGTATGTTGGAAAAATTGTGACGATCAAGTTTGCGCCAAAGGATAAAAATATACGTCTTTATGCGGAGACAGAATCGGGAGATACCAATGTGATAACCGTCAGGGCTTCCCGAATAAACCCACTGAATAAATCCAATCACAGAAATGCATACTGCGGTTATACCTTTATAGATGAGGAGACAGTTCTTACACCGGAGGGAAAGGCAGAACAGATTTCAGAGGACGATGTTCTGCGGATAGAGTATGGGGATAAAACAGAAGAACTCAGCCTGAAAGAAATGGCAGAGGAGGCCTGCAGGGAGAAGCTGGCATCTTCTGAAGACGTGGAAATGACATACAATAAGATGGAGAATGGCATGGTGTCCATTGACTTCCAGCCAAAACTGATGGGGCTTACCCTGACAGCAGAAAAGAAAGGGGAATATGAAATAGCGATCATAGAGCACTATGATGATACCGGAAATCTTCCGGATAACAGAGGCGTATCCTGCAGCTATACATTTACGGATGGCAATACGATTCTGGGAGCAGACGGTGAGGAAATAAAGCTGACCGGACAGGAAGTGCTCACAGTGAAATACAGAGATAAGACAGAGGAGATTTCCATTAAGAAACTGGCAGAGGAAAATGCGCAGTAACATTCAGTGAACTGCAACTCAGGTGCTGCGGCTGTATAATTATATTTACACAACATCCATTGATATTCTGAGAAATGTTGGGTATAATATAGATGGGTGAAAAGAATGAATTTAATTATAAGTACATTGCTGCAGGAAAAGCAGCGGATTGATTATATGCTTGCAAAATACCAGGAGGCTCTTGCGGAATTGCCCAAGGGCACAATTTCTGAAAAGCAGGTCAAAGGTAATACTTACTACTACCTGAAATACCGGGATGGAAAAAAGATTATTTCCAAGTACGTTGGGAAGAAGGAAATTGAAACACTTAAACAGCAGATTGACAGGCGTCATCATATTGAGGCAATGATTAAATCACTGCTGGAAGAACAAAAACTTGCAGCAAAGGTATTGGAGGGGAATTTATGATTTTGTATCATGGAAGTAATGTGGTCGTTTCCGAACCGAAGCTGATTCAGCAGAACCGGTTTCTGGATTTTGGTTTTGGTTTCTATACCACCACAAACAAAAAGCAGGCCATAGGCTTTGCGGACAAGGTTTACAGGCGTAGAAAAAATGGACGCAGGATTGTCAATATCTATGAGATTGATGAACAGAAAGCCTTTGCAGAATGTTCCATTTTACGGTTTGATACTGCTGATGAGGCATGGCTTGATTTCGTATCGGATAACAGATCAGGCAGCTATGAGGGCGAAACATTTGAATTTATCTTTGGTCCTGTTGCTAATGATGATGTTTATACCACATTTACCCTTTATACTGCGGGAGTATTAACTAAGGAGCAGACATTGGAGGCTCTTAAAATCAAAAAGTTATATAACCAGTTAGTGCTTACCTCAGAAAAGGCGTTAAACTACTTAAAGTTTATCGGCACAGTGCCGGAGGGGGAATTTTAATGGAAAAGCAGAAATTTGAAGCTATGCTTATGCTTCTTGTACCGCAGGTGATTCACTTGATCACTGAGAATTATCCGTATGATGAAGTGTCTGCCACTAAAGAATTTTATGATTCTGAGGTATATTCCTTTCTGGAGCAGGAAGATACGAAGCTGTGGCATTTGAGCGCTCTAACCCTGTTTAATATGTTTGATGAAGAAAAAAAGACAGGTACATTTATATTTCCGGAGGAGGCATGATTATGAGTAAAGAAGGTAATTTTTTAATCTATTGTACCGAGCAGTATAAATCAGCAAAAGGCCTGACCGGAAGACAGATTTCTGAACTATTCACAAAATACCGAGTATGGGATTATATCTTTTCCTGTTTTGAAGCTCTGCATACAACCGGAGAAAAGTATATTGTGGAAGATATTGACCTGTATATCGAGGCAAGACAATCGACCATGATTTAATTGCCGGCGGAACTGCATTATTAGTAACCGGCAGAGAAAAATGCGCAGTAACATTCAGCAGGACAGAGAATATCACCGGTGGGATTTTGGCCGGTGATATTTTGCTGTTTAGAATCTGTAAATCTTTACATCAGATACAGCAAAATGTGATAGAATACTTGTAACAGAATATGAATGAGGAGGGGCAGCATGAACGATAACAGGATCACATTTGAGGAGGAGCAGACAGAACTTCTCAGAAAACAGTTGTTTGTATCAAGGATGATCGCTGTACTGCTTGGAATCATAGCAGTGGTGCTGATCACCGTGGGCGTGGTACTGGTCATCAATATATCGGGGCTTGTGACAGATCTGCGGCAGACCTTGAAGACCTTTAATGACTCTGTAGTACCCGCTCTGGAAAACCTGGATATAGACAGCCTGAACCAGGCAATCGAGAATCTGGGAGAGGCTTTGAAACCACTTTCCGGGCTGTTTGGAAGATAGGTGAGAAATATTGATTGATACGCACGTACATTATGATCATAAGAGGTTCGACTGCGGGAGATACAGTCTGCTGGAGGAAATAGTTTCTTCAGGGGTGAAAAAGGTTGTAAATCCTGCCATAACATTTGATTCCAATCATATGATGCGGAAATTTTTTGATGACTGTCCATGGATTTATTATGCCGTGGGAATCCATCCCAACTGTATCGGTGAAGAAAATGCAGAGCAGGATACAAAGTGGGAAACGGAACTCAGGGAACTGGCAGAAGATAGTAAGACAGTTGCCATTGGTGAAACCGGGCTGGATTATTATCGCGTTCAGGGCACAGAAATGAGAGCCAGGCAGAGAGTCTGGTTTCATAAACAGCTTGAAATTGCCCAGGAGATAAAGCTTCCGGTGATTCTTCATATCAGAGATGCGGATGACGAGGCTGTTCAGATATTAAAGGAACATCCTCTGCAGCATTCTGGTGTGGTACACTGCTTTGGCGGCGACATTGCCAGAGCGGCGGAATATATGGATATGGGACTTTTTCTCGGAATCGGAGGCAGAATTACATATCCGCAGGAGGAAGCAGTAAGAAATGCAGTCAGGCAGATACCTATGGAGGCGATTTTGCTTGAAACGGATTCCCCCTATGTAAAACCCAAAGAAGCCCCCGGGAGCAGAAATACTTCCCTGAATCTTATGGAAGTCGTAAAAGCAATTTCGGATTTGAAACAGTTAACTTATGAGGAAGTCATAACTATTACAACCGGGAATGCAGAAAGACTGTTTGATTTTCAAGATTAGCCCTCAAAATGCCGCAGGAGCAGATGTGGGAAAAAGGGAGAGCGGAACAGATACAGAATAAAAAGCACATATAAGGAGAAGGCATGAGCGAGAGATGTGATTGGTGTAAGGACAATGGGATTTTACAAAAATACCATGACGAGGAGTGGGGAATTCCCCTCCACGATGACAGGAAACAGTTTGAGTTTCTGATGATGGAGGTCATGCAGTGCGGGCTGAACTGGAATATGATGTTGAAAAAACGCCATATATTCCGCCAGTGTTTTGATGACTTCGATTACAGGAAGATTGCTGTATATGATGAGGGAAAAATACAGGAAATTATGGAGACACCCGGAATGATCCGTTCCCTCCGTAAAATTCAGGCAGTCATTAATAATGCGTGCAGGTTCCTGCAGATAATCGAAGAGTTTGGCAGCTTTGACACCTATCTGTGGTCCTGGACAGGGGGAAAGACACTTGTTTACAGAAGCCATCAGACTGAGGGTGTCGCGAAAAATGAATTATCCGACGCGGTGAGTGCTGATCTGAAGAAGAGGGGTTTTAAATATCTGGGCTCTATTACCGTGTACTCCCATCTGCAGGCATGCGGGATGATAAATGACCATGATGAGAATTGCTTTTTGTATGATGAGATATGTAGGAGATATCCGGTGGAATACAGGGAGTAAAATATTTACCATAGGGGAAATAGATACACATATTTCCATGCAATTAAGTACATATGATAATTAAATATTTGCAATAACAAAGAGAAAATAAAGATTAGTCTCTTGACATAAAAACTGCATTTGTATATAATAATAGTTAGAAGAAAAGCGTGCTTTTCTAGTGGGCTAACACTTAAATCTGAAATATTTGTCAATCATGTTCATATGATTGGCCGTTGGCGGACAACACTAAAATCCGATATGTTTACCAGTCTTTTACTGGTCGTTGGCAGACAACACTAAAATTAGCCATGAAAAGAGGGTATGTAACACAGTGGTGTTATTACTCTCTTTTTAAGTTTATGTGGCAAAAGGCCTGAATCTTAATCATATTATTCTGCCGGATAAGATAAAGGCGAAAATATGCCTTAATGATTATATTTATAAAGGCAATGAATTATAACGCAATCGATTCAAGCGGACCGGAAACGTTCCTGCAGTCACCTTTCTTCATTCTATAAAGAAACTTTATATTCTTCACTCATATCGACATATCCCCCCATAAATGTTAAAATAAATATAAATGGTTTAGTGTCCTCACAGTTACAAATAAATACAGATTAAAAAGCAGTCCAAAGGCGGGGTGAAAAGGTATATGAAAAAGGGAGTCCGAGTCCTGGCAGTTATGGGACTGGCCATGGTTTTATCAGGCTGTGCGCAGAGCAGGCAGGCTCACACAGAAAGCGCAGCAGCCTTTGACGAGCCCCAGTATGACTGGGGCAGCATCAGCGGCGAAAAGCTGGTGATCTGGGGAATCTACCCGGAGATGGAGCGCAGTTACATAACAAAAGCCTTTGACCGCTATCAGGAATTCACGGACAATGAGCTGGAAATTGTCCAGATACCAAAGGAAGAATTTGAACAGCAGGTTCTGGCAAGCGTGGCGGGGGAGATTGAGAAGCCGGATATTCTTTTAAGTTACGGCGGAACCAATATTGAAGCCTTTCAGCCGGATGAGAACTTTTACGACTTTTCCGATGCCGTCTGGGTGGATGACCTGACCGATACCTCCATTAACCAGACAGTATACAACGGGAAGATCATCGGTCTTCCCCACTGGGAGGCGTCGGTTTCCGGCACCTTATACAATAAAGAAATCTTTGAAAAATATAACCTGGAAGTCCCCGGTACGCAGGAAGCGTTCCTGCAGGTCTGCGAGACCCTTATGCAGAACGGAATTACCCCTCTGTATATGCCCGGAAAAGAGATTTCCATGCTTCTCTACCAATTTCCTATGGATTGTCTGGTGGAGGATACGGACATACTGAATGGCCTGAACGACGGCACTCTGGGCTATGACGATCTGCCTCAGATGAGAGAGGTGGCAGACTGGTACAAAAACATGGCGCAGAAGGGTTATCTGGGAGAGACTTACCGGACAGATGACTGGAACGGAATGAGCGAAGCCATGGACAGCGGAAAATACGCCATGATGCTGTGCTGGGATACCTGGCTGTATACGGATTTTACAGGGGATGCCTCCCAATTCGGAATCATGCCTGCTTTTGTAGGGATACCGGAGGAGGGAACCTTTGAGGGACCGAATCTTGGCCTTTTTATTGTAAATAAGAACAGTGAACGGCTGGATGCCGCATTGGATTTTATCACATTTCTTGCGGACCCTTATAATTACAATGCTGTATTCGAGGGAATATACACAGCGCCTGTGTTCAAAAATCAGGTGGCCAGTATTTCCACGCCGCAGTATTTGGAGGCGGAGCGCCTAATCGAGCGGCATTACCGGGATTCAACCGCATGGCTGCGCATACGCGGGTTCTCCCAGATGGATGCCTCCTGTATTCTGGAATATATGGATGCGGATGGGAAGGAAACCGCGGAGGAATGCCTGGCAAAGATGGAGGCGCTTAGGCAGGAACGGCTGAAATGTAAATGAAGTGAGGGGGAAATCCCGTGGGAAAGAAAAAGACAGAGGCCCGGAAACGGATGCCGTTTGTGGCTGTATTGGCAGCTTTGCTGGCAGTGATTCTGCTATTTGCAGCATTTGCCGCAAGCTATATCAGAAAATTTGACAGTACCATCAAAGAAGAGAACCGGGCACATCTGGCAGAGACGGCGGACCACATTGTCTCCTACATACAAAACGTGGTGCAGGATACTCAGGTTTCCCTGGAGACCGCCGGGAACGCACTGCCTGCCATACCGGAGGAAAAACGGCTCCCTTATCTGCAGGATATTGCCAGGAGACATAAGTTTGCCTATGTGGGGTACGCGGAGGCAGACGGTATGCTGAAGGCCACGGAATCTTCCAGGGATGGGGACGTATCCGGAGAAGCCTATTTTCAGGCAGCCATGGAAGGGGAGAGCCAGATCAGCGGTCTTGTCAGGCATATCCTAACGAACCGGGCTGTATCCGGTATTATAATGAGTGTTCCTTTGAAGGACGAAGCAGGAAAACCGGCAGGCGTTCTGGCCGCCATGCTGGAGGCCTCAAAGCTTCAGGAGGTGCTGGGCATAGAGAGCTACGGCGGGGAAGGCTATTCCTACATCATAGACACGGACGGCAGTCTGGTTCTGCATAATAAGAGCATGGATTACAATAACTTCTTCCGGGTCCTGCAGAATGCGGAGATCAGGGAGGGTGCAGACCTCTCCCGGACGGAAGCAGATATAAAGGCAGGAAAATCCGGCATGATCCTCTATGAACAGTTTGGAAGCAGTCGGTATGCATATTACTGTCCCCTGGGAATACATGACTGGACGGTTGTGAATATTGTCTCCAAAGAGGCTATCACCGCCAAGACAGATCTTTTGACAAAGGAGCTTGCCACGATCAGCATCACGGCGGGAGTGGTCTTTCTGGCGCTTCTGGCTGCTGCGGCTGTGCTGTGGGCGCTCTCCCAGAGCCAGAGACATGCGGCGCAGGCCAAGTCAGAATTTCTTGCCAACATCAGCCATGAGATACGGACTCCCATGAATGCCATTGTGGGAATGGGGGAACTTCTGATGCGCACTGCCCTGGACGGCAAGCAGAGGGAGTATGTGCGCAGTATCCTGAACTCCGGTAAAGGTCTGCTGGCGATCATCAACGATGTACTGGATTTTTCAAAAATAGAGTCCGGAAAATTTATAATCCGGAATGAGGAATATGAGCTGGAGGATATTCTTTACGACCTGATCTATATGGCTGCCATTAAAATAGATGAAAAGCCTGTCCGCTTTTTTATGGATGTGGATGAATCCGTTCCGGCCCGTCTGACCGGTGATGCCGCACGTGTCCGGCAGATCCTGGTGAACCTTGTGGGAAATGCCGTGAAATTTACGGAAGAGGGACATATCCGCCTGACTCTTTGCTGCCGGCAGGAGGGAGAAAATGCGTTCCTGACCATGCGTGTGGAGGATACCGGCGTGGGTATCAGAAAACAGGATATGGACAAACTGTTTGTGAGTTTCAGCCAGGTGGACAGCAAATACAGTCATAATGGGGAAGGAACCGGATTGGGTCTTGTCATAACCAGTGCTCTGTGCAGAATGATGAACGGTCATATTTCTGTGGAGAGTGAATATGGAAAAGGTTCCGTGTTCACAGCCTGCATTACGCAGAGGGCAGAGAAGAAGGGGACCTCCCTTCTGGAACCGGGGTTTCCCCAAAAGAGAAGTGTGCTGATACTGGAACCGGACTCCCTGATGAGGGAGTATTATGAAGAATGCCTGAAACGTATGAACATGTCTTACAGAATCTGCACAGATCATGAAACGTTTGTGCAGGAGCTGCGGGCGGGGGAATACAGATATGCCATGGCAGACAGAGAGACCATACAAAATCTGGACCGAAAGGAAGTGCCGGCCCAGGTGTCCCTGATCACTTTGCTGAAAATGAAGGAACATACTCTGATGTCAGTACAGGCACAGGATCTGACCATATTTGTGCCTCTTTTCAGTATACAGGCTGCAGCTCTGCTGAAAAAACTGGAAGCATCCGGTCCTGCAGCCGGAACCGCATTATCCACGGAGACGGCCCCGGACTATGCGTATACCAGGGTGCTGCTGGTGGATGACAATGATTTAAATCTGCAGATCGCAGAGGAGCTTATGAAACCCTACGGCATGCAGGTGGACTGTGTACACTCCGGTCAGGAGGCAGTGGATGCGGTCAAAAAGGAAAGGTATGATCTGGTCTTCATGGACCACATGATGCCCGGAATGGATGGTGTGGAGGCGCTGAAAAAGATACGCGCGCTGCCGGACAAGAACTGCTGCAGCATTCCCGTAGTAGTGCTTACAGCAAATGCGTCCGGCAGTGCACAGGCCATGTATCTGGCAGAAGGATTCAGCGACTTTCTGGCAAAACCCATTATGCTCCAGAAGCTGAGTGAGATTTTGAAAAAATGGCTGGCACCTGTGGACGAGAAGAGAAGGAGAGAATATAGAAACCGCCGGAACCAGAAAGCAGATGGAGGACAGGATGAGAAACCGGGGAAGTGAAACGAAACGTAAACCGCGTGCTTTAAAGTCATATATTCTTATGGCAGGGCTGGGATGTCTGGCAGGAATCCTGACCAGACTTACGGATTTTTTTCCGTATGACAGTTTATGGAGCCTGAGTTCCATCGCAACGTTGTTTGGCTTCTGGATGGTAACGGTTACCCTTGTGGTGCTTTTCAGCCGTTCCAATCGGAATGCCGCGGTGAATGTGATGCTGTACCTCACGGCTATGAATATCAGCTTCTATTTACTGAAATATATACTGGGTCTGTTTCTTCCCATGTTTGACAATGAGGGATTCCATTGGAATCTGCTGGTACTTTATACGGCGCTGGCGTGCCTCTGCAGTATAGGGGGATTTGTACTGTACTTCTGGAATAAAGGGGGAAGCCCCGGCAGTTTTCTGTACGGCCTGCCCATTGGAGGGCTTGGAGCTGAGACTGTGGCGGTGGGAATATATCTGTTCCATAATAAGACATTTCTTTTTCAGTTCCTTTTTGATTTGGCCGGGATGGCTGCTATCGGGTATGTATTTTGGAAAAAGGCGGAAAACAAAATTCTTTATACAGGAACTGCAGTTGTTGTGGCTGCAGCAGGTTATTTTTGTTTTTACAGGCTTTTTCTATGAGAGGAAGCTGAAAAGATGCACAGAAAACGGGAACCAGAGCGTTAAGAGCTGCTGGTTCCCGTTTTCGTCAATTCTATTCGGAAACAGGCACCACCTCCCGGGGTGTCCAGGACCGTAAGGCGGCATTTTAGCTGGCGGGCCAGTTCACTGGCAATGGACAGGCCCAGTCCGAAATGTTCCTTTTTGCTTCGGGAGGGGTCCCCCCTGTAAAATCGGCGGAATACGGCCTCCTTTTTTTCATCCGGAATGCCCGGTCCGTGGTCAGTAACGGACAGGGTGATATGCCGTCCGGACTGATGAGCAGACAGTTCTATCACGGGCTTTT
The DNA here is from genome assembly GCF_022867815.1 of Blautia sp. NSJ-175. NCBI lineage: Bacteria > Bacillati > Bacillota > Clostridia > Lachnospirales > Lachnospiraceae > Blautia > Blautia sp. NSJ-175. Next base: position 67,295 of record NZ_JALIFQ010000016.1, read on the forward strand.
TCCCGGAAGGCGGTATGCCGTAGGTTATGGCATTTTCAAGCAGAATGGACAAGAGCTGGTACAGATACGCCGGGTCTGAGAGGACCGGCGGCAGAATATCATCCGGCATATGGAGTTTGAGGGAGATATCCTTCTGTCTGCAGACTGTTTCATAGGATTCAAACAGGCGGAGAAGCAGGGCGTCTGCCTCCACCTCCTCCAGTTTCCTGGAGAGCGTACCCGAATCTGAGGAGGCCAGAAGCAGCAGGTCACGAATAAGCTTCCCGGAACGGCTGCATTCCCGTCGTATGATTCGGGACATGGCTGCTGCCTGTCCCGGGTCGTCCTCTATGACAGAAGCGCTGGTCTGGATGACGGTGAGCGGGGAGCGCAGTTCATGGGAGGCAGCGGAAATAAAGTCAGTCTGTCTCTGCTGGTATTCTGCGATCGGCTGCATGGCACGCCCAAGGATCAGTCGGGCCGCCAGAAAAAGTGCGGCAAATCCGGCCAGATCCAGCAGCAGAAAGAAAATACCCAGGGAAAGCTTTCGCTGCCTCATCTCCGTAATATCCTGCAGAAGTATCAGGGCCTTTGAGGTACTGCCTGAGGGCATCAGGAGGGCTGCCGCCTGGTAGATATCCCCCTTTTCCCCCTCAATCTGCATGACAGAAGTCTTCCTCATGGAGGTAGTGAGGGGAGGGCGGCTGATATCCACCTGCTCATCTAAGGCTTTTTTTCTGGCCTTTTCAATCAATTCGCTGCGGCTGGATGCCGGTTCCCAGGAGCCGGGGAAAAACAGAGGAACGCGGTTCTCTTCTATATGAATGATCAGACGGTTCTCCGCCTCCATCAAGGCGAGCCAGTTATCTGAAAAATGAATATCAGCTTCCAGCTTAGTGGAAAGTTCCAGAAGATAATTCTGAAACAGATTTTCCTGCTGTGCCTGGTACAGATGGTTCTGGTACACCCAGACAATGAGGAATATGACAGTCAGGATCAGGCTGGTGGTCCCGGCAAAAAGCAGGGTCAGCCGTCTTCGGAAGGTTGTCAGCATGGCGGGCACTCCAATCGGTAGCCGATTCCGTGTGCGGTTGTGACCTGGACACGGCTTTTCAGCTTTTTGAGAATTTTGCGGAGATAATAAATATAGGTATCCAGATTTCCGTCCTCCACCTCCCCGTCAGGCCCCCATACCCGGGAATACAGCATCTGTCTGGAAATGGTCTGGTCCGGATTCTGCAGAAAATACTCCATAAGCATGGATTCCCTGCGGGAAAGCTGCTGTGTCTGCGCTCCGCAGGTGAGTTTTAAGGTGGCAGTGTGGTAGGTCAGATCCCCGTATTCCATATTTTGGTGGTCTTCCATGGGTTTCGGTCGTCTGATAAGCGCCCGGATACGTGCCATGAGTTCCTCTATATCATAAGGTTTCACAATATAATCGTCAGCACCGCAGTCCAGGCCTGCGATCCGTTCCGGTACAGCATCAATGGCGGTTGCCAGAATAACAGGGGTGGCAATATCACTGCTCCTGATCAATTTTAAGAGGGAAAGCCCGTCCATGCCGGGAAGCATACGGTCTAAAATGATCAGATTGTAAACCGGCTGCAGGGCATAATACAGCGCATCGGTTCCGGTCAGGCAGATATCCGTCTGATATCCGGCCTTCTCTAAAGAAATCTTCAGCACATGGCAGAGTTCCTGGTCATCCTCTATCAATAAAATTCGCATGGGTAATCATTCCTTTCCTTTTTAAGTACGTTTCTTTTCTCTCAAATATTATACCATTCATTTCTCAAAAAAATCTTTAAAAATTCTCACAGGCTTTAAATGTCTTTTTGAGATTTATCTGATATCCTAAATGATGAAGGGGCCGGGTAATCAGACAGAATCACCGGCAGAGAGGAGTTTTTAATATGAAGTGGAGAAAAATATTGGCCGCAGGAATGGGCCTTGTGATGGCAGCAGGCCTGATGTCAGGATGCGGCGGACAGACAAAGGAAGCGGACAACAATAAAAAGGACAGCCAGGAGAAGGCCATGGGGCGCTATGTGGAGGAGGATTTAAAGCCGCCTGTACAGGATGGGGAAACGCCTGTGGGGGCATATGAAAAGGATGGAACCCTCTGGCTGTATACTTCCAGCGGAAATGCGGAAACAGGTATGAAGTATTATTTCTATCAGTATCAGGATGGAAAATGGTCTGAAGCCCAGGAGGAAACAGGGCTGACATCTGCAGAGATGTATGTAAACCATATTGAGTATGGACAGGACGGAAACCTGTATGCAATGGGAACCCCCACGAATACATCTGAGGATGTTCCCTATGGCTGGCATGTATTAAAAAATAATTCGGATGGGGATACATGGGAAGATATTACCCCTGAAAATCTGCTGAAAGCAGATGAGAGCGGGTATACAGCCATGCTGGTAGATATAGATGCGCTGGCAGACGGAAGTCTGTGTGTGGGAAATGGCAGTTCAGGGCAGGCTGAGATTTACAAAGACGGTGAAAAAGTTTTTTCGGCTGATATGGAACCCATGATGTCAAATTATCAGAATACGATCTGTGCATCACAGAACAGACTGGCCGTGACGGCAAAGGATGGAAAGAGTGTTGATTTCTATGACACAGAGGATTATTCAGCGGTGGGAAATGTACCGCTTGAAGAGAAAGGGGAGTCTTATAATATTGCCGCCGGATCTGACGGGACATGGTATTCACTGACCGAGAAAGGGCTTATCCGCTTTCAGGAAACAGGTGATTTGATAGAGACACTGCTTGATGGGTCTTACGGGAAAATGGGGGCATCAGAGGTTGGTGTTTCGTCATTTTTCTGCGGGGAGGAAGATGATTTTTACGCTCTGTACAACGAGTATGACAAGGGCAGACTGTATATGGCACATTACACCTACAACAAGGAAATGCCTGTTTCAGCGGAAAACACACTGACCGTTTACAGCCTGAAAGAGAACAAAACCGTAGAGCAGGCCATAAGCCTGTTCCAGACCCAGAACCCGGATATAAGAGTGGACTACAGCTACGCGGTCGGACAGTATGAAAAGCCAAATTCGGATGATATCCGCAGCCTGAACACAGAACTTCTAAACGGTGAGGGTGCTGACGTGCTGATCTTAGACAGACTTCCGGTGGACTCCTACATAGAAAAGGGAGTCCTGATGGATATAAGCGGTCTCAGGGACGAGCTGGTAAAAGACAGCGGTATGCTGGAGAATATCGGAAAGGCGCTTGACAGAGACGGGAAGATCTACGGCATTCCGGCCCGTGTGGGACTTCCGATTATGGCCGCCAAGGATGACAGCGGCAAAGCTCTGGAGAGTCTGGAATCCCTGACTTCTTATCTGAATGAGAATCCGGATGCCCAGGTTCTGGGAGATTCGATACACACCCCTGCTGCGGAGTCACTGCTTTCTATCATGTATCAGGACCTCGTAAAAGAAGATGGGGGCATTGATGAGGAGAAAATGACACAGTTTTTAGATGACTGCTTAAAGATTTTTGAAAATATGGATACGAAAATGCTGGAGGAAGCTTACGGATATGATCCGGAGGAGAACGAAGACAAGAATGTGTATTTTTCAGCGGGTTATTTCAGCGCATTAAAGGATGGAAGGGTATCATTATATGAATTACAGGGTTACAGCAGTATGATGTATCCTGCCTACAGCATCAAGAAAGCAGGGATTGAACCACAGACTATCCATAACTGTTATGTGCCGTACACCATTGCGGGAATCAACGCATCGTCCAAGCAGCAGGAGGCAGCAGAGTTATTTATAAAAGCGCTTCTGGCGGATGATGTGCAGGGCAGCGAGACAATGGACGGCTATCCCGTTACAGAGAGCGCATTTAAGAATATGCTGGCATACGCAGATACAGAAGCTGCGCAGCAGGACGTTGTAAGCAGTTCCTTCAAAGATCCCAAGACAGGGGAGGAAGTCATGGAGGAATACGGGAATGCCGATAGTCAGACCCTTCAAATCTATCTGGATTTGATCCGTACACTGGATAATCCTTTCATTCCAAACCGGACACTGTATGACACAGTTATGGAAGAAGTGGAGAAATGTTATGAAGGTACAGAGACATCCGCAGAAGCGGCAAAGGCAATTGTCCAGAAAATGGACACCTACCTGTCAGAATAAAACAGCATACGCATTTCTGGCACCCAGTCTGCTGGGCCTGCTGGTCTTTGTCCTTCTGCCCTTCGCAGATGTGATACGCCGTTCCTTTTTTCAGGCAGTGGGCGGGCTTTTTGTGGGGATGGATAATTACAGACAGGTGCTGGAAAACGGTGCTTTCAGACAGGCACTGGGCAATACAGTGCGGTTTCTGTGCATCTGTCTGCCTCTGCTTCTGGCATTGTCATTTGTGACGGCGGTTTTCTTAAACAGCATCACCGGGTTTGCCAGGGTACTGCGGGCAGGATTTCTCCTGCCCATGGCAATTCCGGTGGCTTCCGTGGTAGTTTTCTGGAAGCTTTTATTTGACCAGAACGGCGCTGTGAATCAGATGCTGGAAATGCTGCATCTGACCGGGCAGGACTGGATGAATACAGGATATGCCTTCTGGATCCTGGTGGGGTCTTATCTGTGGAAGAATATGGGGTATGATATTGTGCTGTGGATCGCCGCACTCTCGGCTATTCCGGAGGAGCAGTATGAGGCGGCCAGAGTCAGTGGTGCCGGGGCATTCCAGTGCTTTCGGTACATTACGCTGCCCCAGATGAAGGGCAGTATTTTCCTCATAGGGGTCCTGTCCTTTGTAAATGCCTTCAGGGTGTTTCGGGAGGCGTATCTGATCGCGGGGGACTATCCCCATGAGAGCATTTATATGCTGCAGCACCTGTTCAATAACTGGTTTACCAAGCTGGATATACAGAAAATGAGCGCTGCGGCAGTTTTAATGGCAATTGCGGTGAGTGTGATACTGGTATTGGTGGAATGGTGGAACGAAAGGCAGGAGAGCAGTGAATAAAAAAAAGACAGTGCGCACGGCAGTGCTGGCCATGTTCTGCCTTCTGTTCTGGGTGCCGGTGCTGGTCATGTTTCCAAACTCATTTATGGGACCGGAGGAACTGAAGGCAGCCTACGGCGGGGTGCTGGGCGGAGGCGGGCAGGCGGTTCAGATGGAACTGCTGCCTGTCTATCCCACGTTAAGACCCTATGTGGAATTGCTGCTGGATTCTCCGGATTTCTTCGTGATGTTCTGGAATTCGGTCAAACAGGTGGTACCTATTCTGCTGGGGCAGGTGCTGGTCGGTATGCCGGCGGCGTGGGCATTTGGCAGATACCGTTTTACAGGGCGGAGAATTTTATTTTTATTATATATGATCTTAATGATCATGCCCTTCCAGGTCACTATGGTATCCAGTTATCTGGTGCTTTCCAATTTATCGCTCATGGATACCCACCTGGCGATCATTCTGCCCGGGGTTTTCTCGGCGTTTCCGGTGTTCATCATGCAGAAGTTTTTTCATTCCATACCGGATGCCCTTGTGGAGGCAGCCATGGTGGACGGAGCCGGGCAGCTTAAGATCTTTCTTCATGTGGGAGTGCCGCTTGGGATGCCGGGAATCATGGCATCAGTGCTGCTGAATTTTCTGGAATACTGGAATGCCATTGAGGCACCTATGACATTTCTGAAGACAAAGGCAAAACTGCCCCTCTCCCTCTATCTTCCGCAGATCACGACGGATCAGGTGGGAAGTTCCTTCGCGGCGTCTATTGTGATGATGCTGCCGGCAGTGCTGATCTTTTTATGGGGGCAGGAGTATTTGGAGCAGGGAATCGTGGCATCGGGGTTAAAGGAGTAGTTATGAGAAAAAAAGCGGGAAAAGCAGTGATATATTTTTTAGTGCTGATGCTGTGCTGCACTGTGGTGGCAAGGGCAGCCTCCTCCATAACCGTTGCTAAGGTAAAGACAGCCAAGGTAGGGAAAGGGGTGCTGACCCAGACGGTGACGGGCAGCGGAACGATCACAGCAAAGGAAGAGTACAGCCAGTCTCTGCCTGAGGGACAGAAGATAAAAGAGATCCTTGTGAAACCACAGACAGCAGTGGAGGAGGGGCAGGCACTGGTACAGTTGGATATGGATTACCTGGCAGAGAAGATAGAGACAAAGAACAGGGAGATCGAAAAGCTGAATCTGCAGCTTGAACAGCAGAAGCTGGCAGGACAGGAGGATGCCCGTACACCGGAGACTGCCCAGGCACAGATTTTCCTCAATAATGCCGAGGAACTGCTGGCCCAGGCCCAGGCGGCCTACGATCAGGCAGCCGCAGAGTATGAGGAGCTGGCAAATAACCCTCCGCCTGCCCAAACCGGCAATATACCGGACACTCCTCCGGCTGCAGACAGCGGTACAGAGGGAGATGACAGCCGGAATGATGCCCAGGGAGAATATCCCGATACGGGAACCGGAGCGCCTCAGAATGAGGACACTTCTGTGTCGGAATACGCACAGTGGGAACAGAAAGTGCAGGCAGCAGAGGAAAAAATGCAGGGTGCGGCAGACGCCCTGAACAATCAGGTCATCTCCTATAACCAGGCGGTTGAGCAGTATGATCTGGCCAGCCAAAATGAAGCCAACGCGCAGCAGAATGAAGAAAAGAAGAAAAAGTCAAACAGCCTCAGTGTGGAAGGAATCCAGGTGGATATCCAGGGCGCAGAAGCGGAACTGAAAAAGCTGACAGATATCCAGAGCGCAGAAGGAGTTGTAAGTGCCGGTGCCTCCGGTATCTTCCAGTCAGCAGGTGCGGCCGGGGGTGCTGTGACCACCGGTACGGAACAGATCATAATTGCGTCTGAAACCATGGAGGCAAAAGGTCAGATCGCACCTGAAGATGCAGGTAAGATACAGGAAGGTGATAAGATCAGCGTCAAGCTTTCGGGGAGTACGGAGGCTGTGACAGTGAGGGCAGAGCGTTTTGAACAGGCATCCTCTCAGAATACAGCATCCCCGGCAGGAGAGAACCAGACAGAATCCGGCGGAATGGTCTGGTGCGGACAGATAGAAGGAAAACAGCTGAAGCTTGGCACAGCCTTCACGTATGAGGCATCCAGGGAATCCGGTTCCTATGAACAGGTGATTCCCCTTGGCAGTCTGCATGAAGCACAGGGACAGGCATTTGTGCTGACAGCAGAGGTAAGAGACGGCATCCTGGGCAAGGTTTACACCGCAGTGTCCGTTCCGGTAACTGTTTTGGACAAAGACGATAAAAATGCGGCAGTGAAGTCAGCAATAGGCAGAAACAGCCTTATCATAACAGAATCCAGTAAATATGTGGAGGAGGGGAATCAGGTACGGTTAGAGTGAGAAGAAAAGATATAAGTTTTCTGCTGGCGGTTGTCATCCTGGTATGCTTCGCGGGTATGGGCCTCTCCTGCAGCAGCGGCCTTAAAAAACATGCCGCCGGGGAGCTTGGCCTTGTGTACCGCAATGCGCCCATAACCAGAGAGCAGATGGAAACCTGGTGGAAGAACGCCGGAGAAAATGAGAAGAGATATATAAAAGATATAACGCTGTGGAAAGAGCCGGAGGAAGTGAGTGCGGCAAACGCGTCTTTGGGACAGAGGACAGAAGCGCAGCTTATCAGAGCAGCAGGCAATATGAATTTGATCATGCCCGGAAAACTCTGTGCAGGAAGCCTGGTATCCTCCGGTGACCGGGCCGGATGTGTGATCAGCAGGGGACTTGCCGGGAAGCTTAACCTGGATGGAACCGGGGGAGTGTTACAGGTACTGGGAAGAGAATACCAGATCAGAGGAATTCTGGATGTGACAGATGCTGTATGTATCATTCAGGGAGACACCGGAACACAGTACAGCAGGGTGCAGGTGAAATATGAAAATATGCCTGCGTCCGGTGCGCTGCAGACGCTTTTGGGGCTTCTTCCGGGGGAACCGGAAGTGAAGTCAGAGGGTGATCTGTTCTGTGGTCTGGGGGGCCTGTTCCTCATGGCTCCCCTGTGGGTCTTATTTGTACTGGCCGCAGCCAGGCTTCGGCGGACATATCGCAGTGCAGAGTGGAAGAGCTGGGTAAAGGAAATCTGCAGTATCTGTTTTCCTGTGGCAGTGATTGCCGGAATCAGCATTCTGGTGTTTTTCAGTTTCCGCTTTTCCGATGATTATATACCCGGAGCCTGGTCAGACTTTTCTTTCTTTGCCAATCTGGCGGCAGAGAAGGCCGGGGATATCAGTAAGCTTATGACCCGGGCCCTTGACTGCCGCGACAGGGAGATGCTGCTTCAGACAGCAGGCTGCATGCTTTCCGGCAGCGCCTGTTCTGTGATTATTCTGAAGTTTCCTCGTCCACCCTTCGGTTTTTATAATAATAGATCAAATCGTCATCCGTAATTTCCCGCAGAACTCTGCATGGGTTTCCCACAGCAATGCAGTCTGCGGGAATATCTTTTGTCACAATGCTTCCGGCTCCGATGACCGAGTTATTGCCAATGGTCACTCCCGGCAGGATAACAGCACCGCTTCCGATCCATACATTGTCCCCGATGGTAACAGGGAAGGAGTACATTTCTCCGTGGGTGCGCAGTTTATGGTGTACGGGATGTCCGGTTGCGCTGATGGTTACATTGGGGGCAAAGAGCACACCGCTGCCTATTTTTATGGTATAGTCATCCACAAGAGTCAGATTAGAGTTGATATATGTGTTGTCTCCGATGGAAACTGTCTTGCCAAATGCCAGGGTAAGAGGCGGTTCGATCCATACGCCTTTTCCCAGAGATCCAAAGATCTGCTGCAGCAGTTCCATTCTTTTTTCTTTTTCCTCAGGTCTTGTGTGGTTAAAGTCATAAACCAGTCCGCGGGCTCTCGCCTGGGCTTCCATGGCCTCCGGTGTGTCTGTCCAGAGCAGTCCTTTTGCTTTTCTTTCTTCCATTGTCATGGTTGTATATCCTCCTTAAAATTAAATAGTAATATTTTTCAGCCATTTTCTGCCCTTATAATGTTTCAGGACAAACGGCGTTTTAACCAGTTCGTGCAGATTCATAATTATGTAAACTGTGACCGGCGGCAGTTTCCAGACAAATCCCAGAAAAAGTCCGATCAGTACAGAATAACCCCACATTACAAGAAAATCACAGTACAGCCCGAACTTCGTATCTCCTCCGGCACAGAAAATGCCGCAGATGGCGGTATTTGTGAAGGAGGCCAGCACTGCGTTTAAAGCCTGCAGCAGATACATACTGTTCAGATAGATGAGGGCCTGGGGTGACAGGCGGACCATATCTGTGACCAGTGGTTTTAAAAGGAGCATGAGCAGAGCGCCGGCAAGACCGCTCAGCAGGGCAGCCTTCATAAGCTTTGACGCATCGGCGCCTGCTTTCTGATAATTGCTTTTTCCCAGTTCTTTTCCAAGCAGAACCGCACCGCCCTCGGCAAACCCGAAACATACCACAGTAGCCAGTCCCTGTACCACAGAGGCCACGGAGTTGGCAGCCACAATGTCAGAGCCGAGATGTCCCATGATAGCGGAGAGGACAGCAGTGGCGCCGCCCCATACAAAGCCCTCGGCTGTGACGGGAAGAGAATATTTCAAAAAGTTTTTAGTCAGAACAGCGCCTGCGTCGTGAAAATCCGTACGGGAAAGGCGGATCTTCTTTACCGGGCCCGCATCCACTGCGCACAGACCGAGCTCCGCTGCTCTGGAAATGACCGTGGCTATGGCAACTCCTGTCACCCCAAGTTTGGGAAATCCCAGGAGTCCGAAGATAAAGACTGCATTTAGTAATACATTGGCAGCCAGTGTGAAAGAACCGATGACAGCGCTTCTACCCACCTGCTGGATGGATTTCAGGACGCAGAGATAGATCTGTGACATTCCCATGAAGAGATAGGAGAAAGCAATAATGCGCAGATACTCTGCCCCTGTCCGGATCAGCTCCGGCTCTGATGTGAAGATATGCATAAGCTGCCTTGGCATACAGAAGGCCAGCAGAAAGAAGAGCAGAGAAACGCCCATGGAAAAGCGGAGTACAACCAGGGTAAGGCGCCGTATGGAAGCTGTGTCATGCCTGCCCCAGTATTGGGCTGACATGGCCGTTGTGCCTGTCCGAAGCCCCACGTAAACCAGATTCAGTACAAATTGTACCTGGTTGGCCAGTGAAACCGCAGAGAGAGCAGTTTGATTGACATAACTAAGCATCAACACATCAGCCGAGCCTACGGCCGTGGTGAGCAGACTCTGCAGAACAATGGGAAACGTGATAAACAACAGGGATTTTATGAAATCATCTTTTATTTTCAATGTTTGCTCCTTGTGTAAAAAAATATTTATAGATATAATTATATTAACTTTGCATATGAAAAACTTTAAAAATATCGGTTATTTATTGCAAAATATTGATGAAAAGAGGAAAAATCATGTTGGATAAAATCGTACCTGTGGACAAGGATCTGTGTTCCACGCTTCTGCTTGGCACATACTCCTTTCCGGCTGAAATTTTCTATGACAATCTGGATGAGTATGCCAATAATTTTGTGAACTGGCACCAGCAGAAGCAGGTGGAGATATCGCTGATCCTGGAAGGGGAGGCAGAGGTACAGGTTCTGGAGAAAAAGACAAGACTTAGGGCAGGGGAGGCCTTTTTGATATTTCCGGATGCGCTCCACACGCTGAAAAAGGGAAGCGGGCAGACGGTCAGATACCGCACCATTATATTTGATCCGGTTCTGCTGTATGGGTATAAAGGGAGCTTTTATTATGAAAAGTATTACCGGACATTTGAGAAAGCCCGGCCCTTCTATCATTTTGCCGATACGGGAGAATGCTGGGAAAAAGAGGCAGTGGAGAATCTGTCCTGGATCTTTGCCCATTTCGGAGAGGCCTCCCCGCACAGGGAGCTGCTGGTCTGTGAGCATCTGCAGCGTCTGTGGCTGCTGCTGTGTGAAAATCTGTTTGATGCCGGGGGGAAGATTGATTACAGCGCGCAGGAACAGCAGCGCACAGCCGTACTGCTCAATTTCCTGCATGAACATTACAGGGAGAAATTCACCCTGGAGCAGCTTGCGGCCTCTGCCCATATCAGCAAAGGGGAGTGCTGCCGTTTTTTTAAGAAGATGGTGCACATGACTCCCTGGGAGTATCTGCTGGAATACCGGCTTTCCCGGAGTATGGAACTTCTGGAAAAGAAGGATTTGAATATATCGGAGATCGCGGAGATGACAGGGTTCTGTACAGTCAGCTACTATATTACGGCTTTTAAGCGAAAGACCGGGGATACGCCTCTTGAATACAGGAAAAAAAGAAGCATATCTGCACTATCGCAAAACGTGCTGCCGGGTACGGAGCGAACAGTGACGCTGACAAAATAGTTTTGTGTAAAAATGAAGCAGTGGGGCTTTACAAGAGGGGCGGATAGTGATACTATATAGATGAACGATATATAGATTATCTATATAGTGACGGACAGCGACAGATCTTCATTTCTGCCTCTGCAGTCAGGGTTGAAGAAAGGGGATGAATGCTTATGAAAACCAGGACGGGAAAAATCATATTGAGTGCAGCCGCTCTCATCTTCAGTATTTTGGCGGCGTGTATCGGAATGGGACTTCTGGCAGACTCGGGCCTGACATTTGTGATGCGGCTGCTGTGCGGCCTTTGTTTTATGTGGGTGCCCATATTCGTGGCAGCTATGATCGCCACTCTGTTCAGAAAGTGAGTATTGCGGCGCTGCAGACGGCATCATCTGCTGAGAGGAGGAACGGTAATGGAAGCAAATAAACTGGATAAAAGCCTGCTGTCAGGCAGTACAACGCTTTTGCTGCTTCAGCTTTTGTCGGAGCGGGAAATGTATGGATATGAGATGATCGAAACGCTGAGGGACAGGTCGCAGAATGTATTTGAACTGAAAGCAGGCACCCTTTACCCGCTTCTTCACGGACTGGAGGAGAAGGGATTTCTGGAGGCATACGAGAGGGAAGCAGGCGGAAAGACAAGAAAATACTACAGGATCACAAAAAAAGGGCACAGACATCTGGACGGAAAAAAGGAAGAATGGGAGACATACGAAACGGCAGTCAGACGTGTACTGGGAGGGCCGGCCTATGAAGGTTCATGAGTATCTGAAGACTGTGGAAGAGCAGATCCGCTGCAAGAGTATATGGGAAGATATCAGAACGGAGCTGCTGGGACATATTGAGGAGGATACGGAATATTTCCGGAGAAAGGGAATGAGCCGGGAGGAGGCTGTGGAAAGGGCCGTGGAGGAGATGGGCGACCCGGTGGAGACGGGGATTGAGCTTGACAAGGTGCACAGAACACGGCTGGATGTAAAGCTTCTGCTGTTTTTTATAGGGATCGACCTGCTGACTGTAGTGCTTGCGATTGCGTATTTTAAGGGTGAAATGCCGGACGACGTTTCTAGGTATATGCTTTGGCGCGGTACCGGGCTGTTTTTTCTGCTCATGTTCTCTTTTGGCGGTTACAGGAAGGAATATTTCTCCAAGCCCTATCAGCTCTGGCTTCTCTTTTTTATAATCAGTGCCGTATTTATGATGATAAGTGTCTTCGGCGGTGCGGCTGTTGAGGATTCAGGCTTTCATCTGACCGACACGGCATATCAGACCATGCTGTTCAGTAACGTGGCCGGATTTGGCGGGCTGGCATTTTATTACCGGAAGGGCGGATATGGTGAAGTGCGCCGGCTGCTGGCAATTGCCGGTGTGGTGTGTCTGCTCAGTATGATTTCCCGGCAATACTTTTTTACATTCATGATCGTACTGGCGCATGTGATCATCTTAACGATTGCTGTCCGCAGGGGATGGTTCCGGATAAAAAGGCGTGAGTTCCTTATAAAATTATGGAGTCTTCCCGGGCTGCTGGCGCTTTTTGGGATTCCCATGGTATACAGGGCCATCCGGGACCACAGGATCGCACAGAGTGTCCGAAAATACCTGGATATGGATGATACCCCGGGAATGCTTCTGCGGTTATTCGGCAGTGCGGGAATATTGGGGATATTTGTTATGATCCTGCTGATCATCGGTGTTTTTATGTGGATGCTGTATGATATCAGGAAGCTGACGAACCAGTATTGCAATATCATATGCACCGGTGTGCTGACCGCTTTTAGTATGATGGTATTATATTCTCTTCTGGCGATGATGGGATTTGGGGATATCAGTCAGGTGTTTTTTCCGTTTTTTTCTGTCAATAGGTTCAGCAATGGGGGTGCCCTCTATCTTTATTATATTCTTCTGGGGACGTTTCTTCATATGCACAGGCACGATAAGGTACTGCCTAAGGCGGAGCTGCCCACAAAGAGAGCAGCTTGACTGCGCAGTATACGGCAACAGCCCGGGATGTTCGGAAAGAGACATGCCGGGCTGTTTCTTTTTGACGGGGGATTTGTTATACTGTGATTGACAGCAGATACTTAGCAGGAGGTATGAATGGACAGAAAAAATATCTATAAAGTATTTTATGGTTTTGCCGTGCTGCTGGCAGTGGGGTTCTGTGTGGGAAGCAGTGTGGATTTTTATCAATATGATGAGATGAGTAATTCCGCTCCGTTTCGTCTGTTCGTGGCTGTAAGGGGGATTGAGTTCCTTTTGCCTGGGCTTATTTTATTCCTGGTGGGCAGGGCAGTTAAGCGGAAATATAATAAGTAAGAGCGGGCAGCAATTTCAGAAATTTGAGCGTGTCAAAATATAATGATTGACATGAGATAGTATTAGTATATAATAGTATTTAGTAATACTAAGTATTATAAAAAGGAGGACAGGTATGGATAATAAGTTTGCGCAGCAGCTTAAAAAAGGTGTCCTGGATATGGTGGTCCTCAGATTGGTGCAGGAGAAGAGCACTTACGGATATGAAATTCTTCAGAACCTGGAACAGAGAGGAGAAGGATTTTTTGATTTGAAGGAGGGTACCCTGTATCCTGTTCTCTACCGTCTGGAAGACAGCGGACTCATAGAATCTTTCTGGCAGAACGGAGAGGGGAGAGCGGCGCCGAAGAAATATTATACCATAACAGAAAAGGGCCGGGAGACATACGGGGAGTACAGAAATTTGTGGACCCATTTCCAGAGCTGTATCACAAAATTATGCGGGGAGGGAGACGAATGACAGAAGACCAGAAAAAAATCAAAAAGTATGTAAACGCAGTGGAGCGAAAACTGAAGGTTCCTTTGAAAATGAAAGTCAGGATCAATGCGGATCTGGGCACGGATATCCATGCCAGAATGGAAGCCGGCTGGTCCGTGGATAAGATACTGGAGGATCTGGGAAGCCCGAAAGAGGTGGCGGATCGGTTTAACGCGGAGCTGGGAGCGGAGAGAAAACCCGGCGGTTTCAGGTATATATTTTTAGTGCTCGGTGCAGCGGCGGCTGTTTATGCGGTATATATCCTTGCTATGAATCTTTATATGAAGAGTATGGTTCAAAGACAGTTCAGGGAGTCTGTCAGTCTGATTGGCGGTGCGGATGGCCCCACTTCCATATTTGTCAGCTATACGGTAGGCATGATTGGAAATTGGATGATGTCAGGTGGTTTTGTTCTGGCATGTCTGGATATGTATCGTTTTCTGGGAAGCAGGAAGACAAACAGCCTGCTCTTATCCATAATCTCTGCAGGACTTGCTGCTGCCGGGACTGTCTCCTGGATTTATAACAACGGAGAGATTTTCAGATACTGGGAATTTACCTGGGAGTTTCATTTCCCTGCCCTTATCATGCTGGCTGAGATTGTATTGCCATTTGTATTGCTTGCGCTTCGTTTCAGAAGAAGGAGACAGGAAAAAGAGGAACAGAGGGGGATGCTGTGAGACTGCACAGCATCTCCCTTTTGGCATTGGTTTATTTCCTGCAGTGATCAGTTCAAACACGCTCTGGCGGGCGGCGAGACCTAAAAGTAAATTCTTTTACCACATCTGAAAATATGATACAAAAATCCCACCATCCATTTATATAAGAAGAAATAATCACGTTTACTATGCATATTCACGATATTCCCCTCCCCCTCTTGCTCCTCTGTGTTTTAGCGTGTATAGTCTGCAGTATAGAAAAATAACTAATTGGTATACATACTGAAAGGGGGAATACAATGCGCCGAGACAGGTTTTATCTTTCAGACCGAATCCGGATGTATATAGAGAACAGCCATCTGGAAGGAGGCGGGCGTCTGCCGTCCAATGAGGAACTGGCAGAGCGGTTCAAAGTACAGAAGGGGACTGTGCGGGCAGCGCTTGAACGGCTGAAGGAGGAAGGAATCGTATACAGTGTAAAAGGTGTGGGAACCTTTGCCGCGGAAAAGAAAATACTCAGGCACATGGAGCGTTTTGAATCTTTTTCCCAAATGGCACAGGAAAACGGAAGTACCGTGACCACAAAGCTTCTGTCCTGCAGGGTGATTCCGGCAGGGAACGCGCTGACGGAGGAATTTGGGCTGACGCCCCGGTCAGATATCACAGAGACCGTCCGCCTGCGCAGCGTGGACCGGGAGGCGGCAGCCCTTGAAATCTCCTATATTCCCGTCTGCATTGCCCCGAATCTGCAGACAAAACCATTGACCGGTTCCCTGTACCGCCTTCTGGAAGAGGAGTACGGAATACACTTGATCCGGGGAAAGCAGACTATGAGCGTCAGGGCAGCCGATGCAAGGGAGGCGGGGATTTTAAACTGCAGCCGGGGAGATGCCCTGGCAGTGATGGAAATGCGGGCATTTGATGAAAACGGAGTTAAGGTGGAATATGCCTGCTCCCTCACAAAAGGTGACAGATGCAGATTTACCAGTATTTTAAGGATGGAGGAAGATTATGAGGCTGGCAGCGATCGGTGACAACTGCGTGGATTTCTATGAGCGGCAGGGATGGGCCTATCCCGGCGGAAACGCGGTGAATGTGGCTGTCTACGGACGGCAGCTTGGCATGGACACCGCGTACCTGGGCTGGATCGGCACAGATACCTTTGGTGACATGATGCAGGAAAAGTTAAAGGAGCAGGGGGTGGAGACTGTCCGTATGCAGAGAAAAGAGGGGAAGACAGCAGTCACATACATAGAACTTGTGGATGGAGACAGAAAATTCGGGGAGGACTTTCTGAATGTTCTGGAGGGATTTGTGCTGTCTGACGAGGATCTGCAGTATCTGGCGGGCTTTGACTGTGTACATATGGCAGTCTGGGGACAGTGTGATGCCTGTCTGGGCAGACTGCCGTCCAAAGTAAAAACATCTTATGATTTCTCAAACAAATATGACGCCCCTAAGATAGATTCTCTGGCTCCATATATAGATTATGCCTTCTTCTCCTGCCGGGAAGACAACACATTTACCAGAAACCTTTTAAAACGCGTAAAAGAACAGGGGGCAGGCTGCGTAATAGCAACACTGGGAGAGAACGGCAGTGTTGCCTACGACGGAAAAGAATACACAGCCATTGGCATTACGGGCGCGCAGGCGGTGGACACCCTGGGGGCGGGAGATTCCTACATTGCGGGATTTTTAAGCAGAGCATTAGAAGGTGAGCCGCTGAAACGCTGTATGCAGGCCGGGGCAGACAAAGCAGCCCTCACGATCGGCCACTTTGGAGCCTGGTGATATGGCGGGGGGTGACCGTTTCGTATACGCCGGCATAGCCGGGGCTATCCGAAAGAAAATAGAAGACGGGGAATATCCGCTGGGCAGCAGACTCCCTTCAGAGCGGGAATTAGCGGAAGAATTTTATGTAAACCGAATGACCATACGCCGCGCGCTTGCCGTTCTGGAAAGTGAGGGCATGATAAAGCGGAGACACGGTTCCGGAACTTATGCCTCCTCAGTTCCCAGAAAAGGGGATGTGTGCCGCCTCTGCGGATTTACCCAGACAATGAGAGAACAGGGCAGAAAGGCCGGCAGCAGGATTCTTTCATGGAGAATGCTGTCCTGTGCGCCTCTGTATTCCCATATGGAGATGCCTGCACAGGGCGGGGGAATCCATGAGATCGTGAGGCTCCGTCTGGGGGACGGCCTTCCCGTCTCTGTGGAATACACCTATGTTCCGGAAGAGATACTGGGGGAGGTCCGTTCCTGCAGTCCGGAGACGTCTTCTCTGTATGAGATTATGGAACAGAGAGGCGTCCGGCTCCACGAATCCAGACAGGAAGTAACGATTGTTAAAGCAGGGAAAAAAGAGGCAAAATGGCTTGAGATACCGGAGGGCAGCAGTGTTTTTCTCTTTACGTTCCAAACATATGACAGGCAGGGAAAGGTGGTGGAATACTGCAGGGCCTATATGCGGACGGACAAAGTGAAACTGGAAATAGAACTGATACAGTGACTGAAGAAAGGAAAAGAGATATGTTGAATCTAAACAAAGAAGAGGTACATTTTTTAGTAACAGCAGACATGAAAAAAGAGGTGGCGGATTTTCTGGAGACAGCGGACGCTAAAATAGCCCCCATTCTGGCTTATATCAAAGAGAATCAGGTGGAGCGTATCTGTTTTGTCGGCTGCGGAAGCTCCAGCGCTGCCGGCAGTACAGCAAAATACCTGGCGGACAAATACACGACACTGGCAGTAAATGCCTACACCGGGTGGGAATTCATAGATTCCATGCCGGTCTATGGTGACAGAAAAATGCTGGCGGTATTCATATCCCAGTCAGGCACCACGGAAGAAATCGTAAAAGGACTCAGAAAAGCCGGAAAGCAGGGAATCATGACAGTGGGTGTCTGCAATCAGAGGGAGGAGAATCCTCTGGGTCAGGAGGCAGACTTTGTGGTGGATTATCACGCAGAGGCCATGTGGGAATGCCAGCTTGCGGCGCTTTACACCCTGATCGCCCGCACTGCCATAGACCGCGGCGAGAGCACAGAGGTTATGGAAAAAATACTGTCCGATATGAAGCGCCTGCCCGAGGTGCTTGGATACCACATTGAAAACTTTGAAAAGAAGGCCCTGGAAATGACAAAACCCCTGCGAAGTCTGAAGGGATTTTACACAGTGTCAGCCAGCTCCATGGTCCCTCTTGCTTATAAGGAGGGCGTTATCACCGGCATGGAATTTCTCTGGTCTCACGGGGCGGTGATCCAGGCCGGTGAATTCCGTCACGGTCCCCTGGAGATCGTGGAATCAGGCGTTCCGTTTTTATTTTTGGTTCCCACAGATTCTGCCAGGGAGATCACACAGAGGGCACTGCAGTTTGTGGAGCGGTGGAAAGGAACCGCCATTGTGCTTGACTACGCGGATTTCGCTATGGGGCTTCACCCGGATCTGGCACCCTTTGTCATGTTCGTGCCGCTGGAGTGGTTCTGTTACTATTTCTCCGTGGTGAGGGATCACAATCCTGATGACCGGAGATATTACGGTGTGGTGGAATACTGATATAGTAAATAAATTTACTAACTGCATAAGAAAAGGGCTGTTTACCATGGAAAACAGCCCTTTTCTTTTATGTATATTTACTAAATATATGGGGTAGGAATTTATATAAAAGTCATAAAAATATCAGATATGCACAACAAATGCGGGAAAATACGAAATATATTGTTGACAAACCCCATTAATTCAAGTATTGTGAGGATGTAAGGAAGATACATATATTTACTAAACAAATAATATATTAACTAAACAAAACAGGCGTTAAGTAAATAAGAGGTGGGGATATGGCTACAATACGGGATGTTGCACAGAGGGCCGGAGTATCAGCCGCATCCGTATCCAGGGTTTTGAAAAATGACACTACTTTCTCGGTCTCACAGAAGACCAAGGAAAGAATCCTGGAGGCGGCAGGCGAGCTGGGATACAATCGGTGTTTTGAATATTCCGCCATCCAGGGCACGAGAGGCACCATAGGCGTCATGCTCCTGTACGGCGAGACAGAGGAAGTGGAGGATAGGTTTTACCAGGTCATCCGCATGAACATTAAAATGGAGCTGGAGAAAAACGGTTTCAAGGTAAAAGAGGTGTTTGAGCCCATGCTGGATGCCAATGCATCCAGGATTTCAGGGTACCAGGGGCTTGTCTTTGTGGGTTACTCAACGCTCTGGTATCAGAAAAAGATATTCCGCCGGGCTGTGCTGGACTCCGGGCTGCCGGTGGTATGCGCTGACTTTCAGCTCAAAGACGAGAAGCTGGAAGCCGACTGTGTGGTAAATGATTTTAAACAGGCTGTGAAAAAAGCGCTGGACTTTTTTCTGAAAAAGGGATTTGACACCATTGGATATATGGGTACTTATGGGCTTGAAGTCAATGGAAAGCTCCACAGGGATGAACGGTTCCTGTATTTCCGCCAGATCATGAAAAGCCTGGAAAAATACGATGAAAAATATATTTACCTGGCCCAGTCCAATCATACCCAGTTCGGTTACCGTCTGGGAAAAGAGATCATCCGGAAGGGAAGGCTCCCCAGAGCTGTGTTTGTGGAGAACGACACCATGGCGATCGGCTTTTTAAAGGCTCTGGAGGAAGAAAAAATAGCAGTTCCGGGTGACGTGGCGATCATCGGCTGTAATGATGACCAGGCAGCGTCCTTTGTGACACCGGCTCTCTCCACAGTGAAGCTGCACAATGACCTGATTGGTATGATGGCAGCCAAAACACTGATGGAATGCCTTTGGACCGACAGGGAGCGGGGCTTGAAAATAGTGGTCCCGAATCAGTTGATACTCAGGGAAAGCTGTCCTGAATAAAAGAAGGGGGAAGAAATGGAATACTTATACAGACACAGGGATTGGAGCAATGTAGAGGTTCTTGGCAGGAACCGCCTTCCGGTCAGACCGTTTTACTGCGGTTATCCGGACAGGAAATCAGCCGTGAAAGGAAAGAGAGAGGAGAGCGGAAATTTCCGTCTGCTGAACGGACAGTGGAAATTCGCATATTATGAGTCTCCTTTCTATGTACCTGAAGAATGTGTGGAGGAAACTTATGATGACCGGGAATTTGCATTTATGCCGGTTCCGGGACACTGGCAGTTAAATGGCTGTGATTTTCCCCATTACAATGACGCCATAGCACTTTTTCCTATCCTGGATGACCCGGGGATACAGGCGGACAATCCCACAGGCGTCTACCGCTATACCTTTTGTGAAGAGAAGCAGAAGGACAGGGAATATATCCTGCGGTTTGACGGTGTGGAGAGCGCTTACCATGTATGGCTCAACGGCATTTTTATAGGATACAGTCAGGGCTCCCGCAATACGGCGGAGTTTGATGTGACCGAGGCCTTAAAGGACGGGGACAATGTTCTGGCAGTAAAGGTTTACAAATTCTGTGACGGCAGCTATCTGGAAAACCAGGATATGTGGTGGTTTGCCGGAATCATCAGGGATGTATCTCTGATCAGCAGGCCGAAAATACACATGCTGGACTGCCGTATCACATCAGAGCTGCTGACGGAGCAGCAGGACACCTGCAGTGTGCCGGGAAAGAGAGGGAAGTTCCGGCTGGAGGCTGTCTTTGAGAACCATACGGAAGATGAGACAGAGCTTTCCGTAGAGACAGAGCTGCTTGACGGGGAACAGGTTATTTTTAAAGACACCCGCCGGATACGCGGCAGCAGAGGAGAAACAGACTATCTTGCAGAGGCCGGACCGGACAACATACGGCCTTGGTCAGCGGAACAGCCGAATCTGTACCGGCTGGTCATCACGCTTAAGAGAGAAGATGAGGTGGTGGAATCCTACGGCGAATGGGTGGGATTCAGAACAATCTGTCTGAGGGACGGCCTGTTCTGGGTAAACGGCAGAGCGATCAAATTAAAAGGCATAAACCGGCATGACTGGAATGAAAAGACAGGCAGATGCATTACAAAGGAAGATATGCTGGCAGACCTGTATCTGATGAAACAGTATAACATCAATGCCGTACGCACGGCTCATTATCCGCCGCACCCGGACTTCCTGGATCTGTGTGACCGTCTCGGCTTTTATGTCATGGAGGAGGCTGACCTGGAATGCAACCAGATGGCTTACACCAAAAACATGAACCGGATCAGTGATGATACCCTGTGGGAGAAGAGCTATGTGGACCGGGCTGAGCGCATGGTGAGAAGAGACAAGAACCATCCCAGTATCCTGTTCTGGTCACTGGGAAATGAATCGGGATTCGGAAGCAGCTTTGTTGCCAGCGGAAGGTTTATAAAAGCGTATGACCCCACCAGACTGGTGCACTATGAGGAGGACAGGGATGCCTCCATTGCAGATGTTTACAGCACTATGTACACCAGGCACAAAGCGTTGGAAGACCTGGGAAGAGACACTACCAGGAAGAAGCCGCATGTGGTCTGCGAATATGCCCATGCCATGGGAAACGGCCCCGGCGGGCTGAAGGAATACTGGGAGATCTTTGAGCGGTACCCAAGGCTGCAGGGCGGCTTTATCTGGGAATGGATCGACCACGGAATCAAAAAATATGACAGGGAAGGCAAAAGCTGTTTTACATACGGCGGAGACTACGGGGATTATCCAAACAGCGGCGCGTTCTGCTGTGACGGCCTGGTGCAGGCAGACAGAAGACCGACTCCGGCTGTCCTGCAGGTGAAAAAGGTGATGGAGCCGGTGACCTTTTCCGGGTTTGATAAGGACACCGGAGAGATCACAGTACACAACAAATACGATTTTACGGATCTGTCCCATCTGGAAGGAACCTTCCGGGTCCATACACTGCAGGGAGTTCTATTGGAAGGAAAAGCAGATCTGGGCGGAATTGCCCCTCACGGCAGCAGGCACATTGCGCTGTATGACCCGCAGACTGCAGAGGACTGGACAGAGACACAGGATATCTGGCTCACAATATCCGTACGCTTCAGAGAAAAGCAGGAGTGGACCGAAGAAGAACACTACGAAGCAGCCTTCCATCAGGAGTGCATAAAAGAGGCAGAACCGGCAGCACATCCAGTTTCGGAGGGAACAGAATCCGGCGGTCTTTGTCTCACGGAAAAATGCGGAACCATCTATATAGAAGGGAAAAACTTCACCGCCGAGTTTGACAGAATCCACGGATATCTCAGCGGCTATACAGTAAACGGGGAGCGCCTGATCAGAAAGGGACTTGGCCTGAACTTCTGGAGAGCTCCTGTTGACAATGACAAGAACGTAGCACAGATCTGGGAAAAAGGCATGCTGAAATCTATGACGAACATGGTGGAGAAGGTGACGGTGAGAGAACAGGAACAGGCTGTTTCCATCCTGGTTTCCCAGATATACGCGCCCATTACCGTGGACTGGAAAGTGATCGTGGAGGCGGAATACCGCATCACACCGGACGGACTGGTGACCGCCAGATACAGCGGTGTTCCCACAGGTGTCCAGCTTCCGGAGAGTTTCCCGCGGATCGGCATGCGGTTCGTGCTGGACAAATCCTGTGAGCAGGCTGTCTGGTATGGAAGAGGACCCCTGGAGACATACCCGGACTGCAGGGATGGAAATCCGGTGGGCTTATGGGAAAAACAGGTGGAGGATTTTTACTTCCCCTACGTGGTGCCCCAGGAGACAGGAAACCATCAGGATACCCGCTGGGCCGCGTTTCTCACAGATTCAGGCAGCGGAATCTGCATAGCATCAGAAGAAGTATTCTCCTTTGGCGCACTGCACTACACCCAGGAAGATCTGACACAGGCCTCCCACACAAACGAGCTGCACAGGACAGAACATATCCAATTGTCCGTAGATTATGCACAGCATGGGCTTGGAAGTGCGAGCTGGGGCGCTGAGTGTCTGGAAAAAGACAGGCTTTATCCCGAACCCTTTGCATTTACCTGGAAGATTTTCGGAGCAGAGCGGGAAGGCCTTGCTAAGAAGGCGGAGCAATACAGGAGAAGGTAAGAAAGGAAGAGAAAAATGGCTGGGGGAAAAGAAAGAAGAAGAAACTTTGTGAACAAAAAAACGGCGCCGTACATATTTTTACTGCCGATGATAGTCCTGTTCGGGGTGTTCATGGTCTATCCGGTGATCAAATCGCTGGCGCTGAGCTTCTATGATTTTGAGGGCGGGGAGTACCTGTTCTGCGGAATCAACAACTATGTGACCATGTTCAGGGATCCGGTGTTCTGGAAGTCCCTGGGCAATACATTTATCTATCTGGCGATCCAGGTGCCTGTTATGGTGATCCTGTCCCTGATCCTGGGAGTTCTGGTGGAAGAGAATTTCCTGAAATTCAGGACCTGTTACCGAATCAGCGTGTTTCTGCCCTCTGTGACAGCACTGGTTGCCTATGCTATGATCTTTAAACTGCTGTTCAACACCGATTTCGGTCTGGTAAACCATTTTCTCCGCTCTGTAGGATGGAGCGGTGTGGACTGGCTGAATTCCGTGTGGGGCGCAAGGGCTGTTGTCATTATGGGCATCACCTGGAGGTGGACCGGCTATAACACCATTATCATGATCGCCGGGCTGAAGGGAATCCCCACAGAGCTTTACGAGTCAGCGGATATGGACGGGGCCTCTTTTTTACAGAAGTTTTTCCGGATCACCATTCCCATGGTAAAATCCATCATCCTGTTTGTAAGCATTACCTCCACGATCGGAACCCTGCAGTTGTTTGATGAGTCCTTTGTACTGACAAAAGGAGGGCCGGACAATGCCACCATAACCATTGGGCATTACCTGTACAACACCGGATTTTCGTATTACAAATTCGGGTATGCGGCAGCACTCAGCTATGCCCTGGTGATCATTATCGGCATACTGTCCTTTGTCCAGTTCAAGGCTACAAATGGAGGTGACAATTCGTGAAAACAACAGGAAAGAAGATAAGCGGACGCAAGGTTTTCACCTATGTGTTCCTGACCATAGCAGCACTGATCTCCCTGTTTCCCTTTTATTTCATGTTCGTGTCAGCCACGAACACCAATGCGGAGATCCTGAGCGCAGCGCCGAAACTGTTTTTCGGCTCCCATCTGGCAGAGAACTTTGCGAACCTGAACAAGAAAATGGACCTTGTGAGGATCCTTACCAATTCCACCATCATGACAGTCAGCTACACGGCCCTTGCCATAGTGCTGCACTCCATGGCGGGATATGCGCTGGCGAAGTTTGAATTTAAGGGAAAGGGCCTGTTGTTCGGCCTTATCATGATAACCATGATGATTCCCGCACAGGTAATGTATGTGCCGCTGTTCACGCTGATGAACAATATCGGCTGGGCCAATACCTATCAGGCGGTTGTGCTTCCCGGTCTTGCCGGAGCCTTCGGTATTTTCCTGATGCGGCAGAATATGCTGGCGTTCCCAACCTCCCTTATTGAGGCTGCCAGAATAGATGGCTGCGGGGAGATTGGTATTTTCCTGAAGGTGGTGCTCCCCTCACAGAAACCTGCGGTGGGTGCCCTGGGAATCTATATGTTCATGAGTATGTGGAACAATTTTATGTGGCCTTTGATCATTCTCAGCACAAAATCCATGTACAACTTCCCTGTAGCCCTGGCTATGCTGGATGGTGTGGCGTGGAGAAAAGACTACGGTGTGATCATGCTGGCGACCGTCTGCGCGGTTCTGCCTATTATGATCATCTTCCTGGTATTCCAGAAGCAGTTCGTGGCAGGCGTCATGGGCGGTGCGGTGAAAGAGTAGTGTATTTGATTCTGTAAAAAAATTTAAGGAGGAATAAAGAAATGAAAAAGAAACAAGCAGCGGCATTGGTAACAGCAGCAGTGATGGCATTGTCCCTGACAGCCTGCGGCGGGAGCGGCGGAGCGAAAAAGGAGGCTTCCGGTGATAAGGAAGGCGCACTCTCCGGTGAGATCACGATCTGGAGCTGGGACGTGGCACTGGCCCATCTGGAAGAGTGGGCGGAAAAGTTCCAGGAGGAAAACCCGGATGTGAGTTTTAACTTTGAGGAGATGGGCGTAGACCAGGTGTATCAGAAGATGACCACATGCCTGCAGTCAGGTATCGGACTTCCTGACATTGTGTCCATTGAAGGCGAACAGATGGCAAAGTTCGGAGAGAAATTCCCGGGAAAATTTGAAGAGTTCACAGATATGATCAACCCCGATGATTTCTTCCCCATCAAATTGTCAGAGTGCACGGTTGACGGCAAAGTTATTGCCTATCCCTGGGATTCCGGCCCGTGCGGCATGTTCTACAGAAGTGATCTGTTCGAGCAGGCAGGGATCAAGGCAGAGGATATTGTGACCTGGGACGATTTCATTGAAGCAGGAAAAGTTTTAAAAGACAAGACAGGAGCTGACATGCTGTGCATGGCGGAATCCAGAAATGATACTACATACAGGCTTCTCATGATGGAGGGCGGCGGCTTCTACTTTGACAAGGACGGCAACACGCAGGTGAATTCAGAAGCTTCCATCCAGGCTATGGAGACCTGTAAGAAAATGTACGACGCGGGCATTACCTTCAACAACTCCTCATGGGATGACATGGTAGCCGGCATGGGCGCAGACAAGTTCGCATGTATCGCAGACGCTGTCTGGATGGTTGGTTCCATCAAGGATGCGGTTCCCGACCAGGACGGCAAGTGGGCAGTTATGCCGCTGCCGAAGTTCCAGGCAGACTCGGAAAGCCAGGGCGCGTCAAACGGCGGTTCCGTTCTTGCCGTGCCTTCAGCCAGCAAGAGCGCTGAGGCGGCAAAGGCATTCGTAAAATACGTTATGGAGGACGTGGATGCCAATGTGGAAGGATTCCAGAATTACGGCCTGTACCCCTCTTACTTAAAAGCGCTGGAATCTGACGTGTTCAAAGAGGGAGATGAGTTCTTCGGAGGCCAGAAGATCTTTGACCTGTTCACAGAGATAGGAAAGACTGTCCCACAGGTAAATTACACAGCCAACTTTGCGGAGGCATTGGAAATGTCCAAGAACTCCATGGCAAAGGTTATGCTGAACAACGGTGACCCCACAGAAGTTCTCAATGCGGAACAGGAGGAAATGAAAGCAAAATTCGGCAAATAAAAGAATAGACAGCACATAAACTGGAAACGGGTGCCTTATGACACCCGTTTTCAAAAGGATGGAGGTTTCTGTGTACGGAAAAAAGGCTATAAAACGGGAAATTTATCAAATCATTATTCCGATGATACTGGAAAACATACTTCAGATCTCAGCTAACCTGGTGATCACGGCTATGGTGGGACGACTGCTTGCAAACGATATTTCCGCACAGGGAATCTGTATCCGGATCACGGATACCTTATGGTGCTTTTACAAGGGCGTGGCAATCGGTGCCACGGTCCTGATCGCCCGTGCATACGGCGCGGGGAGACATCAGGAGTGCAGGAAGATCGCGGAGCAGACCATGCTGACAGAGCTGATCATTGTACTTATCTTTCAGGTGGTGCTGTATTTTCAGGCACCGCTTTTTCTGGGATTTTTCTCAAAAGATGCCCAGATTCTGTCCCTGGCTCAGGGATATATGAAGACCATTGTGTTTGGATTTCCCTTTGTGGTGATCATGACCGTGGTAACGGCATCTTTCCAGGGGTACGGCAATACCAAGGTGCCCATGTATATTGCGGTGCTCATGAATGTGGTCAACATTGTGTGCGGATACTGCTTTATCTTCGGCGCTTTCGGCGTTCCAGGCATGGGAATCAAGGGGGCTGCGGCTGCCCTTGTGACTGCTCAGGCGGTGGGGGCGTGCACCGGGCTTTATCTGCTGTATAAAAAGAAGGGCGGGCTGTTCCGGAAAATGCCTGCAGCGCACCGGTTTTTCAGCTTTGACAGAAGGTGCATTTATGACATATACACAACAGGGATTCCGGCAGCGCTGGAGAGTATGTTCTGGCAGTTCTCTGCCATTATTTTAAGCAAGGTGATCCTGTTTTACGGAAATCAGGCGTTTGCCGCATACCAGCTCGGCATACAGGCAGAGGAGATCACGGAGATGCCGGCCATCGGCTTCAGCACAGCATCCACCACACTGGCAGCGAGAGCCATCGGCAGGCAGGATGAGGAACTGCGGAAAATATATTTCAAAGAACTGCTGAAGGTCGGGGTTGTGATCAGTTCCATCACCTCCCTACTTCTCATTTTCCTGCCCAGGTTCTTTATGACGCTGATGACAGACAAGCCGGAACTGCAGGCCATTGGCGTTGTGTATGTGTTTGTCATGGGATTTATCCAGATTCCCCAGAACCTGTCCAGGATATACAACGGGACCATCAGGGCCATGGGCTACAAAAATGCCCCCATGCTGGTGGCGGGATTCGGTATCTGGATCGTCAGGATCCCGCTGTGTATGCTGGCGGCCTATGTGTTGGGACTGCCGCTTACGGCTGTCTGGCTGATCATTGCAGTGGACCAGGTATCCAGATTCCTGCTCAGTGCAGTCCTGTATTACCGGATCAATAAAAAGCGGGAGCGAGCGCTTCAAACAGTGTAGAGGAAAGGAGGAGAAAATGAGCAGAGAATTTTTATATGAGCTGCTTTCAACAGCATCCGTCTCAGGGTTTGAGGAGGATATACAGAGAAAAGTTATGAAATACGCGGAGGGATTTGCGGATGAGATCTATACGGATGAGATCGCCGATGTGGTGAGTGTCATCAATCCGGCATCCCAAATTAAGGTCATGCTGTCCGCCCATATGGACGAGATCGGCCTGATGGTATCACATATAACGGAGAAGGGAATGCTCCATGTATCAAAAGCCGGGGGTATCTATCCCGGCACATATCCGGGGCAGAAAGTCAGAGTCATCCATAACGGAAAAGTTGTTTTCGGCGCAGTCCGCAATCACAGCTCCCTGAACAAGAAAGAGCCGGAGATCACGGATCTTATCATTGATATCGGAGCGGTTTCCAGGGAGGACGCCATGGAGGCGGCAGCACCGGGGGATCCGGTGATCTTTGACACAGATTACAGAGAGCTTCTGAATGACAGGCTCTGTGCCCGCGGACTGGATAACCGGCTGGGCGGGTACATTATACTGGAAGCAACCAGAAAGGCAAAAGAAAAGGGCTGTACATGCGGCGTCTATGCAGCGGCCACGGTGGGTGAAGAGCTTACAAAACACGGCGCTTCCTGGTGCGCATCCCGGATCGCCCCCACTCTGGCGGTTGCGGTGGATGTGACATATACCAGCGACTATGAAGGGACAAGGGCCATTGAAAACGGAGAGATCGGGCTTGGGGGCGGACCTGTATTTCTGCAGAACTCCTTCAGCCATAAAATGTTGGTGGGGCGCCTGAAAAAGGCGGCGGAGAATCTGGATATAAGCTGCCAGTGGGAGAACGGCTGCGGCAGGACCTGCACAGACGCGGATGCCATCCACGTTGCCGGAAGGGGGATACCGACTACGGTTCTGTCCATACCCCTGCGCTACATGCATAATCCGGCAGAGGTGTGCAGTATGAGTGATGTACAGGCATGTATTGACGTGCTGGCGGAATTTTTATGCAGTATCGGGCCGGATATCTGTCTGAAGCCCCTGGAGGCGTGAGGCTGTTATGAAGAAATACATGGCAATTGCAGGACTGATCGTAGTCACGGTCATCTGGGGCGGTGGATTCGTAGCCAGTGATATGGCCCTTGACAGCCTTCTGCCTTTTCAGATCATGGCGATCCGTTTTCTTCTGGCCTCTGTGCTCATGGGAGGGATCAGCATCCGCAGCCTGAAAGGTGTGAAAAGGGAAGAGTTAAAGGCAGGTGCGCTTATGGGGACTGCGCTTTTTCTTGGATTTTCCCTTCAGATCATAGGGCTTCAGTATACCACGCCGTCAAAGAATGCGTTTCTGACTGCGACGAATGTGGTGATCGTACCGTTTATCGCGTTTTTGATCTGCAGAAAGAAGGTGGGGCTGAAGGGGATAGCAGGCGCAGTGCTGGCAATTGCGGGGGTTGGTCTTCTGTCCCTGGATAAGGACTTATCCCTGGGACTGGGGGACGGGCTGACGCTGATATGTGCAGTGGGATTTGCTTTCCAGATTTTCCTGACCAGTATCTTTGTAAAGAAATACAGGGCGTCTGTGCTGAATTTTGTTCAGATGTGTACAGCCGCTGTTTTGTCCCTGGTATTCATGGCAGCCTCCGGGCAGGTACAGTTTCAGGTCACTGCAAAGGGATGGGGCAGTGTACTCTACCTTGGGATCATAAGCACGACCATATGTTATCTTCTTCAGACCGCGTGCCAGAAATATGTGGATGAGACAAAGGCGGCCATTATCCTGTCCATGGAATCTGTCTTCGGAACCTTATTTTCCGTAATCATTCTCCATGAGAGCATTACCCTGCGCATGATACTTGGATGCGTCATAATCCTGGGGGCTGTCATACTTGCGAATTCCGCAGGGGAGCCGGAGATGCCGGCAGAGGCGCGGGATATGTGAGAGGAATCTTCGTGAAGTGTTCCGTCGGGTACGGAGGGAACCGGATAAATCCATTGCGGGCTTTCGGGCGATATGGTAAGATGATGTTAGAGCGTGTTTGAAAATTGTATCATGCAGAGAGGTAACTAAGATGGCTACAATAAAAGACATCGCAGATCGGACCGGATTTTCCACAGCAACTGTTTCCAGGGTTTTGAATTACGATGATACACTGAATGTGCAGGAAGAGACCAGAAAGAAGATATTTGAAACGGCCAGGGAACTGCAGTATCAGTTAAAAGAGAGAAAGAGCAGAAAGCGCCGCCTTGCGGTGGGAGTCTATTACTCCTATACCAGGGAGGAGGAACTGCGGGATATCTATTATCTTACCGTCCGTCTTGCAGTGGAGAGAAAGCTGGAGGCGGAAAATATAGAATACCGCCAGATACAGAATCTGGAGGAACTGAAGGATTTGGCGGGGCTTGACGGGCTTCTGTGTCTGGGAACATTCAGCAGGAGCATGGTAAGGCAGATTGAGGTGTTTGGAAAGCCCACCGTATTTTTGGACGCCATGCCAAAGTCGGACAGGTTTGACTGCGTCGTCAATGATCTGGCAGGGTCTGTGGAAGCGGTCCTGGACTATCTGACCGAACTGGGCCACAGAAAAATAGCGTTCATTGGCGGTTACGAGGTGGACAGGGACGGCGAGGAAGTGTATGACAGCAGAATTGTGGCCTATAAAGAATATATGGAACGGACAGGTGAATTTCGGGAGTCTCTTGTGAGACTCGGGAGATTTACACCTGAGGACGGTTATGTGCTGTGCCGTGAGCTTCTGGAGGAGAAGGAGAGGCCAACGGCTGTATTCGCCAGCAATGATGCGCTGGCAGTGGGGTGTTATCGGGCCATAAGCGAAAAAGGGCTGCAGATTCCGGGAGATATGAGTGTGGTGGGATATAATGACATATCCGTAGCCAATTATCTGGTTCCCTCCCTTACCACCGTGCGGCTTCACATGGAACTTTTAGGTGAGGAAGCAGTGCGTATCCTGGAGGAACACATAGCCTCCGGCAGAGAGATCGGATTGAAAATCATTGTGCCCGCCAGGCTTATCGTGCGCGGCAGCACAGGCAGGGTTAAATAAAAAGGTTGGTATGCTCCATACAAAAATGCAGTTTTCAAATTTTCCATTTTTGTAATGCAGTGCTCTATCATCTTCTGTCCTGATTGACTACAATAATATTATTAAGAGAGAAGTGTATTATTGGTGTAAAAAGGACAGGAGGTATTTTGTATGGTATCGAAATTTATGCAGACAGCGGCAAACAGGGATTATTCCAAACATTGGCAGGCAGAGGGAAGTTTTCCGTGGATTTTCCAGCAGCCGAAGCCACCCATTGAGAAACGGCCTATCAGCGTGAGGGAAAACTATATCCGGTGCGTAAAAGGGGAAGAGCCTTACTGGATGCCGGCGTATTTTTATGAATCCAATACAGTTTGGCCGGACGCCATGGAGGAACACCCGGTTCCGGAGGTGGATGGTTATGACTGGTGGGGTGTTGACTGGTTCATGGTGGAGGGAATCAACGGTATGATCACCCGTCCCGGAACCCGTACCATCTCTGACTTTGCAAAATGGAAGGAAGAGCTTTCGTGGCCGGATCTGTCAGTTGTGGATTTCAAGGCTGACGGCGAGAAGCTGCAGAAGGCATTGGACCCTGACAGGCCTCATATTTACGAGTGCGTGGAAGGTGTTTTTGAGAGGCTGCATGAGCTGATTCCTTTTGATGAATCCCTGGTGGCTTTCTATGAGGAGCCGGAGCTTCTGGAGGAGTTTTTCCAGAAAATGGCGGACTATAAGATCGAGAGTACAGAGCAGATCTTCAAATATTACGGCAGAGTGGACGGCGTTCTCTATCACGATGACTGGGGAACCCAGCGGAGCGGATTTTTCTCCAACGAAATGTTCCGGGAACAGCTTATGCCGGCTACATCCCGTTATCTGAAATTCGTAAAAGACCAGGGCAAATTCATAGAACTGCACTCCTGCGGACGCAATATGCAGTATGTGCCGGAAATGCTGGAGATGGGCATTGATATGTGGACACCTCAGGCAAACGCAAATGATCCGGATTTCCTGCACAACACCTATGGAAAACAGATGACCTTCTGTTTCCCCGTCAATATCGGTGCGGACTGGGATGAAAAGCAGATCCGTGCGGCAATCCGCGACTATGTGGATCACTTCGGAGAGAACGGCAGAATGATGGCGTGGATCATGACAGAGACCCCGGACCCTGTAAAAGAAGAGATTGCCAGAGACGAGCTGTATCACTATTCTCTGGAGTATTATAATAAGCTGTACCACAGATAAAATGAGATTACCCAGTGGCAGGAAGCGTAAATCCAGGTTTTGGATTTACGCTTTTTTAGTTTGCCAATGCGCCGCTCTCCGGAAGCCTGGGCAGGCGGACAGGTCACAGAGAGGGGCATATGTGTGATTTGTACAAGCTAAAACTGCCTTTCTATTGGGAGAATCGCTGAAAATTGTCAATACATTAAAATAACACTTACAATAATTTCTGAAAGGTGCTATACTAAGACTGTAGGAACTCGCATTGATAAGCCTTGTCTTGCCCTTTTCGGCAGGTCAGGGCTTTTCTGGATATGGAAGGAGCGTGCCGTATGATACAGGAAGGCGATATTGTAGTTTTTAAATGCAGGGGATTGTATAAGGTTCAAAAAGTGGGAACTCTGGATTTTTCGGGGGCTGACAGGAAGAAAATATACTATACCATGCAGTCTGTGGATGATGAAAAGGAGAAGGCATACATCCCTGTGGAAGGTGAACACAATATCAGAAGACCTGCGACAAGAGAAGAGGCACTGACATTGATTGACGAGATGGATGACATTGATATTCTCTGGGTTACAAATGAGCGGATGAGGGAGCGGGAATACAAGACCTGCATTTCAAGCTGCGAATGTGAAGCATGGGTGAAAATTCTGAAAACACTGTACCAGAGAACCACGAAGAGAGGCTCTATTACCAGCATGGATAAAAAGTACCGCCAGATAGCGGAGAAAGCGCTGTACAGTGAATTCGCATATGCGCTGGACATTTCCGCTGATGAAGTGGATGGCTTTATAAAGGACAGAAAAAATTTATAATAACAGACTAGATGAAGTAAAATTCCTGTGCGCCTTTATGGTGCACAGGAATTTTACTTTGCGGAATTTACCAGCAGTTTTTACATCTTTCATACCGGCCCTCGGCCTGGGAAAGCGGAACCTGGCGGGCATTGTCGGGATTCATATTGCCGCAGTTGGGTATGCTGTGGTATTTTTTTCCGGTCGCCGAGAGCCAGACCATCTGCTCTACGGGCTGGGCTGCAGCGGCCTCTGCCTCCTGGGCTGCAGCTTCTGCTTCTGCCTGGAGTCTTGCCTCCTCAGCCGCCTGCTGCTGGGCTTCGGCTTCCGCCTGGAGCCTTGCCTCCTCCTCAGCCTGCTGCTTTGCGGCAGCTTCTGCCTGGAGCCTTGCCTCTTCCTCAGCCTGTTTTTTGGCCTCGGCTTCTGCCTTTTGTTTAGCCTCTTCTTCGGCCTGTTTTTTGGCGTCGGCTTCGGCTTTTTGTTTTGCCTCTTTCTCGGCCTGCTTTTTGGCCTCGGCTTCTGCCTTTTGTTTAGCCTCTTCCTCAGCCTGTTTTTTAGCCTCAGCCTCAGCCTTTTGCTGTGCCTCGGCTTCGGCTTTCTTATCCGTAACAGAGATATGTATGGCGTTGCTGCTTTTGCCGTCCTCTGTCTTTAGATAGACATTGCTTTCCCCTGTTTTCCCTGAGCTTTTGATCACTCCGGAGGTCTCGCCCTTAGAATAATCAAGGGTCAGAAGGCCGTTATCTGTTACCAGTTCAAGATTTTTGAGGCGTGCATCCTCAGGCTGGACCTGAATGTTGATCGGATATTCTGCATTCACATCCATCTCATAGTTGGATGTGGGAGATATGGATATCTTTTCAACCGCAGGGCCGGATGCCTGGGCGTAGCCGAAGGTACCAAGTGACAACAGAGAAAGAACGCCCAGTGCCGCAGTGTATTTTTTCTTCCTGAGCGGTTCCTCCCTGAATTTTCTCCGGTACAAAAAGACTGCCGGGATCAGCAGTATCCATGCGTAGGGCAGCAGACTCAGCAGCACCCCGAGAAATACCAGTACTAAAAATATTTTTACCAGTGTTTTGCCCATAAAATTCCCCCCTTTTATTACTATTCTAACACAAAAATATAATAAAAAAAGAGTTGTAATGCAGGAAATATAGGATTTATGGTTGACAGGGATTGTATAATAAAATTACGGATAAAAATGAGATACAGAGGTGGAGAATTTATGGATATTAATGTCCGAAAGTTTGAGGAAAAAGACATAGAGAGTATGATTTCCATATGGAACGAGGTGGTGGAGGAGGGCGTGGCTTATCCGCAGTTGGATTTGCTGGATGAGAAAACGGGCGCGGAATTTTTCTGCTGCCAGACATACTGCGGGGTGGCGGAGGACGCAGGGACAGGTGAGATTCTGGGACTGTATATTCTGCATCCGAACAATGTGGGCAGATGCGGCCATATATCCAACGCCAGTTATGCGGTGAAGTCTGCAGCCAGGGGAAAACACATCGGGGAGATGCTGGTAAAGGACTGTCTCATACAGGGCCGCATGTGCGGATTCCGGATTCTGCAGTTTAATGCTGTTGTGAGGACTAACAGGGCAGCACGGCATCTGTATGAAAAACTGGGATTTAAACAACTGGGCGTTATTCCCGGCGGTTTTCTGATGAAGGATGGGCATTATGAAGATATATGTCCATATTACAGGGAATTGTAAATGAAAAAGGGAGCATCTGTCAAAAGGAGTCAGGCACACCGGTGCCTGGCTTTTTTTCTGCTGCTGCTCGGGAGAATTATTTTGGGTTTTGCTGTACGGAAAACCCTGTCTGTAGAACGGATTTTAATCCAATACAAATAAAATTTATCGTAAAACAATAAAAATATATTGACTTTCCGATTCGCAAGCAATATAATGGAGCCAGAAAGGACAGAAATCATTTATCTATTTTGAAACTGCAGGAGGAGAATCATGAAGCAATCAGAAATGTCAAAGTATTTGAAATTAATAACAGCCGGAACCGGAATCCTGTTTCTGGCGCTGGTGGCGTGGTTTTTGCCCTCGGTACTGAGGCAGGTGCTGGACGGACTGGCGGGAAAAGGTGTGTATTGGGGAACCTGTATCTTCATCTGGATAACAGCGATTCCCTGCTTCCTATGTCTGGCCAAATTCTGGGGCGTATGCAGCAGGATCGGAGAGAACAAGTCTTTCTGCCGGGAAAACGCAGAGGCGCTTAAGCAGATGAGCCACTATACACTGGCTGACAGTGTGCTTTACGCCCTGTTTCTGGCAGTGTTCTGTGTTCTGGGGTGGTATTCTCTGGGAATCGGCTATTTATTCGGCATTGTTTTGATTTTGTTTATCTGCATTACACTCACAGTCCTGTGTGCTGCCCTGTCCCATTTGGTCTATAATGCAAGCCAAATACAGGAAGACCAGGATCTGACCATATAGGAGGGACAGAAGATGGCGATTATTATTAATATAGATGTTATGCTTGCGAAGCGGAAAATGAGCGTCACGGAACTGTCTGAGCGTGTGGGAATCACAATGGCCAATATTTCGGTATTAAAAAACGGCAAAGCCAAAGCGATAAAGATCAGCACATTAAACAGTATCTGCAAGGCCCTGGAATGCCAGCCCGGAGATATTCTGGAGTATGTGGACGATTAATATATGGGTAGTTATCAAACGCTCACGGCAGTTTGGGGTTAAAAAATCAGAAGTGAGAAAGGAGCAGTAAAATATGAATACGGAAAAACAAATGCCGGCAGGCAGTGAGAACGGTCTGCCCTGTGAAAGTGCGCCTGTTTTTGAGGAAAATGAGTGGATAAAGGCAAAACCCATAGAGGCGGATGGAAAAGATAAATGTTTTGCCTGGCTGTATTTGCTGGTGGGATATGGGTTTGTATATACCTTTACCAGCATGGATTTCGGCAGTCATCTGGCATTTTATACTGCTGCATATGCGGCTGCAGTACTGGCCTATATTTTCCTGAAGGGGGGACGTCCGGGACGGGAGAGCTGGTTCTGGATGGTCATTATGCTGGGCGTTGGAGTACCGTATGCCTTTTGGAGCGCCATGCCGTTTCTGCAGGTCCCAATGCTGATCGTATGTGCGGCGTACTGGACACTGCTTATATCCGGCAGTCTTCTGGAAAAGGATAAGACGTCGGAGTGGGTTGTGTTTGACGGATGGAATGCATTGCTGCGGGTGCCTTTCGGTAACTTCGGATGTGGTTTTAAGATTATAACGGGAATACACGAGGACAGGGATACGGACGAGGAGCTTCAAAAGAAGGGCAGAGGGAAGGATATCCGCTATATTATCCTGGGCATTATCATAGCTGTCCCTGTTCTGCTCCTTGTGCTTCCCCTGTTGTCCAGTGCGGATGAAGGGTTTCAGAGGCTGATGCAGAACAGTGGTTTGTATATCCAGGAGCACTTTTTGTATACTCTTGCCAGGATGATACTTTCCCTGCCTGTTTCGGCATATTTATTCGGACTGATTTACGGTGGAATCCATAAGAGAAATACGGACTGCATTGACAAAGAGGAGCTCCGGGAAACCTCCCGCTCTATCCGGATCGTGCCCAATACGGCCGTCACTACAGCCATACTGATCGTATGCGCCATTTATCTGCTGTTCATAGGGCTGCAGGGAAAATATCTGTTTTCCGCCTTTGCCGGAATCCGGCCGGAGAACTTTACCTATGCGGAATATGCCAGGAGAGGATTTTTTGAACTCTGCCAGATCGCTGCGCTGAATCTGGTCCTTCTGCTGGGAGCCAATTTGTTTTCCAGAAAAGGAAAAGAGAGCAGTGCAGTGCTGCGCTGGCTCAATGTCCTTCTTTCTGTACTCACTCTGCTTCTTATACTGACTGCCATGAGTAAAATGGTGCTTTATATAGCCGCCTTTGGCTTTACCATCAAGAGGGTACTGACAATGGTGTTTATGATCTGGATGGCAGTGGTGTTTACACTGGTTATTGTGCGCCAGTGGAGAACGTTTCCCATGGTACGGATCAGTGTTATAACGGGAGCCGTTTTATACTGCATGCTCTGTGTACTTCCGGTTGAATATATGATGGATTCTTATAATCAGAAATATTTTCCGGAGCAGATAACAGAAGAAAACATATATTAGACATGAATATCCCTGCGCTTATAATCTTTTAGATTGGGAAGGTGCAGGGATTTTCAGCCTGAGAAATGTAAATGACGGATATGCTAATTTTTGATTTGATTTAATGCAGCTACGGGCAGGCCTGTTTTTGCGGAGATTTCTTCCGGGCTTTGGCCTTTTAGAAGCAGTTTTAATGCGAGTTTTTCCTGTTGGGCTCCCTGCCCCATACCGTTTTAGAAACCTGGCTATGTGATTGATATATTTCACTTTGCTTAGCTCCGTGTACTGGCTTTCATAGTCGATTAGTGCCACAGAATGATCTTCCAGCTCAAAGAGATTATCCGTATTGAGTTCGCTGGCCTCGATTGCCGGCAGGTTCACCGGAAGGACATTCACAACCCGGGACATAGGAATGCCATAGACCTCAAGGGATTTTTCCTTCAGCCCGTGACCGAATATTTTTGATACGATATCTTTATTTTGATATGCAATATCACTCATGCATTATATTCTTTTATTTTAGCAAATTATAACAAGATATTCAATCGAAAATTATGTCAAAGGCAGCACCACGCTTTCAAACAGACACGGCAAAATAGTGACATAAGTTCCGCATCCGGATATTTTGTTTTCATAAATAAATTGAGATTTTTGGCGAAACGCCGGAATGCAGGAAAGCCTGCTAAGATGAATGATCTGGCTGCAAATGAGCCATACCCGTATCGGGCAGCCTGCCTTATAGCCCGCTATATACTGCAGGGTTAAATAACAGATAGTGACAAGATACAGCATTCGGATTGTTCTGTCAATGGGTTATAAAAATTTTATATTTTGGCTCCTGCTATTTGCAACAGACCAAAGGTCGAGATAGTTCCCTCTGTTCAGAATCTCTGCCATTTGTTATAATTTCAGGATAGATAACGAAAAAAAGGAGTACAGATGAAGAAAATAGCAGTGATTGAAGACGACGAACTTCTGAATAAGGCCCTTGTCATCACTCTGAAAAAAGAGGGGTATCAGGTAACCGCCGGAAAATCATGCAGGGATGGGATCGCTCTGCTGCAGGATAACCCTGACCTGATGTTGGTTGACATAAATCTGCCGGATGGGAATGGAATCTCCATCTGCCGGGAGGCGGAACGCTTTAGTAAGATACCGGTTCTTTTTCTGACTGCCAGGGATGAAGAGCGCGATATGCTGGAGGCATTCGAGGCCGGATGTGATGATTATGTGGTCAAACCTTTTCAGATGAGTGTGCTGAAAAAGCGGATTGAGGCCATTCTGCGCCGAAGCGGCGGGGAGGAAGACAGTTTTCTGTTTCGCGGCCTCAGGATCAATTGGAAGAAAAAACAGGTGTTTTACCAGGAGCGTCAGATAAATCTCACGGCAAAGGAGTACAGTCTTCTGGAACTTCTGGTCCAAAACCGCGGACAAATTCTGACAAAGGAGACCATACTGGAGAGGATCTGGGATATTGACGGTCAGTTTGTGGTGGAAAATACAGTGAGCGTCACCGTCAACCGCCTGAGAAAGAAAATAGAACCGGACAATGCCCATCCCATATTTGTGAAAAATGTATTCGGCCTGGGATACACTTTCGGAGATTAGCCTATGAAGAAAAAGATATATTA
The DNA here is from genome assembly GCF_022867815.1 of Blautia sp. NSJ-175. Lineage (NCBI taxonomy): Bacteria > Bacillati > Bacillota > Clostridia > Lachnospirales > Lachnospiraceae > Blautia > Blautia sp. NSJ-175. Next base: position 105,392 of record NZ_JALIFQ010000016.1, read on the forward strand.
CACTGCAGGAATCCTGCCCATTGCCGCGGGGATTCTGGCTTCCTTTCTGACCGCGGATGCCGGATATCTGCTTCTGACGGCCTGTTTTCTCTGCTGTTATCTCCCGGTGTTTTCAGGTATAAGAAAAAAATACGAGGATGATCTGATACAGATATCCGATATTCTGGAACAGCTTATTCAGGGAAACGGCAGCCCTGTCACAACAGAAACCGCTGACAGCCTGGTATCAAAACTCCAGGCACAGACTGTAAAAATCCATGCCATTGTGACAAAATACAATGAAAAACTTTTGGAAGAACAGGAGGAGGTCCGCCGCTTTCTGTCAGAGATTGCCCATCAGATCAGAACCCCTCTCACCAATATGGAGACCTACCTTTCCCTTCTGCGTGAACAGGAGCTGACAGCAGAGGAGCAGGATACCTGCATCCGGGCAGTGGAGCAGTCAGAGCGGAAGATAAAGTTTCTCACAGAGAGCTTCATTTCCGCATCCCGCATGGAACACCGCATTATCCAGATCAGAAAAGAGAGACAGAACCTCAGAAAGACCCTGGCAAAAGCCATTTTCCAGGTAAGGAGGAAGGCAGAGGAAAAACACATGGAAATAACTCTGGATTGTCCGGAAAACATCTCTCTTCCCCATGACAGAAACTGGATCTCCGAGGCAGCAGCCAATCTGCTGGACAACAGCATTAAATATTCCCCTGAAAATTCAGAAATCATTGTCCGGGCAGTGAAAAATGAAATGTTCACACAGATTGAAGTCCGCGATTTCGGCATGGGGATCGTTGATGATGAAAACCGCATCTTCTGCCGTTTTTACAGGGGGAGCAATGTGAACAGCCAGGAGGGATTCGGTATAGGACTGTATATCACAAGAGAGATCGTGAAACAGCATGAAGGGTTTTTGAAAGTGAAAAGGGAAGCGGACGGTACTTCCATCTCCATTTATCTTCCCTGTTAGAAGATTGTTAGATTTACCTGCTATCCTCATATCATGACAGCAGAAATAACAGAGAAGCCCGCATGAGGTGTGTGCATTTCCTGTTAAGCACGACAGGCACACAGCAGGAATGCCTTAACCGGCACAGCCTGCGGCGGGCAGGCAAGGAGGAAAGTATGGAAATATTAAGGACAAGAGGCCTTGAGAAGATTTACAAAACAGGGGAGCTGGTAGTCCGGGCGCTGGACGGCGTGGATATAGATATCAGTGAGGGAGAATTTATCGCAGTCATAGGCTCCTCCGGGTGCGGCAAGACCACTCTCCTCAACATGCTGGGAGGTCTGGACTATCCCACCACCGGAAGCGTGATGGTAAGAGGATATGAGCTGGCAGCCATGGATAACGATGAACTGACCGTATTCAGGCGCAGGAACATCGGCTTTGTTTTCCAGAATTATAATCTGGTTTCCGTGCTCAATGTGTATGAGAATATTGTTCTGCCTTTGAAGCTGGATGGTGTGAAGATCAACAAAGAATTTGTGGACAGGATCATTCATTCCCTGGGCCTGGATGAGAAGGTGCACCAGATGCCGAACACCCTTTCCGGCGGGCAGCAGCAGCGAGTCGCCATAGCCAGGGCGCTGGTGACAAAACCGGCCATCGTTCTGGCGGACGAACCCACCGGAAACCTGGATTCCAAAACCGGTCTGGAGGTAATCGGTCTGATGAAGACCATGGCGGAAGAATATTCCCAGACCATAGTTATAGTCACCCACAATGAGGAGATTGCCCAGATGACCGACCGGATGATCCGGATGGAAGACGGGCGGATCTGCAGGAGGGAGGAATGACTATGGAATTAAGGAATAACAACAGGGAAGTCATCCGGGAGCTTGCGCGGGCCAATTACAGGAAGAACAGGGGGAGAAACCGTGTCCTGACGCTGGCAGTTGCCCTGGCTGTGTTCATGGTATTCGGAGCATTCAGCATTGCCAGGGGGAAAATGGAGGCAGACTATCTCTTATACGCCAGAAATGACGGCAGCGTTGCCAGCCTCTCCCTGGAAGACGGCTCAGAAAAGCAGTATGAAAAAATAAAAACACTGGAATATGTGAAAAATACAGGCCTGGAAAAAGACTTTGCCGTCTGGTATAAGGGCGGAGCGCCTGTACTGGGCTGTACGGTTCTCGACAATACGGCATTTGAAAAACTGATAAGACCGGCCTACACAGATGTCACAGGCCATTACCCGGAAGAAGCGAATGAAGTTATGCTCCCCCTTCGTGGATTGGAGCAGCTTGGCATTGAAAATCCCCATATAGGAATGACGCTGGATGCAGAACTCCGGTTTCAGGAGAACAGGGATGCTATAGAGAGCAGTTTCGTCTTATCCGGTTATTATAAAGATTATGTAAACCCCATATTGAATGCCCCTGTGGCCTACTTCTCTGAGAAATATCTGGAAAGTCTGGGGATTCCCCTATTTCCGGCCAGCTATATTCTCATGGAACAGAACGGTTTTTTTGCAGACGGTGAACTTATGGAGGCGAAACTTTATGAGGATGTGTCCACGGAATCTGTTGCCCAGCAGTTTATTGGGATGAATTCCCTGGCATTTACGGTGGTGGAGGATTTTATCGGCAGCTATATGGTGGCATTTCTCTGCAGTGTTATGATTCTGGGGGGAGCCTTTCTGCTGATTTACAATGTAATGTCCATCACTCTTGGCAATGATATCCGCCAGTATGGTCTGTTGAAAACCATTGGCACGACCGGCGGACAGATCAGAAAGATCGTGTTCTGCCAGACCGGGAGAATGATTCTTGCAGGATGCCTTTTAGGGGCTGCTGCCGGTTCTTTTGTGGTGAAATTTTTGCTTCCGGGGACGCTGGGAGAATTATATCTCCACGGAATGGGAAGTGCCGGAGGGATGGCTGTGTTTTATCCCGCATTTCTGGCAGCCAGTGTGGTGTTCGTAGGACTGACAACGCTTCTGGCTGCAGGGATCGCTGTCAGAAAAGTGGTGAAGTTCAGTCCCATAGAGTCTGTCCGTTACGAGGAGACTGCATCTGCGGCAGCCAGCCATACCTACCGCCGTCAGAGATGCACCCGGCAGCCGCGGAGCAGTATCCTGCAGAGACGTGGAAGCAGGAAACACTGCAGTGACGGGGCATCCATTGCAGGGATGGCATGGCGGAATATCACACGTTCCGGGAGAAGATTTGCAGTCACCCTGCTGTCCCTGAGCATGGGGTGTATCTGTGCGCTGGGAGCAGTAGTCATAAGCAGGGGGACGGATATTACAAACAGTATTGAGGAGCGGCACGACTTTGAAATCAGTACTTTTACAAACATTGACCGCGACGCGGGATATGCATCATATGATTGGGATGATAACACACCGGTCATTACAGAAGAGTTAAGAGACAGAATACTTGCAGTTGATGGTGTGTCTGAAGACAAAATGGGATATACAAAAGGCTGCTTTGCCATGATCAATATGCCCTCTGAGACAAACGGAACAGAGGAGGGAGGGGACGAAGCCCTTCTGCCCCGTTTGAAATCTGTATACGGCACCACAGCCGTAAGTTTTTTTGCCACGTTACAGATTGTAGACGATGCGTTTGTTGAAGAACTGAGAGAGTATGTGGAGGAATATGGGATAAATGCGGATGTGGACAGCCTGGAAAACGGTACAGGCACCATGCTTCTGCATACGCATGAGCTGTCAAAAGAATTGCAGGAAGATGGTGATGAAACGATTGGAATGCCTCTGCATTTTTACAGCCTTTCACTATTTGAGAATAAAGTGGATGACAAGTATCTGAAAGGGGAACTTTCCTGCGCCGGATACCTGGATATATCAAAAAAACACTTTCCCAAACTGAATATGACAACCCACGGAAGCGGGATCAATTATTTTATCATGACGGAGAAGGCTTTCAGGAGCCTGAATTTCAAGGATAAAATCTTCGGTATACAGATTGATGTGGACAGGCAGAAGGAACCGCTTATCAAACAGGAGATTACCGGAATTATACAGCAGGACAACAGGACCAGAGATGAAAAGCACTACATCTATATGAACAGCAAATCAGATGCCCTGAATGACGCCTCCTCCTATATCCGCGCTAGCCGGATTGTTATGGGGGTACTGAGCGTTCTGCTGATGGTGATGGGAATTGCAAACTATTTCAATACACTTTATACAAGTCTGTCATCCAGGCAGAAGGAACTGGCTGTTATGGAGAGCGTGGGGATGACCAGAAAACAGCTTGGCAGGCTGGTGGTCCTGGAAGGTGCATTCTATGGCCTGAGTGTGATTGGGATGCTTCTTACGCTGGGCTCCGCTGTCCTCTGGTTTCTGGGAAAGGCCATAAAACAGGACCTGCTCTATTTTAAATTCTATTATCCCTGGGCATGGACGGCAGTAATCGCGGCAACCCTGCCTGCAATCTGTATACTGACCGCAGTCTTCATGTACAGACGGATGACGGGAAAGAGCATAACGGAGCGTCTGCGGAGATATGCGGACTGACGCTGCCTGCAATTTATGCAGATAATCTGCAGGTTTCATTAATATAGCCCGTTACGCCCTGGCTTTGAAAGGTTGATTGCACTTTTCAAAGCTAAGGTGTAACGGGCTGTGCTGAATCATCAGGGTTTTATTGACACTATTATTTGATTTGTCATTGACTTAACATAGAAAAACCACCCGAATACTTGGCCAGTTGAGGGTGGTTTTTCTTTCCTTTATTTCCTGGTCAACCCACCTTGTGGGCGGTTGTTCCTTTTATATTTTTATCATAACAGATTCAAGATATTAATTCAAGATATACTTGTCTTGTTTATTACCACAATTTACAACTAATAAAATATAAATTTTAAAATTATCTGTAACGAAAGAAACGCTGGCAACTCTTATGGATAAGGAGGACGAAAGATGCAGGATATAGAGCAGATTTACACAAAGTATGCTGTCCAGGTATACAAATACTTGTTCAGCCTCTGCCATGATCCCCATACTGCGGAAGAACTGACGCAGGAGACGTTTTTCAGGGCCATGAAATCCATAGACAGCTTCCGGGGTGACTGCAGACTCTATGTCTGGCTCTGCCAGATTGCAAAGAACCTTTGGATAAAAGAAGTGAAACAGTCACAGAGGACAGCAGTGTATGAGCCGGAAAAGGAAATTCCCTCAGATGCCATGCAGCCCGATGAGGAGTTGATAGCCAGGGATGAGAGGCTGTACCTGTATAAGAGACTGCATCAGCTTCCGGAACCTGTACGTGAGGTCATGTATCTGAGAATCAGCGGGGATTTCAGTTTCCGGGAAATCGGGGAGATACTGGGCAGGGACGAGAACTGGGCGCGGGTAACATTTTACCGGGGCAAGCAGAAAATCAGAGAGGAGAACAGGCATGAAATGTGATGTAGTACAGGACCTTCTGCCTTCCTATGCAGACGGACTGACCAGCGAGGAGAGCAATAGAGAAATTGAAAAACATTTAAAGACATGTGAAAAATGCAGTAAATATTACCGGGAGATGACCGGGGAAGTTCCTGAGATCCTGCCGAAAGCGGACGTGACGGATGCAGCTCTGATCGTGGGAATGAGGAAGAAGAGGAAAAAGGTACTGATCGCTGCGGCGTTTGCTGTCATAATTCTGGCCGCGGCCCTGGTCTGGACTTTTACAGGGTACAGCATGGGGAGCAGAAATGTGCTGTCCAGTGATGTAAAATTGTCTTACGGCCTGAAGGAAAACGGAGCATATCTGGAGCTGACGCCAAAAGGAGGCGAACTGGAATTCAATGGAATGACAGAAAATATAGAGGACAGCAGCGGCAACATCATCGGCACCCGTACCTACCTGAAGGCCCTGCGCTTTAGAAAAGGACTCTTTGTCAAAGGCAGCATGGGATGGGAAAATGAGATGGCAGGCGATGCTTACATCTGTGAATGGGTCCTGGAGTTTTCCGATAAGACCATCACGATCAGAAACGGAGAACTGATCAGTGAAGAGAACACATCCTCTTCAGAACAGAATTAGAAGATAAGAACAGATTGCAGCAAAGGAGAATCAGGGGTATCTGCTTCTCTTTCTGTGCATAATGTACAGAAAATAGAGATGAAAATTGTACATATAATGGAATCTACCGAAAACAGTTGACTTTTAGAACATGGGATGTTAGGATGTAATCATAGAAAAACAACCAACGTAGGATGTTAAAAAACGGGGGAACACTAAAGGAGGTATTTATGAAAGCTAGGGTGTTAAGCCTGCTGACTGCCGGAGCCGTTATGACAGGGCTGCTTACGGGGTGCAGCGGCGGAACGAAGAATGTGGGGGCTTCCGGGGAAGCCGGAAAAGGGTATCAGAAGATTGAACTGGTCATGGCAGTGAACGGAACGGACATTCAGATTGACTCCAGAGTGGCGGACAAATTTGCGGAACTGGTGGAGGAGGCATCCGATGGAAATGTGACCATAGCCGTCTATCCCAACGACCAGCTTGCAGGAGGAAACTCCACAAAGGGAATTGAGATGATCGCAGGCGGAGGCGTGGATCTGGCAGCCTATGCCACATGTGTTATGGCAGTCATTGACGAACAGCTTTCCGTGGCAACGATCCCGTGGATCTTTGATGATTACCAGCATGCCAGAGAGATCATTGACAACACCGGAGGGGAATACTACGCGGAGCGGCTGGAGGCAAAGGGAATCACCTATCTGGGCTCTTTCCACAACGGTTTCCGCCAGATCACCAACAGCAAGCGTGAGGTCCGTACACCGGAGGATGTGAAGAGACTGAAGATCCGTGTGCCGGGCAGTGAAGTCTATATGAAATTCTTTAAGACCTTAGGGGCAGATCCGGTAGCCATGAGCTGGAGCGAAGTCTTCACAGCCATCCAGCAGGGAACCATCGACGGACAGGAGAACGGTATCTGCATTACAGAGTCCGCCAAGATGGATGAGATCCAGGACTACCTCACTTTATGGAACTATACATATGAGAACGACCTGTTTGTAGCCAACACAGAGATCTGGGAATCCCTGGAGCAAAAAACAAGGGACCTTCTCCAGGAGAAGGCAAAGGAAGCCTGTGAGTGGGGAAGAGATACTGTGGAGCAGGAGGAGGCTGACATTGTGGAGGAGTTCAGATCCGAGGGTATGACCGTGACAGAACTGACGGAGGAAGAACTGGATGCTTTCAAGGAAGAGATCAGCGGCGTGAAACAGGAATTTATTGAAAAATACGGCGAGAAAGCCTGCGAAGCTTTCCGGATAGAGAGCGAATAGGAGAGGGAGGAAATAAAATGCGGATATTTGACAAGATAGAGGAGATACTGGCGGCGGCCTGCCTGATCGTTATGACGATCCTCACATTTGCGAACGTGGTTGCCAGATACCTGTTCAGTGCATCCTTTTCTTTCTCGGAGGAGATCACCACATATCTCTTCGTACTGCTGAGTATGCTGGGTACAGCCATAGCGGCAAAGCGGAGAGCGCACCTGGGACTGAGCATTGTGACCGACGCGGTCGGGCCGAATGCAGAGAAGGTGCTGAAGATTATCGGTTACTTTGTGGCAGTTTTGTTTACCGGAGCTATTTTCTACTATGGAATCCTTATGGTGAGGAATCAGAGGATTCTGGGACAGGTTACAGCAGGCATGCAGTGGCCGGAATGGATCTTCGGTTCCTTTGTACCGATTGGTGCATTCTTTGCGACAATACGGTTTATACAGGTTCTGATAGAAGAGATTAAGAGAAATCCGGAAGAGGAGGTAAGCAAATAGTGGTAGCAGCAATTCTATTTATCAGCTTCGCCGTACTGCTTCTCATGGGAGCGCCCATAGCTGTGTGCCTCGGTACCTCCAGCGTGGTAGCTATGATTGCCCAGGGGGCAGGAAGACCGCTGGATACGGTAATGAGCAGTCTTCCCATGATCGTGTCGGCGTCAACCAGCAAATTCGTATTACTGGCAATTCCTTTCTTCATCCTGGCAGGAAACATCATGGAGAAAGCGGGAATATCTGAGAAACTCATCAAACTGGCCGAGGCCTGTGTAGGACATATCAGAGGCGGACTTGCCATTGTATGTGTCATCGTTGCCTGCTTCTTCGCGGCAATTTCCGGTTCAGGTCCGGCAACCGTGGCGGCACTGGGAGTTATCATCGTGCCGGCCATGATCAAATCAGGCTATAAACCTGCGTTCTCCGCAGCGTTAATGGCAGCGGCCGGAGCCATAGGGGTCATCATTCCTCCCTCCATAACCTTTGTGGTATATGGCTCCATCGCCGATACATCCATCGGGGACCTGTTTATCGCAGGACTGGTACCGGGTCTCCTGATGGGATTCGCACTCATGGTAGTGGCGCTTCTGGTAGGAAGAAAATCCGATCTGAAGACACTGCCGAAGGCCAGCAGAAAAGAGCGCTGGCTGGCATTCAAGGATGCTTTCTGGGGACTCATGATGCCGGTTATCATCCTGGGCGGTATCTACGGCGGTATCTTTACCCCCACAGAGGCCGCGGCGGTATCTGTGGTATACGGTCTGTTTGTAGGAATCTTTATTTACAAGAAAATAAGGCTGAAAGAATTTTATGCCCTGCTTCTTGATACCACATCCACAACAGCCACCGTCATGTTCATCACAGCGGCAGCCAGCCTGTTTGCCTATGTGCTCACAAGGGCAAGACTCGACGTGGCAATCAGTTCCGCACTTCAGAATGCCACAGGCGGAAATGTAATTGTTTTCTTTATTATAGTAAATATTATCCTGTTGATCGCAGGATGCTTCCTGGATTCGACCTCAGCGTTATATATCTTTACCCCGCTGTTCGTACCGGTGGCACAGGCGCTGGGCGTGAATCTGATCCACCTGGGCGTTGTGATGATCGTCAACCTGGCAATCGGACTTTTCACACCTCCGGTAGGTGTAAACCTCTATGTGGCCTGCGGTGTGGGAAATGTAAATCTGAAGCAGATATCAAAAGCAGTTGTATCACTGATCATAGCGGCATTGATCGTACTGCTGTTAGTAACCTATATACCTAAAATCTCATTATTATTCTTATAAAAAGGAGCGAGGAATATGAAAAATGTAAGTGTTGAAGAACTGGAGAGACAGAGTATTGAACTGAGGAAAAAGGTGATCACCATGATCCACAAAGCAAAATCCGGACATCCCGGCGGCTCCCTCTCCGCTGCTGACTTTGTGACAGCCCTGTATTTCAGGGAGATGAATCTGGACCCGAAGAACCCGAAATGGGAAGACAGAGACCGCTTTGTATTGTCAAAAGGCCATGTATGCCCTGTACAGTATGCGGCTCTGGCAACGCTTGGATTCTTCGATGAATCCGTGCTTGGCACCCTCCGCCAGGAAGGTTCCATTCTGCAGGGCCATCCGGATATGAAAAAATGTCCCGGCATTGATATCTCCACAGGTTCTCTCGGCCAGGGACTTGCCTGCGGCGTAGGAATGGGAATCGCAGCGAAAAAGGACAACAGGGACTACCGTGTATTCGTAGTCGTGGGTGACGGCGAATGCCAGGAAGGTGAAATCTGGGAGGCAGCCCAGACTGCGCACAAATACGAGCTGGATAACCTGGTAGTATTCGTAGACAACAATAATCTGCAGCTTGACGGCACCACAGATGAAGTCATGCCCAACATCAACCTGGGTGATAAATTCAAGGCATTCGGATTCGATACCTATGAGATTGACGGACACGATATGAAGCAGATCGTGGACACTCTGGACAGAATCCGCATGAGAAAGAACGGAAAACCAAAATGCATCTTTGCCAACACAGTAAAAGGAAAAGGCGTTTCCTTTATGGAGAACCAGTGCGGATGGCACGGAGTGGCACCAAATGATGAGCAGTATGCGCAGGCAATGAAGGAGCTGGACGCGCAGCTTAAAAAACTGGAAGTCAGAAAATCAGCATAAGCGGATGGAGGATAAGAATATGAGCGAAGTAAAGAAAGCGACCAGAGATGGCTTTGGTGAAGAGATTGTAAAGCTGGGCAAACTGGACAATGATATATATGTAGTGGACGTAGATATAGGCAAATCCTGCAAGACAGGAGAGTTCCGCAAACAGCTTCCCAAGCAGTATCTGAATGTGGGCATAGCGGAGCAGAACGCAGCCGGTGTTGCGGCAGGTCTTGCGACCTGCGGAAAAGTCCCGTTTGTAGTGACCTACGCGGTATTCGGTTCCCTGAGGATGTGCGAGATGATCCGCCAGGAAATCTGTTACCCGAAACTGAATGTGAAGATCGCCTGCTCCCATGGCGGCGTTACCCCTGCCAATGACGGCGCAAGCCATCAGAGCATTGAGGACATGGGTGTTCTGCGCACCATACCCAACATGACCGTGCTCATGCCTGCAGATTATCATGCAGCAAAAAAACTGGTAAAAGCAGCGGCAGAATATGAAGGGCCTGTGTATTTGCGTTTTACAAGGGACGCGATCCCGGTCATCTACCCGGAAGACGCGGAGTTTGAGATTGGAAAAGCCAACAAATTAAAAGAAGGAAAAAATATTTCTATCATTGCCAACGGCGATACTGTTTCCATCGCATTGAAAGCGGCAGAGCAGTTAGAGGCACAGGGTGTATCCGTGAAACTGCTGGATATGCACACCATCAAACCTCTGGACACAGATGCGGTTATGGAGTGTGTAAATGAGACCGGTAAGATCATCACAGTGGAAGACCACAACATCATGAACGGCCTGGGCAGTGCAGTCAGCGAAGTGGCAGCAGAGACAGGCAGATGCATGGTAAAACGCATCGGTATCCGGGATCAGTTCGGACAGTCTGCTCCTTATGAGAGGCTGCTGGAAATGAACGGAATCACAGTGGAAAATATTGTGGAGACAGCAAAAGAATTAGTGAAATAAGTATGAGAAGAATTATCAGGAGGATAAGAAAATGTTTGATTTTGACGGACAGGTAGTAATCGTAACAGGAAGCGGCTCACCGAAAGGAATCGGCAGGACCATTGCAAAAACTTTTGCAAAACAAAAAGCAGCCGTAGTGATTGCGGATATGAATGAGGCCGGTGTACAGGACACCGTAAATGAGATCAGGGCAGAGGGCGGAGAGGCTATGGGAGTGACCGTAAATGTCACAGATGAAGCATCCGTACAGAAAATGGTGGATGACATCATGGACGCCTATGGCAGAATCGACGTGCTGATTAACAACGCAGGTATTTCCCAGAAGGTGACGGTTGCGGACATGACACTGGCAGATATGAGAAAGATTTTTGAAGTCAACATGTTCGGCCTGTTCCTCTGCACACAGAAGTGCATGAAGGTAATGCGTGACCAGAAATACGGAAGGATCGTTAACCTGTCCTCTGTATCTGCCAAAAGAGGCGGCGGCGTATTCGGCGGAGCACACTACTCAGCATCCAAAGCGGCTGTACTTGCATTTTCCAAAAACCTTTCCAGAGAGATCTCTGCAGAAGGCATCACCGTGAACAGTGTCTGCCCGGGACTGATCAACACAGAGATCTGGAAATCACTTCCCAAAGAAGATGCAGATAAGATCATTGACGGAATCCCCATGGGCCGCCCCGGTGAGACACAGGAAGTGGCAAATGCCATTGTATTCCTGGCATCCAGAGAAGCGTCCTATATTACAGGCGAAGAGATCGACATCAACGGCGGTTCCCATATGGATTAACCAAATGCAGACACCCCCTTATTTTATCCGGCTGTAATAGACAAAATCTGATTTTTATGGTAGTATGTTGGTTGTAGGATAAACCGATAAAGGGGTGAGTAGAATGCAGAACATCAGTTATTTAAAGAAAGTAAACAGTGAATCGGTAGTGCAGCAGGTGATCAATGCGTTGACGGAGGCCATGCTCAACAGGGAACTGCGCCCCGGGGATAAGATTCCCACAGAGGCGGAACTGGCTGAGAGCATGGGTGTGGGAAGAAATTCCATCCGGGAGGCCATTAAGATCCTGGTATATCTGGGAGTGCTTGAAATCAGGCGGGCAGAGGGAACCTTTGTCTGTGAGGGATTTTCTGAGAGCATGATAGACCCTATGATTTACGGTATTATTTTAGACAAAGAGGATTCATATGAAAATCTTATGGAACTGCGTGAACTGATAGAAGTTGGTGTGATGCAGCTCGCCATGCAGAAGATTCAGGAGGCCGATTTACATATACTGAAAGAGAAGCTGAACCGCATGGAGAAAGAGATAGAAAAAGGGCCGGAGAACGTAGAGAATGCTTTCCTGGCTGACAATGAATTCCATAATACCATATCAGATATGGGAAAGAATCCCCTGGTGAATAAGATCAACCAGGTGGTGCGGGTGCTGACATATTCCATGAGGATGAAGACAGTGGAGACAATGATCAAGACTGGAAGAGGCCGGGAATTATTTGAGGCGCACCAGAAAATCTATGAGATGATGGCAAACAAAGTAACAGACAATCTGAATACGGCTGTAAGAAAAACATATTTTGCTGATATTCCATTTACGGATACAGAGAAATAGCCCTCGTTCAAAACAATTTCCGCTTACAGCCATTTGATTGATGCCCTGTCCATTCATTGCCCGGAGTATGTTTGTATGCAGACGCACTCCGGTGAGTGGACGGGGTATTTTTACATTAATATGTAACGAGAGAAGGAGGAGACCCATGATAGCCATCGCATGTGACCATGGCGGATATGATTTGAAACTGGAGATCATCCGTTACCTGAAAGATGAAAATATAGAATATACAGATCTGGGATGTGAGGGCAGGGATGCAGTGGATTATCCTGTCTATGCCAGAAAAGTGACAGACGCCATAAAGAGCGGCACCTGTGAGAAAGGAATCCTGATCTGTGGAACCGGCATCGGAATCTCCATAGCTGCCAATAAGGTGCCGGGTATCCGGGCAGCCCTGTGTACGGACTGTTTCTGCGCGGAGGCCACCAGGCAGCACAACAATGCCAATGTCCTGGCCCTGGGCGGCAGAGTGGTGGGGCCCGGCCTGGCGGTGAAGATCGCGGATACGTTCCTCCACACGGAATTTTCAGGGGCCGAACGGCACCAGAGGAGAATTGATCTGATAGAAGGGGACAAAGCCTGAACAGACAGGCTGTGAAAAACGGAGGTATTTTTGATCATGGAGTTAAAGAATATACTGGTCGGCCAGTCCGGAGGGCCGACGGCTGTCATCAACAGCAGCCTATACGGTGCTGCGGCCCAGGCGAGGCTGCACCCGGAAAAGATAGGAAAATGCTTCGGCATGGTGAACGGAATTGAAGGATTTTTAAAGGGAAAAGTCCTGGATCTTGACGAGGCGCTTCCGGGCGATGAGCTGAAAGGGCTTCTGACCACCCCCGGAGCCTATCTTGGTTCCTGCAGATATAAGCTGCCGGAGGATCTGGAGGACCCGGTGTACAGGACACTGTTTGAAAAGTTTGAGGACATGGGCATCGGATATTTCCTCTATATCGGCGGAAATGATTCCATGGATACCGTGAGCAAGCTGTCGCAGTACGGGAGAAAGATGGGCAGCAGTATTGTAGTGCTGGGGGAACCGAAGACTATTGACAATGACCTTGTCCTCACAGACCATACGCCGGGTTTTGGCAGCGCTGCCAGATATGTGGCATCCACAGTGCGGGAGATCTGCGTTGACGCAGGCGTATATGACACCAGGTCCGTCACGATCGTGGAGATCATGGGCCGTCATGCAGGCTGGCTGACAGCCGCAGGGGTGCTGGCAAGGAAATTCAGGGGAGACAACCCTCTGCTCGTATATCTGCCGGAGGTGCCCTTTGACCAGGAGGCGTTCCTGAAAAAGGTGGAGGAGTGCTTTTCCGTGAACAATGCGGTGGTCGTGTGCGTCTCAGAGGGAATCCGTGACAAAGACGGTGTATTTGTATGCGAATACGACAGCGAGGCCGGACTGGACAGTTTTGGCCACAAGATGCTGGCAGGCTGCGGGAAATACCTGGAGCGTCTGGTGCGGGGAAGACTGGGTGTGAAGGCCCGCTCCGTGGAATTAAATGTAAGCCAGCGCTGCTCTGTCTCCATGCTGTCAGCCGCGGACCAGCAGGAGGCTGTCATGGCAGGCAGATACGGTGTGCAGGCAGCTCTTGAGGGGGAAACAGGCAAAATGATTTCCTTCATCAGAAAAAGCGATGCACCCTACAGCCTGTCCTGTGGTCTGGAGGATGTGGATCATATCTGCAACCGGGAAAAAACGGTTCCCCTGTCCTGGATCACAGGTGACGGGACAGATTTGGGAGAGGAATTTTTGACATATGCAAAACCGCTTGTAAAAGGAAACGTGCAGGTCCCCGTGGATGAGGACGGCCTGCCGCTGTTTGTCTGCAGAAAATAGGAGAAGGAGAAGTTTATCATGGGATTAGTGACAACAAAGGATATGTTTCAGAAAGCTTATGAGGGCGGCTATGCCATCGGAGCCTTCAATGTAAATAATATGGAGATCGTACAGGGTATCACTGAGGCGGCAGGAGAGCTGAAGTCTCCGGTCATCCTCCAGGTGTCCAAAGGCGCAAGGGCATACGCCAACCACACCTATCTTGTGAAACTGGTGGAGGCTGCCCTCATAGAAAATGATATCCCCATGGCCCTCCATCTGGACCACGGCCCGGATTTTGCAACCTGTAAGGCTTGTATCGACGGCGGTTTTACATCCGTCATGATCGATGGCTCACAGTACGATTTTGAAAAGAATGTGGAGATCACCAGACAGGTAGTGGAATATGCCCACGAAAAAGGTGTAGTGGTAGAGGGGGAACTGGGAAAACTGGCAGGTGTGGAGGACGATGTAAAAGTGGACGCCTCTGACGCCATGTACACGCATCCCGATGAGGTGCAGGAGTTCGTGGAGCGCACAGGCGTGGACTCCCTGGCCATTGCCATAGGCACCAGCCACGGCGCCTTCAAGTTCAAGCCGGGCCAGAAACCCCAGCTCCGGTTTGATATATTGGAGGAGATCACAAAACGCCTTCCCGATTTCCCCATTGTCCTCCACGGAGCCTCCAGTGTGTCCCGGGAGTATGTGAAGATCATACAGGAAAACGGAGGAGAACTTGCTGACGCCATAGGTATCCCGGAGGATATGCTTCGCCGTGCTGCAAAATCCGCTGTGTGCAAGATAAACATTGATTCAGACCTGCGCCTTGCCATGACAGCAGGCGTCCGGCAGGTACTGGCGCAGAAGCCCTCAGCCTTTGACCCCAGGGAATATCTGAAAGCCGGAAGAGCCAATGTCAAAGAACTGGTGGCACATAAGATAGTGAATGTTCTGGGCAGTGACCACAAGGCCTGACCTGAACGAAACAAACCGATGGTTTAGACGGATCTCAGCCGGAACCATCGGTTTGTTTCCGTGTACGATTTTTTATTTATAGGTTGATTAAGTAAAGGAATAATTATAAAATAACTTTATAAGTCGCACATAATCGAGGAAAAGTTATGCATTGGAATATAGTGGCGGAGTGTATTTCCGAAATCAACCTTATCATCATCTGGTTTTATTCAAGGAAAAGTAATCTGGTTCCTTCACTCAGGAACCGTCTGTTTCAGTTCTGCTTTTTTGTGACTTTTTGCGCCATGTCCTTCAACATTGCGTCAACAGTCATGATCGCCTATCCTGAGAAATTCCCCTGTTTTCTGACCTGGCTGGTCACAACGGTTTATTTTGTTGCCACCCCTCTCATGGGCATGGCTTATTTTTTCTACACTCTGGCTGCTGTGTTTGAAAATAAAGGAAATACCATGAAGATCATTATATGGACATCTCTGCCCGGGACAGTGTATTTCCTGCTGGTGATCATGAATCTGTTTTCAAATGTATTATTCAGCATCTGCCCCGACGGCACATATACACGGGGACCTCTGATCTCCGTTACATATATTATCTTTTATCTGTATGGTGTGGCAGCCATGGCGGTGGTTGTGATATGGAGAAAATATATGGAACCGGCGATCAGAAGGATACTTGTCATATTTCCCATGATCGCACTGCTGGTCATCATTGTACAGCAGCTTTATCCCACTGTGATCCTCTCCGGCTCGGCGGCGACCTGCGCGCTGCTGATCATTTATCTCTATCTCCAGAACAAACAAAATTCCGTAGACTATCTCACGGGGCTGCCCAACCGGCAGGAGTTCCTTAAAATGATAGAGTTGCTGATCAGAAAGTCCAAATATTTTAATATCACGGTCCTCTCCTTAAGAGGATTTAAGCGGATCAATGATACCTATGGGCAGCATAACGGGGATCTGTTTCTGCAGGAGATTGCATCTTACCTTAAAAGCATTTCAGAACCTCACTGTCTGTACCGTTTCGGCGGCGATGAGTTTGTCATTTTGTCTTATGGGCCGTTTGATGCCAGTATGAGTCATAATGTGAAGAAACTGGAGCAGAGAATGCAGCAGCCCTGGATATCAGGGGAAAACAGTTGTGTCATTCCGGCGGTCATCGGTGTTGTGGGATATCCGGAATGCGCCAACACAGCGGAGGATTTGATCAGCGGGATTGAATACGCTGTCTCCATGGCAAAGGCGGCATCTGACACGAATGTCTATTACTGCGGCCACGAGATGCTTGCCTCCCTGAGAAGGCGCCGGAAAATAGTGGAGATACTGGAGGAAAACCTGAAGAACAACAGCTTTTCTGTCTATTATCAGCCTATCATTTCCACAGCCACAGGTAAATATACGGTTGCAGAGTCTCTGCTGCGCATACCGGATTCTCCCCTTGGCCCTCTCTTTCCCAATGAGTTTATTCCTGTTGCGGAGGAGACAGGGATGATCGTGGAGATCACCTACCAGATACTTGATAAGGTATGCAAATTTGTGAACCGGCTGTCTGAGAACGGCATTGAGTTTGACGGAGTGCATGTGAACTTTTCCGGACAGCAGTTTTCCCAGATTGGGCTGGCGGAAAAGGTGGAGGGGATCATTGAGGCAAACCATACACCTTTTTCCAAGATCAAGATTGAGATAACCGAGAGCATACTTGCCGACAATGCGGAGACAGTAGAAGAGTTCGCCCTGGAAATGCAGCAGAGGGGCATTCTGATCGAGCTGGATGATTTCGGAACAGGTTACTCCAACATCGTATCCGTGATGAACACTCCCCTGGATACCGTCAAGCTGGACAAGAGCCTTGTCTGGTCTGCCATGGAGAAAAAGGAGACGGCAGCCATGGTTAAGAGCCTGTCAACTGTTTTTCACGAGATGGGGCTCCAGGTTCTTGCGGAGGGAGTGGAGAATGCCCAGCAGGAGGCGTTTGTAAAAAGCTGCGGGATTGATTACATCCAGGGTTTTTATTTTGCAAAACCGCTTCCGGAGGAGGAGGCCTTTGCTTTTATCAGGAATGCGCAGGCAAAACAGGAAATGATACGGGGGATTCAACCATGACAATGAGACAGCTTACAACAATGGAGAAGCTGAGTTTCGGCGGCGGCGATGTTGCCAACTGCGTTACTTTTGGGGTTACATCGGCGTACCTGTCCTATTATTACACAGACACAGTGGGCATCTCTGTGGCTGCAGTGGGGCTTATTCTGGGTGCGGCCAGAATCATAGAGGCATTTGCCAATCTCGCTACCGGCGTGGCGATTGACAAAGTACACTCGCGGCTGGGCAGGACAAAGCCTTTTCTGTATGCAACGACCATACCGCTCATGCTGTTTTTCTTTCTGATGTTCGCGGTACCGGATGTATCGGCAGCGGGAAAGACGGCGTTCGCTTTTTTTACCTATCTGACATTCTGTGTGCTGTATGCGGTGAACAACACGGCTTACGGGACACTTCTGTCCATGATGACCGGAAATGTGAAGCAGAGGAGAAGCATCAATAATTACAAGCTTATGGGGATCGGGGTGGGAACCATGATATCCAATGCCTGTACCCTTCCCCTTGTAGCGTTTCTGGGGGGCGGCAGAAAAGGGTATATTTTTACGGGACTTGTATTTGCGGTGATCAGTGCAGTGTTTCTTATGAACTGTACTGTACAATGCCGGGAGAGGATCGCCGTGCAGAGTGACAAGGTGAAGATTACGGACGAGCTGCGCTATGCGGTCAGAAGCCGTTCCTGGATGGCTCTGTGTGTGGTCGCACTTCTCATCACCTGCGCGCTTACGCTGCGGACTTCCGGAATCGTCTACTATGCCAGATATGTGCTGGAAAATGAAGACCTGGCAACCCTGCTTCTTGCCATGTCACCTATTTCCATGCTGGTCAGCTCGCCGTTCATCGGACAGGTGCTGGACCGGGTGGGAAACCGGAAATGCATGGTGCTTGGAAGTCTGGGTATGATACTTTCCATACTGGGCATGGCTGCTTCCGGCAGCAATGTAGCGGGACAGGTCGTGTTTAACTTCCTCTGCGGCGTGGCCTCCAATCTCTGTACAGGGCCGCTGTACTCTGCGTGCTCTGATACCATGGATGAGGTGGAGTACCTGACAGGGGAACGTCCCCAGGGAATCATGACATCTGTGATGATGTGCACCAATAAGCTGGGAATCGCCTTTGCGCCCATTATCTCTTCCATTGTTTTGGGGGCGGGAGGTTATGCGGCGGGCGGTGTGCAGTCAGCAGGAGCGCTGGCGGCCATCAAGGGAAATGTTTTCTGGATCCCCGTGCTCCTCTCCTGCCTGGGGATACTGGCAGCCCTGTTCTTTGACCTGGATAAGAAGCATGGAGCCATGGTAAACGCCCTGGAAAACAGAAGAAATAAAATTACCTGAAAAAAAGTATTGACATTTACGCTGCGTAAACCCTTATCCTTTCAGGTGAAGGAGGTGGAAAGATGGAATATACAGTGAACCGGCTGGCACAGATATCCGGGGTCAGCAAGCGTACGCTCAGGTATTACGACGAGATTGGATTACTCAGGCCCGAACGGGTAAATCCAAACGGCTACCGCATCTACGGGCAGATGCAGGTGGATCTGCTGCAGCAGATTCTGTTCTACCGGGAGCTGGGCCTGCCGCTGGAGGAAATCAGGGAGATCATAAAAAATCCCGGATTTGACAGGGAAAAGGCTCTGGAGGACCATCTTACAGCCCTTCTGCAGAAAAAAAGGCAGACAGAGATTCTCATATCAAATGTAAAGAAGACTCTGGATTCTATGAAAGGAAGAGCGATGATGAGTGACGAAGAAAAATTTGAAGGATTTAAACGTGATCTGATAAAGGAAAATGAAGAAAAATACGGCAGGGAGGTGCGGAAGGCCTATGGGGAGGATGCTGTTGATGCATCCAACGAAAGGCTTGCAGGTATGAGCCGGGAAGAGTGGAACAGGCAGGAGGAGCTGAGTAAGGAGATTCTGGAAACCCTGAAGGCAGCCATGGAGGACGGCAGTCCCGCAGGAGAGACTGCGCAGAAGGCCTGCGACCTGCACAGACAGTGGCTCTGCATGTTCTGGGGAGACGGCGCGTATTCCAGGGAGGCCCACAGAGAGATGGGTGAGATGTACGCCGCGGATGAGAGGTTTAAGGCATATTACGACAAGGTTCAGGACGGAGCGGCGGAATTTCTCAGAGATGCGCTGAACATTTACTGTTCCTGAGAGAAAGTGGGATAAGGGTATGGGCCCGGCGGTATAGCCGGGTTCCATGCCTTTTTACGTTACGTTCATGCATTTTTCATAGTTTTTTTCTTGACCTTACAGTAGCTGTATCATTTAGAATGTCATATAACAGCAAAAAAGCCGGGTACCGGAAAAAAAGGGTGCGGCACTTAATGAGGTGGAAAGATGAAACAGAGAAAGCTGAATGTAACATACAGGGATCTGGAGAGAAAGGATTATCCCTATATCGAGAAGATTATCAGGGACACATGGAACTATGACAGTATCTGCGACAGGCCGTCCACGGCAAAACAGATGGCAAAGGTATATCTGCGGGGCTGTCTGGCACAGAAAACCTATGCCAGGGTGGCAGTCTGCAGGGACAGGGTCGTGGGAATCATTGTGGGACAATACGGGAAGGACAGGAAAATGAATCCGGGAATGCATATAAGCAGTTTTTTCAGCGGCCTGAGGCTGATGATGGCCGGAGACGGAAGGAAAGTGGCAAAGCAGTTCCGGGGATTTGAGAAAACGGACAGGGATATGCTGGAGAGCTGCGGAAAGAAATTTGACGGTGAGGTGGTGTTCTTTGCCGTGTCAAAGACCGTCAGGGGCTGCGGTGTGGGAAAAGAACTGTGGGGACAGTTAAGGGGCTATTTCCGGGCAAAAAGCGCGGAGAACATTTATGTCTATACGGATAATACCTGTAACTATAAATTCTATGAAAGTCAGGAATTTGAGCGCCTGGACTGCCGAGAACTGCTGGTAAGTCCGGGCGGACAGAGGTTCCGACTGGAGATGTATTTATATGAATATAACTTTTAGGCCGGCTTTCAGTTTACCGGGCGCGGGACATTTACGGGGAAGGAATCATGGTCCGGCGGGCGTAACAGGCCGTTGAAAAACGGTACTTTTGCCATAATCATGCAGGAAAATATAAACATTTTGTAAATATTGCATAAAAATTAAAGGAAAATAGATGAAATCTTAAAAGAAATTTAGTACAATACTTTTATACAGTGTTTACAATGTGATAAAAGGCAGCATTCGGCTGTCAGGAAGATGAAAGGGGAGACATGATTATGACAGATTGGAAAGAGTTATTGGATAACGGATACGATGATGTCAGGGAGCTTGCAGGACGCCTGCATATAACGGAGGAGGAACTCCCTGCGCTTTGTAAGATTCAGGATATGTTTCCCATGTTTGTGAATCCTTATTACCTGTCTCTGGTGGATGAAAATGACCCAGAGGACCCTGTGAGGAAACTCTGCATCCCGGCGGACGCGGAGCTGAAAGCAGGGGGTGAGATGGATACCAGCGGTGAACACGACAACACTGTCATGACAGGAATGCAGCATAAGTACGATGCCACAGTGCTGATACTCTCCACAAACCAGTGCGCCATGTACTGCCGCCACTGTTTCCGCAAGCGTCTTGTGGGCCTGTCAGGGGATGAGATCGCGGAGTATATCAGTGATATGGCACAGTATGTGCGGGAGCACAAGGAGATCAACAATGTACTTGTGTCCGGCGGTGATGCATTCCTCAACAGCAACGGGACCATCAGAAAGTATCTGGAGGAGTTTTCAGGGATTGAACATCTGAACCTGCTCCGCTTCGGCAGCAGGACACCGGTAGTGCTTCCCCAGAGGATCACAACAGACCCTGAACTGGTGGACATGCTGACAGAGTATGGAAAGAAAATACAGATCTACGTTGTGACCCAGTTCAATCATCCCAATGAACTGACCTCTGAGGCCAGGGAAGCAGTACATACACTGATGCGTGCGGGGATCGTGGTGAAAAACCAGACCGTGCTGTTAAAAGGGGTGAATGACAGGCCGGAGGTTCTGGGAAAACTTCTGCAGGAAACTACAGCCATGGGGATTATTCCCTACTACGTATTCCAGTGCAGGCCGGTAACAGGCGTACACAGCCAGTTCCAGGTACCTCTCCATGAAGCTTACCGTGTAGTGGAAGGTGCAAAACAGATGCAGAGCGGCCAGGGAAAATGCTTCCGCTATGTCCTTTCCCATGTGACGGGCAAGATTGAGATTCTGGGTGAGACAGGGGACGGCAATATGCTGTTCAAGTATCATCAGGCAAAGTACGAGAAGGACAGAGGACGTATCTTCACCAGCAAAATCGGTGAGGGACAGTGCTGGCTGGATTAAAAAAGAAAAAACGGAAATGTACAGCAGTAAAGCTGCCATAAAATGTGAAAGTTTATTTTTCATTTTATGGCAGTTTTTTTGTACCTGTGCCGCAAAAGGGAATCTCAGCAGACCGTAAAATTATTTTTATCAAAGTCGATCAGCCCCTCATCCTTCATTTTATATAATTCAACGGTCATGGAGCTTCTGTCAACGGACAGATAGTCAGCGAGCTGCTGTCTGTTAAAGGGAATGGTAAATTTTTTGGAGCTCTGAAGCCTCATCTGCTGGGAAAAATACTCCAGCAGTTTGGCACGGATGGTGTGCGGCGTCAGGCAGTCTATTTTCCGGGAGAAATGCAGATTTTTTTCCGCCAGAACGCCCAGCAGATTCTGAATAAGTTTGGTATGAAAGCGGCATGCAGAGGAACAGGTGGTCAGCACGCGCTTCAGATCCAGAAACAGGATTTCCGTATCAGCAGCGGCAAGCGCTGTCCCGTCAAAGGTTGCCTGAGGAACACAGGCATAGGTTTCACCGAACAGGTCCCCCGGGCCGAGTCTGGCCAGAAGAGATTCCTTTCCCCAGTAGCTTTCCCTGACTATGTGTACATTACCTTTCAGGATAAGTCCAATCTGTGAGATTCGGTCACCCCACCGGAAGATGGAGGCGTCCTTTTTATATTGGCGGATACTTCCCGACAGGCAGTCCAGCATGGCGGTGAGTTCATCCTCAGTGATTCCTCTGAATAATGGGGAGTGTTTTAATTCTTTTACGGGAAATTCACTCATAAATGTTAGAATCCTTTCTTATTTGTTGTACCTACAACAGAATGATTTTTTTAATTATAGTATATTATCCATGAAAAGACAAGAACAGAGGAGGAATTGCAATGGCAAGAAAACTGGTTCAGATAGATGAGAGCAAATGCAATGGCTGCGGGCTGTGCGCAAGTGCCTGTCATGAGGGTGCCATCGGTATGGTGAACGGCAAGGCAAAGCTTTTGAAAAAAGAATTATGCGACGGCATCGGAGATTGCCTTCCGGTATGTCCCACAGGGGCCATAGCCTTTGAGGAGAGCGGCTCCCGCCCCTGGCCCGTACAGATAAAACTGGTATCTCCGGCAGCGTCCTTTTTTAAAGGGGCCGACCTGCTGATCGCGGCTGACTGTACGGCTTATGCCTATGCGGGATTCCACCGGGAGTTTATGAAAGACAGAGTGGTTCTGATTGGGTGCCCGAAGCTGGACAGTGTGGATTACTCCGAAAAACTGGGGGAGATCCTGGGGATAAATGATATAAAAAGTGTAACAGTGGTGCGTATGGAGGTTCCATGCTGCGGCGGAATCGAGCGCGCAGTGAAAAATGCCCTTTCAAGATCAGAAAAGGAAATACCATTTCAGGTGGTAACGGTAACGACACAGGGAGATTTGATATAGCAGTTATGCGGTATTGAATGGAAAAAGTGCTGTACAAATAAAAAAGTTAAGAAAAGAGAGGAAATCAATTATGGAAGAAAAAATGTTTTGTTTTCAGTGTGAGCAGACTGCAGGATGCAGCGGATGTAAAGGAAACAGAGGAGTGTGCGGCAAGCAGGATACCACTGCAAAGCTTCAGGACGAGCTGACAGGCGCCCTGATTGGACTTGCACATGCCGTGGGAGAGGATAAGGCAGAACCGGAGACAGACCGTCTGATGATGGAAGGACTTTTTGCAACCCTTACAAATGTTAATTTTGATGATGAATCCCTGAAAAAACAGATTGCTGCCGTGCATCAGGAGAAGGAAAAATATGTACCCGGCTGTAATTCCTGCCAGGAACCCTGCGGCCGCACATCAGACTATCCCATGGAGATGCTCTGGAAAGACCAGGAGGATATCCGTTCCCTGAAATCTCTCCTGCTTTTCGGACTCAGAGGAACAGCGGCTTATGCTTATCACGCTATGGTACTGGGTTATACAGATGAACAGGTAAATGCATTTTTCTACAAGGGGATGGCTGCCATCGGGGAGGACAGGGATATGGACAATCTGCTCCCTCTTGTTATGGAGGCAGGCGCAGTGAATTTCCGATGCATGGAGCTGCTTGACAGGGCAAACACAGAGACTTACGGAATTCCCGCGCCGGCTAAAGTGGAGATGAAAGTGGAGAAAGGCCCGTTTATCGTCATTTCAGGTCATGACCTGAGGGATCTGAAACTGCTTCTTGAGCAGACAGAGGGTAAAGGCGTCAACATCTATACACATGGAGAGATGCTTCCTGCCCATGCTTATCCGGAGCTTAGAAAATATGCGCATCTGAAAGGAAACTTCGGCACTGCATGGCAGAACCAGCAGAAAGAGTTTGCCGGACTTCCGGCCCCGGTGCTTTTTACCACCAACTGCATTATGCCGCCTAAGGACAGCTACAGGGACCGGGTATTTACCACAGGTGTTGTCAGCTATCCGGGTATGGTGCATATAGGCGAGGACCGGGACTTTACACCGGTCATTGAGAAGGCTGCTGCGCTGGGCGGTTTTACAGAGGAGAAAACGTTCACAGGCATCAACGGGGGCAGCACATTGACTACAGGTTTCGGACACGATACCATTTTAAGTGCTGCAGGTCAGGTTGTGGAGGCTGTCAAAGCAGGACAGATCAGCCATTTCTTCCTGGTAGGAGGATGTGACGGCGCCAGAACAGGAAGGAATTACTATACAGAGTTTGTACAGAAGGCGCCGAAGGATTCCATTATCCTCACACTGGCATGCGGAAAATACCGCTTTAATGATCTGGACCTGGGTGAGATCGGCGGTCTGCCAAGACTTATGGATATGGGCCAGTGCAACGACGCATTCGGCGCTATCAAGGTGGCAGTCGCCCTTGCAGAAGCTTTTCACTGCAGCGTCAACGAACTGCCTCTGACTCTGGTGCTCTCCTGGTATGAACAGAAGGCCGTGAGCATTCTGCTGACACTTCTGCACCTGGGAATCAAGAATATCTATCTGGGGCCGACATTACCTGCTTTTGTTTCTGAGAATGTGTTAAATTATCTGGTGGAGAATTTTCAGATTTCGCCTGTTAGTACGCCGGAGGAAGATCTGAAGAAGATTTTAGGATAATGAATGTCTGGTGGTGCTGAAGCGTGCCGCGGCCATCGCCGGAATCCGGGGGCGGCTACGACTTGATGCTCATGTTTGCATCCAAATTTATATAAAAAATCACACATTTTTGTGAGAATATGATAGAATCATCCTTACAAAAGCCAGGCTGCTATCCGGTTATAAAATTCTACAGCAAAAAGGCATGTGCACAGACTGCATTTTATGTGGTCTGTGCACATCTGTCTTACAATTGCCTTGAAATCTCAGGGCAGCATCCGGCGGGGCAGCCAAAGGCTGAACAATTATAAACTGTGTACAAAAAGATAAGGAGGATTCACATGAGAAGGAAAGACAGGGAGAAATCACGGGAATTTGCTTTGGAGGTAACAGACAAATGTGAATGGGCGGTATTGTCCATGACAGATCAGGAGGGAATGCCCTATGCAGTTCCCGTGACCATTGTAAGAGACGGAGACTTCGTCTATTTCCATACGGCAAAGGCAGGTAAAAAAATAGATATTTTAAACAGGCATCCGCAGGTATGCCTTGTCTGTGTAGGTGATACGGAAAGGCAGACGGACAGCTTTACCACATTGTATGAATCGGCAGTCATAAACGGAACCATCTGTGAGGTGACGGAGGATGAAGAAAAAATCCATGCACTCAGAATCCTCTGTGAACGGCATACGCCTGCAAATATGGGACAATTTGACAAGGAAGTGGCGAGGAGTCTTAAGATAACGGGAGTATGGAAGATTCATATAGAAGAAATAACCGGGAAGGCCAAGTGAGCCAGCACTGTTTCCGGCATAATCCTTCCCTGTTTCCAGCAGAGTAGGCTGAAGTCCGTTAAGGGTTCAAAGTATGTGCAGCAGATTATGTAACCGCCGTTTGGGAACAGGCGTCAGCCTTCAGAAATACCGCATAAAACCGGGATACCGCATAGAAAAGTGTGGTTTCTCGGTTTTTTTCGGTGCTTATTGTGCGCTGAGAAGATATAACCATAAGTTATGACAGATATGAAAAATGAAACAAAGGGGTTGTAAAAAAGAGAATATAATGTTATATTTTTATACAAATTTTATAATTACTTTATAAAGTTAATAGGATATTACTTTAAATCGTATACTGATTTCATGTGGAGAATAAAATGAATGGACAGATGGTACTTGATAAAATAATGGATACTTACCGGCCGAATTTTGATGTGGAGGAGCCGTATGAGTTTCACGGTGAAGTCTATGA
Source organism: Blautia sp. NSJ-175 (assembly GCF_022867815.1). Taxonomy (NCBI): domain Bacteria; kingdom Bacillati; phylum Bacillota; class Clostridia; order Lachnospirales; family Lachnospiraceae; genus Blautia; species Blautia sp. NSJ-175. The sequence continues at coordinate 131,398 of NZ_JALIFQ010000016.1, forward strand.
TGCCTATGCCGGGTTTAGCATGACCAGCGCCAAATATGTGCTGGTGAAACGCGCGGAGCTGTGGCGTGCCCACTGCTTTGAACACGCATTTTTTCAGTGCAGGGAGGAGATACACGCTGGAGATCTTCTGCGTTTCCAGGAGCAGCTCCTGGAGCATATGGAGCCGGAGCTGGTCAGGGGAGGGGAGGCAGAGCCTGTTAAGGACCACATGTATACATATCTGACAGGTGTGTTCGTCTCAGAAAAAGCGGTATCTCCTGAGACATTACAGACACTGAAAAAATTAAAGTTCCGGAAAAACTATCGTTTTGCCGTGAGAGGGTTCTCAGAGGAGCGGCTTGTGCTTCTTGATATGGAAAACAGGAGGATATACGGTAATCCTGCGGCAAAGGATTTGATTAAAGGATATAAAAAGATGGTAACTTTTCAGTACCCTCACAGTTAGGAGCAAAATCCATGCAGAATCGCCTTTGGTGATAGGAATTTTGCCCGCTGCTGAACTTTTTTTTACGGCCAGTGCAGTAAATGCGCAGGCCTGCTGAATAGGTACAAAAGATGTTGCTATTTTTTTCATTATCAAATATTCATCAAAAAAGAGGAGGCAAAGAGTTATGAGTGGAGTAATCATTCTGGGTGCGGCAATTGTGATTTTTCTGATTGCCTATGTGACCTACGGTTCCTGGCTGGCAAAGCAGTGGGGCGTGGATCCGAAACGGGAGACACCGGCCCACACAGAGGAGGACGGCGTGGACTTTGTTCCCGCAAAAGCGCCTGTGCTGCTGGGCCATCATTTTTCATCGATTGCAGGGGCAGGTCCTATTAACGGGCCCATTCAGGCAGCTATTTTTGGCTGGGTGCCTGTGCTTCTGTGGATTGTTATCGGCGGTATTTTCTTTGGAGCAGTGCAGGACTTTTCCGCATTGTTTGCATCCATCCGCCACAAAGGAAAATCCCTGGGAGAGGTGATAGAGGAAAATATTTCTTACAAGTCCAAAGTCTGCTTTACTGTGTTTGCCTGGCTGGTGCTGATACTGGTCGTTGCGGCGTTTGCGGATATTGTGGCAGGAACATTTGCCGGATTTACAGCAAATACGGACGGGGAGATGGTGAAGAATGCAGCTAACGGTTCTGTTGCGATGGCATCCATGCTGTTCATTCCTCTGGCTGTGGGATTCGGATTCCTGAACCGGAAGAATGTAAATCTGGGTGTCTCCACAATTGTGGGTGTCCTTCTTCTGGCGCTGTGCATCTTTGTGGGATTGAAATGCCCAATCTACTTTTCCAAGACAGCATGGCTCGTGGTCATCTTTATTTACATATTTATCGCTTCAGTGGCACCTGTGTGGATTTTACTGCAGCCTCGCGATTATCTGAACAGTTTTTTGCTGTACTTTATGATGATCGCCGCTGCCATTGGTATTTTCTTTACCAATCCGAATGTACAGCTCAAGGCATTTACCGGATGGAATATCGGAGGACAGACCTTGTTCCCCTTCCTGTTTATCACAGTTGCCTGCGGTGCAGTGTCAGGGTTCCACAGCCTGATTGGTTCCGGCACCACATCAAAACAGCTCAACAGTGAGAAGGATGCCAAAATGATCGGATATGGCTCCATGCTGATCGAGTGTGTCCTCGCTGTAATTGCTTTAATTGCAGTGGGCTATCTGACTTCCGACGGTGCCTATGCGGAGATTGGCACGCCGCCTGTTGTCTTTGCAACAGCAATCAGTACCTTTTTCGCAAACATGGGAATGGGGGATATGGCTGTGACTACCATGAAGACGATCATTCTTCTGGCAATCTCCGCATTTGCCCTCACATCCCTGGATACGGCAACACGTCTGGGTCGTTTCCTGTTCCAGGAGCTGTTTGCTTCAAAGAAGAACGGGGAGAAGAATATTCTCAGCAATATGTATGTGGCGACTGTTATCACAATTGCCTGCGCAGCCCTTCTGACGATCGCGGGATATCAGAAGATATGGGCATTGTTCGGAGCCTGCAATCAGCTTGTATCTGTGCCCGCATTCCTGGCTGTGTCATGCTGGTTAAAGAGAATCGGGAAGAACAACAGGATGTTCTACTTCCCCATGTTCTTTATGCTGGCAGCTACCCTGAGCACGCTGGTACTCACATTTAAGAATAATGTGCTGAAACTGGCAGGCGGAACAGGGCAGGCGCTGGTGGAAGGCCTGCAATGTGTGCTGATTGTGCCCATTGTGGTTCTGGCAGTGATTATGGCTATTGATGGAATCAGAACACTTTTTGGAAAGAGCGTTAAAACGGCATAAGAAATGGATGTAAAAAACCGGAAAACCATATGGAGAATGTGGTTTTCCGGTTTTTGTGTTCTGTTTATTTATCCAGGAGCATAATAGCTTCCTGATAATCAGCCTGTCTGTCCAGATACGGCAAGTCGCTGCTCTACAGGTTGGTTCAGTTTTGCTGCCAGTTGGTCATATTCCAGCCCTCCCGCAGGGGGGCTGCCCTGTCATACTGTTTTTTATCGTAGAGCAGATTTCCAAGGTAATATTTTGCCATCGGTGCAGAGTTCAGCATTTGAATGGCCGTCTCCAGAACACGAATCTCTTCGGTTTTGTTCGGAAAACAATAATCACAGGAGGCAGCTTTCGTATTTTACGCGCATTAGCCGTTTCCATTCCTCAAGCGCCTTCCCGGTACCGACAGCAGCGGCTTTTAAGGTGCGGATCTAGGAATCAAAGGCCTTTTCATCCTGCCCGTCCGCCTCCAGAGCCAGGCAAAGGTTGAAATAATATTCTCCGGAATAGGGATTGGGATTTTTCATGGTCTGTTTGTCTACGGCAGCCTGGAAGTGGGCAATGTTCTCATGAATGTGGCCCTGCGGTAGAGAAGCAGGTTATAGCCGTTGTTCAGGTGGGTATCTGCAGCGTCACGCCGCAGTCCCTCCTGATAGTAATCCGCAGGGTCACAGGTGGCATGGCGGTATTACTCCAGATGAGAGGCGGCCAGATACAGTTCCTCCAGGGAGTTCATGTCCTTTGGCGCTTTCAGCGGCTCGGCTGGCTGGGGGGGCATCAGTTCTTTCTGGTATATTTTGTACCCTACCAGTGTCTTCTGTGCTGGGGCCGGTTGAACTCGATCCCGCCGGAGATCCAGGGGCCTGTCAGCCCCGCAAGGGGGTAGAAGTTTCCGGTGTTGCCCTGGTAGGCTCGTTTTTCAATGAAAAGAGGGCTTTTTTCGGGGGGATAGACTTTATTGGTGGGGATAACGCAGGGGGCTTCCCAGATTTTTACTTGTGATTTTTGTGACATATGTTTGATTCTTTATTTTTGATAAGGCGGAGGGGCTGAAAGGTATCCGCCGTTCCATTTGTTCTGCCATTATTTTACTATCCTGCCTGTTGAATAGGAATATCATATTCTGGTTATTGATGGACAATATTACAGTGATATATGCGAGAAAGCAGTGATTTTGGGCTGTTAAGGATCATTTGGTGTATAGCTTTGGGGAATATTTAATATGTGAATATGGTATTGCAAAATGTATAGTTGCATTATATACTGATAATAACATAAAAATGTTTTCGTGTATTTTTATTGAATTTATAAAAAGTTCATTTGCCCTGTTACCCTCTTTGTGATATTCTGGAATCAGCAAATCGCCGCGACAGGCAGCATGTATATTTATCTATTCCGGCCATTCGGCCAGTTGATTTCCGGAAAATGAAAATTATATAAGGAGGAAAAATGGGAGTAAAGGATGATAATATTACGCCGTATTTTGATAACCCCCAGGTGTTCTGTGATTTTATGAACGGTGCGGTTTTCGGAGGGAAACAGGTATTGAGGCCGGAATATGCAGAGCGGCTTCCGAGAGAAATGATTCATCAGCTTCCCTGGGAAGCCGATGGCAGATCCAATAAAAAAACCTTGATAAGAGATACGGTTAAACAGGCATATTTTCACACGATGTATGTAATCTTTATCTGTGAAAACCAGAGTGAGATACATTATGGGATGCCGATGCGCATGCTTTTATATGATTCCGTTCAGTACGGAGACCAGATGAAGAAAATACAAAAAGAAAACAGGAAAGCAGGAAATCTGAAAACACCAGCGGAGTTTTTGTCAGGACTTCATAAAGGGGAACAGCTCATGCCGGTGGTAAGTATTGTTTTCTATTATGGGGACAGGCCCTGGGATGGTCCGCTCACAGTGGAGGAGATGATCCGGCTGCCGGATGGTGCGGCAGAGTTAAAGGAGTATTTCCCCCAATATAAAGTACATCTGATCGATCCCAGGAATATAGATCCGAGTAAATTTCCGGGTGATTGGAGATTGATATTGGAAACTTTAAAGTGCGGAAACCATAAAAAAGATCTTCAAAGATATGTAGAAAAACATAGAAAGGAACTGGAGGAATTGTCTGCAGAGGCCAGCAGAGCGTTACTTACAATGCTGGGGCAGGATATTGATGCAAATGAGGGGAAGGAGGGAATCACAGTGTGCAGGGCATTAGAAGAGTTAAAAGAGGAAGGAAAGACAGAAGGTAAGATAGAAGGAAAGAAGGAAGAGGAAGTCAATATCATTCGTAAAATGCTGAATAAAAGACTTACGGCAATAACGATCTGTCATTGGCTTGATGCGGAAGAGGGATTTGTAATGAGAATTGCAGAACTGCAGGAAAGACATCCGGATTACAGCAATGCTCAGATTTTGGAAGAAATTTCCCACAAATCATAGCAAAAGGAGTGCGCTTCATTTGCTATAGAATGGAAGGCAGGGAGGGCTGCCATCAGATGCAGAAAGGATCTGCCCTGTTACGAGATGAGAGGATATTATGTGGAATGGATGAATGCCGATAAAGAGATGTGCGGCAGAAGCAATATTCCGAATCTGAAACCAGGAGATGAATGGATAATAGATGCAGACTGCAGCAGTGTTTCTGTTTACAGAGGAAATGGTGACAGGTGCGGTACTTATAAAATCAACTGATACAGCAAAAAGATATCTGCCCGGCCTCGCTGGCCGGGCAGATATCTATTTCCAGTTATTTTCAATTTCTTCCCGGATGATCTGAATATATCTCCGGGCTTTCTGTACATTATTGTCAATCGTATAGATATCCCTCTGCGTGATTTCCATCTTACAGCCCCTGGCGGCGGTAAGGCTTCTGCGGATATATTTGCGGAAAGCCTCCTCGTCCAGATCCCTGCCGCTGACACCGAGGAAGGTAGCTGCAGGTTTTCTGTGGTAGATGATACTGCTTCCCCGGAGGCGTTCGCCCATGAACTCTTCATTGCACCATGGGGAGATGGAAACTTTGCGGAGATTTTTGAATTTGCTGATGCAGTTATCCCAGACCCTGTCCACGGGTTCACAGCAGCCATAGGACAGAAGGCCGAACTGGGAACCGATTTTTTCGTAGCACGGGAAGATGATCTCCTCAAACATTTTAGGGGAGATACTCAGTGTCTCCTGGGAGTCCATGTAGCCCCATACATCGCGGCGTGTCAGGTATCTTCCGTCCACAGTGGGCGTGTCCGGCAGTTCATGGTTGAATGCGAAGGTTCCCTGTCCCACGCTTTCGTACTCTGTGGTGGGCAGGATCAGATGGTTTTCTTCCAGCATATCGTAGTATGCAAGCGTGTCATCAGCGGCCTGGTCCATGAGTTTTTTAAAGAGATCGGGATACTGTGCCAGATTCAGCATCATATTTTCCATTCCCATGAGATGGATGATCAACTGTGTGGGGACACTGTAGAGGCAGTCCATTTTCATTTTTACCGGCAGGATATCGCCAAACGTATCTGTGAGAAGCTGAAATTCCTGTTCGGTGCCCTCAATATCTACAGAAAATCTGCTGGGCTTGATTTTATGGAAGTCATCTTCCAGGTCTTCAATCACAGGCAGAAAACGCATGCTGACACCAGAGGTGTCTTCCTCCTCTCTGCCGGTTGCGAATTCTTTGTGCATGTCCAGGTCATACAGCTTGAATTCCGTATGGTATCCCATCTCAAAGCGGTCAGGCGTTACCCGGTCATCGTCAAAGAGCTCCTGGTTTACAAAGTTCTGGTACAGCTCAAACTCGGTTTTTCTGGCAAATTCTCCGGTACATTTTAAGCGTGGAGTGATGACCTCATCATTAAATCCCCATGACTCCAGAACAACCATGGGTGTTTCGCCCCGGAGGGCATTGTGGAGGTACCATTTTTCTTTCAGGATTTTGTTGCGCTCCTGACAGGCGAAATCCATCTGCTTTTTTGCTGTCTCCCGGAGGATCTTTCTGTCCTCGGCGCTTATTTCATATTTCATTTACATTCTCCTTTGCCTGGTGTATTCTTATAGTTATTCTATAAAAAACAAGGGAGAATTTCATCAGCGGCAGTTGACTTTCTATATAAAAAAATTGACATTTAGGAGGAGAAAGATGATAGAGAAAATATACTTCTGTGTTCCCACCACAGCGGCCTGCAGAGAAGTGCTGTATCCGCTGTGTCTGGGGGATTTTACATATGAAAGGGATTACCATATTGCCAGAAATGCATACGACAGCTACCTGTTTTTTTACGTGCGGGAGGGGAAAGGATATTTGGAATTTGACGGCAGGAAGTATCATTTAAGCAAGGGGCAGGCATGTCTGATAGACTGTTATCAGCCCCACGCCTACGGCTCGGACAGCGGATGGGAGATAGAGTGGATCCATTTTGACGGCAGATGCGCCGGAAGCTATTATGATATGATAGTAAAACAGAGCGGCAATGTTTTTTCGCTTACAGGAAGGCAGGCGGCGCAGGTGCTGCGGCCGCTCAGGTATATGCTGGAGCTTCTGGAAAGTAAGATAACCTACAAGGAAATATGGATGGCAAAATATATTACGGATATGCTGTCCTTTCTTTTGGGAATGCCTGATTATACTTTGCCGTATACAGAGTCAATGACCCCGTGTGAGCGGGCAGTATCCTATATACGGCAAAGATTCCGGTCCAATATTACGCTTCAAGAGCTGGCAGATCATGTATCCCTGGATGCCTCCTATTTTCTCAGACTGTTCAAACGGGAGACTGGTCTGACTCCCCATGCCTACCTTGTGTCAGTGCGCCTGCAGCAGGCCGGATATTATCTTAAGACAACGGACAGGCCCGTAAAGGAGATAGCATATGCCTGTGGGTTCCAGAGTGTGAATAGCTTTTGCATTGCTTTTAAGAAGAATAAGGGGATGACGCCTACGCAGTATAAGGAGAGGCAGTAGCGCTGTCTGTGTAAAAAGAGATTGCAATGTTTGCGGTACCCATGATAGACTGTTAATAAGATTTAGCCATATACAGGGTTGCAGCCTCCCTGACTGAAAAGAAGGGAGGTGGTGTGAAAATGACAGTTTTTGAAGCTATATCATTAATGATATCTTTTGCTTTGTTTGTCGTAGCACTGCTTGCCTACATAGAGAGTAGAAACAAGCGGAAATAAAAAAGCCTACCCTGTTCCCAAAAACAAGGTAGGCGGAAGTCCAAAGGACTCCAATCATCCAATAAGGCTGCCACCTAAATGGATATGGCTAAACCTTTTTCTATACATAATATAGCATAGGTTATAAGAAAAAACAACGGAAAATCAATTGTTTTTCTTGGATTTAAAGATCCCGATAATCCATATTTATTTGAAATCTTATTACATGTTGTTTTTTTAACTCCCAAACAGACTGTCTCCATTTCTATATTCCGTAACATTACTTATAATAATACAAAAAAATCAAACACAGAGATATCAAAAATCAATAACAGATAAGTGATTATCTTATTTTACAGGAGCAAATCAGTGCTCATGGCTGCCGCTGTCTGTATTTTTATCCAGATAGGACTGCATTTCGTCAATTTCTTTTTCCTGCTGTGTGACAATATTGTCGGCAAACCGGGTCAGCTCCTCGTCATCCGTGTATTTAAGGATGATCTCTGCCATATCCACTGCCATCTGGTGATGCATGGACATGCCCTGGGCAAATGCTGCCTCCAGGTCAGTGGTCTCAGCTGCTGTGTGGGAACTGTGGTGTGTATCCATCATGGCGCGGTATTCTTCCAGATAGGCCTCCTCCTTGTCGGAATCAGGGCTTTCCGCTTTCTCAAAGCGTTCTATCATGGTGTTCATCTGATCAATCTCTTTATTCTGGGCACTTATAATGTTTTCTGCCAGGCCTTTGAACTCTCCGCCTTTTCCGGCGTATTCCAGATAACTTTTGGACATTTCCACGGCTGACTGGTGGTGGGGAATCATGCCGTGCAGAAAGTCAAGCTCAGCGCTGCCGGTGTTCCGGGCACTGTCCATTTCCTCCATCATCCTGCCCATGATGGCATTTTCCTCCATCAGGTAATCTTCGGTGTTGGATTTGCCGGAGCCGCATCCGGTCAGCAGAAGAAAGGCGGCAAGGGATACTGGGATAAGTTTACATAATTTCATTTCTGGCCTCCAATGGTTTGATTGATCGGAACTGTTCAGATGGCTGAAAAGTTACGATTTATTTTATAGTGTTGCCGGAAATGAGAAAAATAATGAATAGCATTTCACATTGACACCAGCCCGATTATCTGCAACAATCAATATAAGAATACAGGTCAAACCTGCTCATTACAGTTGTCTGAAACTACCACAGATAAAGGAGGGCAAACAATGCCGGAAAAGTATGAGGAATTAAAACAAAAAGCGCTTTCCTGCGGTTTTTCACACGTAGGAGATCTGGATGCATCCACGATCCAGGTGAGAAGTGAGGTCCGCAGCGCATGTGCGGAGAACAAATGTCAGCATTACAATAAGAACTGGGTCTGTCCGCCCGGATGCGGCACACTGGAAGAGTGCAGCGAGCAGATCCACAAATACGCCGGAGGACTGATCGTACAGACGACCGGGGAGCTGGAGGACAGCTTTGATATAGAAGGGATGCAGGAGCTGGGCGAGCGCCACAAGGAGGCATTCCACAAGTTTGCTGCGATGGTCCGTGAGGAATATCCCGGTGCTCTTGTTCTGGGAGACGGGGCCTGTGAAAACTGTAAGGAGTGCACTTACCCCGATGCGCCGTGCCGGTTTCCGGAGCGCCAGTCATCCGCAATGGAGGCCTACGGCATGCTTGTCAGTGAGGTGTGCCAGAAAAATGATATTCTTTATTATTACGGTCCGGGGACACTGACACTGGTTGGATGTATATTAGTAGAATAGAGGAAAATTTATGAATAAAGCAATGCACCTGGTATTGAAAGCGCTGTCTGACCCTGAGACGAAACTGGACCTGCAGAAATCCAGACGGATCATGAATCTGAAGATCCTGGATCCCTTCAAGCCCTTTTACCGGACACTGGACACGAAGATCTACAATGAAGGAAGGGAAGTGCCTGTGCGCATCTATTTTCCCAATGAGGAATCCTACGACACCGTGGATATCGAAGCCTTCCAGGAAAAGAATAAATCCCTTGATACAGGCAAAATGTCAGACAATATCTATCCGGTCATCCTCTACATACACGGAGGCGGATTTGTGACAGAGAGCGTGGAATCTTATAACCGGGTGTGTTGGAACCTGGCGAAAAACACGGCCCATGTGGTAGTGTCTATAGACTATCCTCTGGCACCTGAGCATAGATTTCCCACCCAGATAGAGGACTGTTATGCTGCGGCAAAGGCTGTGTTTGGAGACAGGACGATTTTAAATGCGGAACCTGACCAGATCACCCTGATGGGGGACAGCGCCGGAGGAAATATTGTTGCCGCTGTCTGCCAGATGGCCAGGGACAGAGGGGAATTTATTCCGAAAAGACAGATATTGATCTATCCCTGTGTCAATAATGATTATAGTGAGGAAAATGCGTATCCGTCCGTTCTGGAAAACGGCAGGGATTATCTTCTGACCAGACAGAACATGGCAGATTATCTGGATTTTTACCAGAGCTGTGAGGCGGACAGGCAGAACCCTTATTTTGCGCCTCTTCTGGCTGAGGATTTTTCAAACCTTCCAAGAGCCCTGGTGATCACAGGGGAACTGGACCCGCTGCGGGATGAGGGGGAGGATTATGCACGGCGGATGAAGGCAGCAGGCGTGGATGTGACACTGCACCGGATCGCGGACGGTATCCATGGATTTTTCCTGTTGGAACCCGTGTATTCCGCTGTGCGGGAGACGTATGATTACATCAATGCATTTTTAAAAAGTTAGGTTATGGAAAGTGAAGTGAGAGAATGGCCCATTTCAGCAGAAAAAAGTGGAGAACCCTGGAGAATACAGCAAAGATATTTCCTGCTACCAGCGGGAAGAAGGATGAGCGCGTCTTCCGGCTTTCCTGTCAGCTCACCGAAGAGATCGACCAGGTAAAGCTGCAGAAAGCCCTTGATCTGTGTATGGAGGACTACAGCCTTTTTCTCTGTGTCCTTCGCTGCGGCATTTTCTGGAATTATCTGGAGGAGTCGGAGCTTAAGCCTGTTGTCAGGGAGGAATACCGCCCGCCCTGCAGCCAGATCTATGTGAGAGACCAGAAAAATCTTTTGTTTGAGGTCACGTATTATAAAAAACGCATAAATTTCGAGACATACCATGCCCTCACGGACGGCACCGGGGCCCTTCAGTTTCTCAGAACCCTTGTGTACTATTACTTGATGGAGGCATATCCGGATATGGTCACAGGCCCTGTCTCCCAGGTACAGGCAGATGCCACGGATGAGGAGATGGCAGAGGACAGTTTTGACAAATACTATTCCGACAAGGCGCTGGTGAAGGACATTCCGAAATACAAATCCCATCAGCTTAAATATCACCGCCTGGAATACGGCCAGATGAGACTTGTGGAGGGAATTGTGCCCACAGATGCCCTGATCCGGGCTGCGCGCAGTTTTCAGACTACCATAACCGTATACCTTACCGCTGTTTTTCTCTGCGCGGTTGCCATGGATATGAGTCCTAGACAGAAAAAACGCCCGGTGGCGCTTATGATACCTGTGAATCTCAGGAGTTACTTTCCCTCCTCCTCTGTGCGGAATTTTTTTGGATGGATCGATATCGGATATAATTTTTCCGAACAGAGTGAAAAGCTGGAGGATGTCATTGCGTTCACCTCGGATTTTTTCAAAAGGGAGCTGACGCCGGAGCGCATCGCAGCCCGGATGAACGGGTTTATGCGGATGGAGAAAAATCCTTTTATGCGTATTCTGCCCCTTCCCCTCAAACTGTGGGGCATGCAGGCCGGAGCTGCCTTTTCCACCTCCGCGGACACAGCCGTTTTCTCCAATATCGGAAAAATACAGATGCCCCGGGAGTGTGAACCCTATATCGACTGGTTTGACTTTTACACCAGCACACCTAAAATGGAGCTGTGTATGTGTTCCTGGAAAGACAGGCTGACTGTCAGCTTCACATCCGGTTATGCAAATACAAGGATTGAACGGAATTTCTTCCGGATGCTGACCGGACAGGGTATCCCGGTGGAGATCATAGCACTGGGCGGGGAAAAAGGAGGGGATTGAGGATGCAGTATTGTAAACGTTGCAAAATTACAGTCAGGAATCCCCACAGAAAATGCCCTCTCTGCCAGGGGAATCTGGAGGGAATCCCGGAGGAAGAGAATCAGATGTTCCCGGATTTCACCAGGGAAAACTCCCGCATGGCCATGGGATTCCGCATATTTTCTTTTGTTTGCATTGCGGTATGTGTTGCTGCGGTTTCTGTGAACTGGACCATGGGTTTTCACAGTTTCTGGTCAGGCTATGTGCTGGCCGGTGTGGGCTGCATGTGGATCCTGTCAGCGGTCGCTATCGTAAAGCGCAGGAATCTGTTCAAGAATGCAGTCTGGGAGGCAGTGCTTTTGTGGGCAGTCTTTTTGTTCTGGGATTTTATTACAGGGTGGAGAGGATGGTCTGTGGATTTCGGGATACCTATTGTGCTGCTGGCTGTCTATGTGATCTTGTGGGTGGTGGTGTTCGTGACCAGGGCGCCGGTCTCACATTATATGATTTACATGGTCATAGTGTCCGTGGGAAGTCTGATTCCCCTGATTCTTCTTCTGTGCGGCGCAGTCGGCGTGAGGCTTCCGTCGGTGCTGTGTGTGGCAGGGGCGGTGCTCATGTTGTCCGCGCTGGCTATATTTAAGGGCAGGGCCCTGGGCGAGGAGCTGAGGAAAAAGACGCATTTGTAAAGGAAGGTAAGGAAATGGTATACGATATACTTGCAGTAAATCCGGGCTCCACATCTACGAAAATAGCTGTATTCAGAAACCGGCAGGAAATGTTCCGGGAAGACATTGAGCATGATCCTGCGTTTCTGGACAGCTATCCGGATATAGAAGAACAGTTCCCTTTTAGAAGAGATATGGTTCTGGCCTGTCTGGAGGTACATTCCTATCAGGTGGAACAGTTAAGCGCTGTTGTTGGCCGGGGCGGACTTCTTCCTCCTGTAAAAGCAGGCGGATATACCGTGAATCAGGCAATGAAAGACAGAATCTTAAAAGGCCCCATCAGTCCCCATGCATCAAATATGGGCGCACTGATCGCAGATGCGGTGGCTACACCGCTTGGGATTCCCGCCTACATTTATGATGCGGTGTCTTCGGATGAATTTATGGAAATTTCGCGTATCACCGGCATTCCGGAGGTGGTGCGGCAGAGCTTCTGCCATGTGTTAAACAGTAAGGCAATGGCACGAAAGGCAGCGGAGGAAGCGGGGAAGTCCTATGAGGAGATGAATTTTCTGGTGGCGCATATGGGCGGCGGGATCTCTTTCTCAGCACACAGACACGGGAAAATAGTGGATGCCCTCAGTGACGACGGCGGAGCCTTTTCCCCGCAGCGTTCCGGGAGTGTGCCCATTATTTATATTGTAGACATGTGTTACAGCGGGAAATATACCAAGGCAGAGCTGATGCGGAAAATCCGCGGAGACGGGGGACTGAAAGCGTATCTGGGAACCTATGACTGCCGGGAAATCGAGAAAATGATACGTCAGGGAAATGAAAAGGCTGAGCTTCTGTATGAGGCGCAGGCCTATCAGGTGGCAAAAGGGATCGGACAGCTTGCCCCTGCACTGAAGGGGAATGTGGATGCCATAATTCTCACAGGCGGTATGGCACACTCCAAAATGCTGACAGACTGGATCACCGATTATATTGATTTCCTGGGACCGGTCAGGATCATGCCCGGTGAGATGGAACTGGAGGCATTGGTCTACGGCGCCCTTCGGATCCTGCAGGGACAGGAGAAAGCCAATATTTACAGGGATGCCCTTTATGGGTAAAGCCGGATATTCTGTGGTATCATATGAGAAATGGAGGATGAGGACAATGAAGCAGTTATTAGTGGTGGTTGACATGCAGGTTGATTTCGTGACCGGTGCTCTGGGCACAACGGAAGCCAAAGCCATTGTGGAAAATGTGGTTAAAAAGGTCAAAGAAGCTAAGGCGATGGGGAAAACAGTGGTGTTCACCCTTGATACACATGAGAAGAATTACATGGACACCCAGGAGGGAAAGAATCTGCCCGTTCCGCACTGCATCAGGGATACAGAAGGGTGGGAGCTGATACCGGAGCTGAGAAGGCTTGCAGCCGGATGCAGACTGGTGGAGAAGCCTACATTTGGAAGTACGGTTCTTGCGCATCTGGCAGGAAAGGAAGGGTATGATGAGATTGAACTTGTGGGTCTGTGCACAGATATCTGCATTATCTCAAATGCCATGATATTGAAAGCCGCGCTCCCCGAGGCAGTGATCTCTGTGGATGCGTCCTGCTGCGCGGGAGTTACAAAAGAGAGCCATGAGAATGCACTGGAGGCCATGAAGGTCTGCCAGATTCAGGTTGGATAGAGAAAATGAAAACGGTGAACACAGCGTACCCGGAAGGCAGCTATGTTCACCGTTATTTTTTACAAAATGATCAAAAGCAGTGTCATACACACAATGCTGATAATAATACTGATGGAATTGATCTCACTGGAAAGTCCCACATCACCCCCGCATTTTTCCGTAAAGATCGGATCAAAGGATGCCAGCGGTGAGAAGAGCAGGATGACCAGTGTTTTTTTCAGGGCTCTGTCAAAGGGAAGCAGAAACCAGGCGGCAAGGGAGAATATGAGGGCCACCAGGTAGCGGACACTTAAGATACGGGTTATGGATGAAAAATGTCTGCGGTTTAAGGTGAGTTCCATGCCGATTCCCAGCATTGTCATAGCCATGAATGCGTTTGCCTCCGCCCCGATTCCCGCAAAGGTGAGTATGCCCCCCGGCAGCCTGAGATGCAGCAGGCTTAAAAGTGTCATGAGCAGGTAGGTCAGGGTGGGTACGGAGGAAAAGGTCTTTTTTAACAGGGAGCCTATGGTGGTTCTGTTATCCGGGTTCTGCACACTGGAGGCCAAGGCATAGGTTCCGCCTGTGCACAGCAGGGAATTGCCGATGTCAAACATGGAAGCGGCGATCACCCCGGAGGGACCTACAAAGCTGTGCAGATAGGGAATGGCAAAGGTGCCGATGTTGAACCCTGAGTGGTTGATCATCTGAAAAGCCTTCTCATCCGGGCTTTTCTTTCTCGCCATAAAATATCCCGTTCCGATCAGAAAGAGGGTTCCGCAAAATCCAATGGGAACCAGAAAAAAGAGAGAGGTGTCAAAATCCATCTGGCTGAAATTATTGATGATGGCACACGGCAGTGTGATCTTAACCACCAGTGCGGACACCACACGGAAGTCCTCTTTTTTCAAAATATGTATCTTTTTCAATGTAAACGCCAGGGCAATCATGCAGATAAGTGCAGCGGCCCTGGTTAGTATGTCTGCCATTTTTTGGTCCTTTCTCGCAGCTATTTGGTCAGGCCTGCACATTTGCTGCGCTGGCCGTACATAAAAAAGCTGCTCTTTCTTTTTCAATACTACTTAAATTAGCACAAAAGAAAGGGTTTGGCAATATCCAACCGTTTTTCACACAGAAATAGCCGCTGTTTGCTCCGCGCCCGGCAGCCGGAAGTTCCCCTGCATGTTCAGGAGGACCGGAGTGCCAAAAAGTTCTTAGGCGATATCCCGTAAAATTTTTTAAAACACTTGCTGAAATACCCTGCATCCGTAAAACCACACAGTGCCGCTGTATTCTGTATGGAAGGAGACTGCTGCAGCAGAAATTCCTTGGCCCTGTGCATTCGGAAAGTATTGATGTAGCTGCTCAGTGTACTGTGGCTTTCCTGGCTGAACAGTGTGCTCAGGTACTGGGGACTGACGAAAAAATGGGCGGCAATGGTTTCCAGTCTTAATTCAGGGTCCATGTAGTGCTGACCAATATAATCCTGGATATCCGATATCAGGTGAGTCTTGCCGGACTCCGTATTTTTTCCGAAACGTTCTAAAGCGGAGATGTAGGTGTCTGTGATCAGCTTTTTGAGCTGGTCAATATTTTCGCAGTTACGGTAGGAATCCAGGGCATTCTGCAGTTCTGTAAATTCCATGTCCGAACAGCCGCATTCCGTAATGAAATCATCCAGCACTGTGATAAATAAGGCAGCCGTAAGCCGGGTCTTGCGGATATGGCAGTTCGTCTCCTGCATTCTGTCAAAGGTGCTGCAGATGTATTGGATCACCTGTTCTCCCTGTTTTCTGCGCAGCAGAAGCAGAAGTTCACGGCAGATATCGGATGTGATATCCATATCCTGGGAAAGGACTTCCCGGCTGTAATACTTAAATACCGTGAGATTCTTATAGCTGCTGTTATGCTGGGCAGAAAGTGCCTCCTCATAGGAAGCTTTGATTCCCTGGGCACCATGCTGCGGTGTTCCGCTGAAAATGCTCACAGGTATATGGACCGTATCCTTCAGCAGCTTTATCAGGTGTTCGCACAGTTCTTCCAGACGGGGAACCTGGCAGGAGCCATCTTTCAGCCCCAGGATAATATACTGGTGGGAAAGGGAGTAATCCACATAAAGAAGATGCTCATATGTTCCGTGAAGGACTTCCGTACAGATATTTTCCATAATGGAATGACAGAGTGCCAGGTCGGTTTCCCAGTTCCACACAGAGGTATTGGTGCTGTTCAGTTTCAGGGAGAGTACCAGGAACCAGTCTGTGCCTTCCAGCTCTGCCTGCTTTTTCAGCACGGCGAATTCCTCCGGTTGGCAGTCGCCTGATATGGCTTTGCTGAAGAAGTTAAGAGCCATGTGTTTTTGGTAGATGCTCCGTGACTGATAGTAGTCGGATATTACATCCTGTCTGTGGCGTTCGCTGTCAATTTCCAGACTCAGTTTATCAAGACAGTCGAGAAGTTCCCGGTTGTCCACCGGCTTCAGAAGATACTCCTTTACCCCCAGAGTAATGGCCTGCTTCGCATAGGCGAAGTCGCTGTAACCTGTGGAGAGGATGAATTTTGTCCGGCAGTCCGGAACAAGGGAACGGATCATCTCCAGGCCGTCCATGACAGGCATGGAAATGTCCACCAGGGCAATATCAGGCTTTAGTTCCCGGATGATTTCAGCACCAGAAGCTCCGTTGTTGGCTTCGCCGATAATCTCATAGTTTTCCTGTTTTTTGATGAGGCTGCAGATGGATTTGCGGAAAAACAGCTCATCATCAACAATTATCAGGGTCTTCATCTTTTGCTCCTCCTTTGGGCAGAGTTACTGTGACTGCGGTAAATTCTTTCTCCCGGCTGGTTATAGTAAGGCCATAGTTCATTCCGTACAACAGTATGATCCTGTGGTGAATGTTGGGAAGGCCAAAGGATCTGCCATCCACACTGCCGGAATAAATGGATGTCTGCAGCTCTTTCAGCTTTTCTGGGGGAATACCGGTTCCGTTGTCGGTTATGGTTATTGCTACGTTTGCGTCATCCTCGGTTATATTGACGCAGATATGACATTTTTCTGTGGATAGGGCATGGACAAATATATTTTCTACAATAGGCTGGAGCGTAAGCTTAGGTATGTCGATCTGGTCCATGGGAAATGTGGCTGTCAGGTTGAACTCATAATCTACATATTCCATATAGCGGAGGCTCTGTATGTACAGGTATTGCTCTGTCAATTCCAGTTCCTGCTTCAGAGGAATGATGAACCGTCCTTTTGAAAGGGAATTCCGGTAGAAGACAGACATTGCGGCCACTGCTTTTACGGCGGTCTCATTCATCTCCAGTTCGATCAGGGATTTGATAGTACTCAGTGTATTGTACAGGAAATGGGGATTTATCTGAGATTGGAGCAGCCGGATCTCCATCTCCTGTTTTGCGCTCTGTTCTTCATATACATGATCGATCAGAGTCTGTATGCGCTGCATCATAAGGTTGAACTGCTTGTACAGAACTGCCAGTTCATCGTTGGAGTGATAGCTTGCGGATATATCCAGGTTGCCCATGGAAGCTGTCTCCATCTTGGAGGCCAGGCGCTGGATGGGGGCTGTCACAGTCCTTGTGCAGAGCATGGAGAAGAACAGGGAGAGGATGAACAGCAGTACGCATATGAGAACAATGGTCTGCAGCACAGTCCTGTGCTCCATGGTAAGATTCTGCAGAGGTATCAGGTTCACCACATACCAGTCCAGCCCGGGATATTCCTTTCTGATGAGCAGTGTCTCTGTTCCGTGGATATAGGCGGTTGCCATATTCGTATCTTCCAGTTTCTTCATCTCTTTGGTGCTGATTCCCGTATAGGAGGCAAAAGATTCATAGATTCCCTCGGATGTTGAGGAGGACAATATCCTGTTATCAGAGTCCGTTATGTAAAAATTCCGCAGATCACTGTCCGGCAGGTCCCGGAAGGCGGAGGATATGCTGGGTTCCTGGATCAGAAGGGCGACGGTGCCCAGATACTTTGTGGTGTCAATGTCCGTAACTGGTTTTAAGGCGGCGAATGTTGGTGTGCCGTCAATCGTATAAGGACCTAAAAAGTGGAAGGAAGGATCCGTCTGCAATACCTGCAGAAATTCCGGTGACAGGCAAGGGGTCAATTCTTCTGTGATATCCGTGCTGCTGTGATACCAATTGTTTTCTGTGTCAAGAATATCCCAATTAGATATATTTTTATGTAAACCAATAATTCTTTGTGCCTGTTTGGTGAGCGTGGAATTTACAAAAAAGCGTGACAGTGCGTTTTCAGGTACCGTGGGGTTTTCCTTCAGGGTTTCACCAATATCACTGTTGATGGACAGGGTAATGGCATAGTCGGAAATATGGCCTATTTTTTCACTTAGATTGTTGGTGATGATTGTAAGCTGCTGTTGGCTGGATAAGGTAGCGTGTTCAACCAGCGCATTTTTAGCAGTGTTATAAAATGCGACTGCTGTGATGACTAATATAAAACCACTCAGAAAAAGACTAACTATTAAAGAAAGTCAATAAATAGTTTCAAAAACAGAGATGTTTTGAGTATAGTGGCGATGACTTATTCATCGCAATCAGTACCTTGAAAATTGCATGACAAATAGAG
>NZ_JALIFQ010000017.1:0-117878 GCF_022867815.1 Blautia sp. NSJ-175
GTTCGTTAGAACCGTTCTTAAAATTGAATGTAAAAGAATTTTCGATTCATGTGTTTCACTGTTCAGTTATCAAGGTTCCTGTCAGTTTTTGACAGCTTTGATATTTTATCATATCGTTTTGAGCTTGTCAAGAACTTTTTTAACTTTTTTCAAAACTTTTTAATTAAATGTTTTGAAATCAGTAGCTTTCTGAAAACTAATGTTTCCAGCAGTTGTTGTCACTTTTTTCTCGCGACAGCTATAATAGATTATCACATCTTTCGCTGTCTGTCAACAACTTTTTCAAATTCCTTTGAAGTTGTTAACCATCTGTCTCAGCGGCAACTTTGATAGAATATCATATCTTCTATCTCTTGTCAACATATTTTTACTTTTATTTCTAAAACCAGTAAAAATAGCCACCGGAGCTCGCCGGTAGGCTTTTATAATAGCATTATCTGTCAAATATGTCAATAACTAAACAACAATTTTTTCAGGTAATTTCCATGTTTTTCCACTCCATTCCATAATACTTCCTATTTTTCCAAAAAAGGAGTCAATTTACCTGTGGCTTGGCAGATACTCCGCCTTAATATCTGCCGCCAGGAATACTTTCTGCAGCCCCATCACTGTTCTTGTGACTGGATTGACCCGAAAAGAATGCCGATAATTCCAATCCCTTTCTCATGTTCGCTTCTGCAGAAACATCCGGATCAGAACCCAAGCTGCTATTCGAAAATCGAAAACTCGCATTGGCATCCACATTCCTCTTCTTATCATTGCTGTGCCCCTGTTCTTCTCCGTCTTCAAAACCGCCCCCCCTGGATACATCTAAAATTCAGATGTGCCCCTATGCTGCCGCATAAAAAGATGGTCACATGCATTCCCATATCGTATATGACGCCGATTTGCTGCCTATAATGAAACAGAAAGGCTATGGAGGTGTTATAAAGTAGAAATAACGTTCTGCACATGAACCTGCAGCTTTAACGCGTGCAAAGAGATATTTCAGCGTATGTTTATCTCTGCCTGCCAACGATGTATATGAGAATTGCTTTCGGCATGCTGTGCGCCACACTTTGCCGAAAGTAATTTTCAAACACACTCTGGGCTGTCCGGTGATATATAAAGAGCGGAGGTTCCGGCTGCGTATATGCACCGAAATCTCCGCTGTTCTGTCTGTATGGATTACAGATCCATCCCTTATTTTTCAATCACCAAAGCTTCGTAAGGTCTCAGCCTGATGCTGTGGGCAGCTTCCTGCCCCTCATAGTTGCCGATCAGCACCTTTTTGCCTGCAAATTCTTCCGGTACACAGTAAACGGTTTCCTCTTCTGAGAAATTGCAGATAACAAGAAGCTTCTCATTGTCCAGGCTGCGCGTATACACAAAAAGCTTTTCATCTTCCGGCATCAACAATTCATAGTGGCCGTAGACAATGATCTCCTTTTCCCTTCTCAGGCGGATCAATTCCTTATAATAGGAGAATACAGAATCTGCGCGTTTCACCTGCTCCTCCGCATTGATATCCTCATAGTTCGGGTTCACCCTCATCCAGGGAGTACCTGTGGAAAATCCTGCATTCACATCTGCGTTCCACTGCATGGGTGTTCTTGAGTTATCCCTGCTCTTATAACGCAGATACCGCATCATGGTCTCCCCGTCTATTTTACCGCTGTCCACATATTCGTGATATGCATTGATACTCTCAATATCGCAGAAATCCTCTACCGTGTTAAACTCCATATTTGTCATACCCAGTTCTTCGCCCTGGTACACATATGGGGTTCCCTGCATCATGTGCAGACAGGTAGCCAGCATTTTAGCAGAAACCTCGCGGTAACGCACACTGTCATTTCCAAATCTGGAAACGATTCTGGGCTGGTCATGATTGGACCAAAACAGACTGTTCCAGGCTGATCCCTCCAGTTCATTCTGCCATTTCGTTAGGTTTTCTTTCAGTTCTGTGAGCTTTATCTTTCTATCGCTCCATTTGGAAAATTCTCCGCCGTCCAGTCCCATATGTTCAAACTGGAATACCATACTTAACTCTGTACCTTTTTCTGAGGCATATTTCTTTGCTTCCTCAACAGTAACGCCGGCACACTCCCCAACGGTGAGCAGATCATATTTTGACAGTACCTTCCGGTTCATCTCCTGCAGATATTCGTGGACATGAGGACCATTCTGTACATATGGGGACGCGTCTCCGTGGAGGCCGTCACGTACCTCCCCGTCAGGAAGCCCCTCTGCCTTGGAGATCATGCTGATAACATCCATACGGAAACCGTCAATGCCCTTCTGGCACCACCAGTTCATCATGGAAAATACTTCATCGCGCACTTTGGGGTTCTCCCAGTTCAGGTCCGGCTGCTTTTTGGAGAACATATGTAAATAGTACATATCTGTGTTTCCGTCATATTCCCAGGCAGGGCCATTGAAGACAGATCCCCAGTTGTTTGGTTCTTTTCCGTCTTTTCCTTCACGCCAGATATAATAATCACGGTACGGATTATCCTTAGACTTTCTGCTCTCCATAAACCATTCGTGTTCATCCGAAGTATGGTTCACCACCAGGTCCATAACAATCTTGATACCCCTGGCGTGAGCTTCCTCCAGCATCCTGTCGAAATCCTCCATGGTACCGAATTCTTTCATGATTGCCTGATAGTCACTGATATCATAGCCATTGTCATCATTTGGTGACTGGTACACCGGGGAGAGCCAGATCACATTGATCCCCAGCTCCTTCAAATAATCCAGTTTACTTGTAATACCATTGATATCTCCGATTCCGTCTCCATTGCTGTCGCAGAAACTCCTTGGATATACCTGATAAACTACGCTTTCTTTCCACCATGCTTTTTTCATTGTTCAGTCTCCTTTTTCATTTTATGCTTTCACCGCACCGTTGGTAACACCGCTGATAACCTGTTTCTGCGCAAAGAGATAGAAGATCACGATGGGCAGAAGAGCCAACAGGTATGACGCAAAGGCCAGGCTGTAGTCAGTTGCAAATTCGCCCTTGAACACATACTGCGCAAGCTGCAGCGTCTGGTTCTTCTGGTCGCTGATGATGACCAGGGGCATGGTAAAGTCATTCCAGCACCACAGGAAGGTAAGGATTGCCACTGTGGCATTCATGGGCTTCAGGGTTGGGAAAATGACCTTGTAAAACATCTGGAAGGTATTGGCACCGTCAATGGTCGCCGCTTCATCAAGCGCCGTTGGAATGGACTTGATATAGCCGGAATACAGGAAAATATTCATGGGAAGGCCCATGACAATGTACAGTATGATCAGCCCCGGCACATTATCCATATGGAAAAAACTCACCTGCTTAACCAGCGGCAGCATGATAATATTAAACGGAATAAACATGGCACTGATCAGGAAATAGTAAATAAAATCATATAACTTCCTGCCCCTGTTCCTTGTAATGGCAAACGCCATAAAGGAGTTTGTCACAATGGTCCCGGCAACTGATACCACTGTAATGATCAGTGTATTTCTAAATGTAACGAAAAAATTTGTCTTCTCAATAGCTGTCAGAAAGTTCTCAAAATGCAGCTTGTTGGGGAATGCCAGCACAGACTGGGCGATCTGCTCCGGTGTTTTCAGAGCGATGACTACTGTGATATAGAGCGGAAACAGAATCGTAACCGCCGCAAGCGCAAACAGAACGATTGTGAGTATGGTACTGCTTTTCTTGTTCTTCAACATATCTTACGCCTCCCTCTTCTCTAAAACTCTTGTCTGGAACAGTGAAATCACAGCTATGACAATGAAGAAAATCACCGCATTGGCTGACTGGTATGCATACTGGGCACCTGAAAATCCCTGCTTGTAAATAAGCACGGAAATGGACTGTGTGGAGGTACCCGGCCCGCCGTTTGTCATGGCGATAATCTGGTCAAATACCATGAGGAAGTTCTTCACACAGAGTACCATGTTGATGGTGAAAAACGGTGCGATCAGCGGGAAAGTCATCTTCCAGAAGGTCGTCCATCTGCCTGCCCCGTCAATGCTGCTGGCCTCATAGATATCCGTGTCGACCGTCTGCAGTCCTGACATATAGATGATGGTATTAAAGGCCACTGCCTGCCATACACCTACCACCAGAATACCGATCCAGGCCAGATTCTCCTGCCCCAGAATATTACTGCTCAAAAATCCAATTCCCATCTTTTGTCCCAGATCCGGCAGAACATTGGAGAAAATAAAGTTAAATACAAAGCTGACGATCAGTGCACTGAGCATATAAGGAAGGAAATATATGGCCTTCAGTGCATTCTTGCATTTAATTTTCGCATTGAGCGCAAGTGCCAGCAAAAGGCTTATGATATTGACCAGGATGGTTGCACAGATGGCGTATTTAAAGGTAAACTTGTAGGCATCTCCGATAGCCTCGTCCCCCCACAGTTTCAGATAGTTGGTAAGACCTACGAAATCCCAGGTTCCGTACCCCTTCCAGTCTGTAAAGCTGTAGAAAATTCCTTTTAAAAAGGAAAATGTGTGAAAGGTGAAAAACAGTACCAGCATTGGTATGATGATCACCATATAAGCTCTGTTCTTTTTCATGATTCATCCCCCTAAAAACTGTTGTATTTGTCGTATTCTTTATCCAGTTTCTTTAAAAATTCTTCCACATCTCCCTGCTTGCTCACAAAGGTCTGCAGTGTCACCGTAAAATCAAAGCCGGTGGGGTAATAATGGTCCGCGAAATCTCCGATATTTCCCTGAGCGAATTTCTCTGCAACACCTGCCACGCTTGCATTATCCTGCACTACCGTGTCCACAGAGGGAAATGCAAACTGATCTTCAATATATGCCTTTACTTTGTCATCCCGGAAGATAAAGCTTATGAAATCTTTCGCCAGCTCTTCCTCCTTGGTTTCCTTATAGATGGTCGGCATTACATCAATACCGGAAATAATGGCGTTTTTGCTCTCATCGTTTGTGACCGGAAGGGCAAACATGTCCAGATTCACATCAGGATTGGCTTTCTGGATATTGGGTATCGCCCAGTTTCCCTGGAACATCATGGCTGCCTTGCCGTTGGCAAAGTCAATATTTCCGTCATCATAGCCCTTACCCAGAAGGTCCTTCTGTCCGTACCCGGTGAGTGTCAGAATCTTCTCAGCCGCCTCCTCGTGAGTACCCAGAAATGTGGTCTTTCCCTCTCTTCTGTCCAGGAAAAAGTCCATTCCCGCCAGGTCATATGTCATGGGAATCCACAGCGGGCCGCCTGTCCAGGAATCCTTTAAAGTGAAATAAAAGGGCTGGATTCCCGCGCTTTCAAGCTTTTCGCACACATCCATCAGCTCATCCCAGGTCTCGGGGATCTCAAGCCCCTGTTCCTTGAAAATATCCACATTGTAGATGATCCCCTCTGCGTTTGTGGCATAGGGCAGACCATAGAGCTTTTCCTCCTGGTCAGGATTCAGGTTATAGACCTGCTCTTTGTAGGCATCCTTGATCCGGTCAGCCTCTTCCATATCACTTAGATCCATGAGGATTTCCGCCTCGGACATATCGCGGAAAGTCATGTCTCCTCCCATGAAAATAATATCCGGTACACGGTTCTTGGTAAGCTTGGTCCTAAGCACAGTGGACGCGTCCGGCGGAGAGTTGAATTCAATGGTCACATCAGGGTGTTCCTGTGTGTATTCATCAATAAAAGACTGCAGAATCGCCTGATTCTCCATCTTGGTAGAGAAAATTTCCAGGTGGTTTTCTTCCTTCTGTCCGCAGCCTGTCATCAGCAGAGCACAGCCCGCAAGAGCGGCGGCGGCTAACAATCTGTTTTTCATATGTTTCTCCTTTCACTCAACAAAAACAAAAGACGTTTTGCGCAAAACCTTTTCTATCTGTCACAAATTATAGCAACAAGACGGAAACAGTACAATAGGTTTTGCGCAAAACGTCTTTTTAGACAACTGGCATATACTTTTTTTGTAGAATTTTACTATAAGGGCTTTTGTTTCACGGAATCCCGGACCACAACCTCCACGGGAAGCCTCTCCTGCCCCTTAAATTCCTCCTCCTGGATCAGGCATATCAGCCTTTTTACAGCCTCCTGGCCCTTCTTCATGATATTCTGCCGGACAGTGGTTATCTCCGGTCTGCAGATCTCCGCATAGGGGCTGTCGTCAAATCCGGCCACAGACACATCCCCCGGAATATCCACACCCTTATCCTGGAGGAAATGAATGGCCTCCAGAGCATAAAAATCAGATGCAAAAAAGAGTACATCACGGCTCTTTAAATCCTCCAGGCTGTCTTCCAGCCACGCTTTCCGCAGTTCCCGGTTCTCCGGCATGATTCTGCGCCCTGCCGCGGCGCCTTCTGCCCCGTGCTCTTCCACTGCCTTTTGAACGCCCAGCCAACGCTCATGATCCACGCCCACATCATTGTCTGCCAGAAAGAGGATATTCTTATGTCCCTGTTCTGCCAGGAATTTCCCCATGGCATACCCCCCTTCAAAGTCCTGCAGGCCGATGTTGGCAACCTTTTTCTCCCCGTAATAATTGTCAATGCTCACAAGAGGGATCTGGCACTTCTCACTTAACTCCAAGTTCTCCTCTGAGGACAGGCCCAGAGTGATCAGCCCCTCCACTTTCCAGGTGGCAGCCAGTTTCCAGCTTTCCTCCTGGGAATTTGCCAGATGGAAAAGCATATAATAATTCTGTCTGTATATCTCCAGCTCCAGAGAGTTGAGGATAACGCTGGTAAAAGGGTCAGAGGCAATGCTTCTGCGCTTTCCTTCCCGCTCCCCGATCAGCACGCCTATGAGCCTGGAACGGTTCTCCGCCAGCATAAGGGCACTCATACTTGGAATGTACTGGTTTTTTTCCAGAATCCTCTGAATCTTATCAATATTGGCTTTGGAGACTTTTTTTGTATTTCCGTGAATAACATTGGAGACTGTGGTTGGGCTCACCCCGGCCTCTTTTGCAATATCCTTTATCCTGACCATATGTAAAACTCCTTTATATTTTCAAAAATCCTGACACGAATTTGAGAAGCAGATTGGAATCGTAGAGCCATTTTGTAATGGGATTCTCCTTTGCCATCTCCACGGCTGTCCGTCCCCAGTCAGTGCTCCAGAACAGGGTGATCACCAGGAAGAACACCCAGACAATGAGAAGCCCCTGCACACATCCGGCAGCCGCTCCGGCCGTGCGGTTTAACAGGCTCAGCACCGGCAGACTGAAAATGCTGTCAAGAGCTGCCATCGCAAACCGCAGGATCAGGGACACCACAAAAAACGTGACCAGAAAGGACAGGCTGTTGACGATCATATGGGCAATGGAGGCGGAGAGATAACCGGCAAAGGCGTCTGCCAGTGAATCCCCGTAGGATCCCCCGCTCTCCTTTAACATACTTTTTATACTCTCCGGGAGAGGAAGTTCTTCAATGAACGCGGTCTGACTCTGTTCCCCAAGTTCTCCCTCCAGCCCTGCGGCTATGGATTCACTGCATTTTTCCTCGATGGTGTCATAGATCGGTGTCTTCTCTTCCACAAAATCCACCACATAGGGGTTCAGGAAATAAACCAGTACCATGCTCACAAGAATAGAGAACATAGCTGCAATCGTCCTGATAAACCCTCTGCGTATACCATTCATAATACATAGAACAAATACGGCAAGTACAATAATATTAAGCCAATTCATAATTTTCTCCTGTGTAAATCTTTAAGATAAACGATGGTTACTTTTCACTGCATGCCCGGCAACAAACGAAGCTGCCGCGTAACCGCCGGCAGCTCCACATTATTTCTGCTATTTTAATTTAATTGTCTTGATGCCATTCTCAGACACGAGAATGTAGCGGTTGGAGCCGATTTTAAAAATATCTTTGATGACACCCTCATCCATATTTCCATTGAACTTCTCGATTCCGCTGAGGGAATACATGGATACCTGGCTGTCATTGTTCATGATGATCATATCATCGCTGATGCGGATATTCTTATATTCCATATTGAAGCTGCGGCTGAACTTTTCTTTTCCGGTAAGGTCATACAATGTCATGGTGTATTTGTCGTCCTTGCCATCACTTTTGAAAACAAGTCCCACATATTTGTCATTGAAGAATGTGCTGACTATGTCTGTTTTGATCTTCTTTTTCGTCTTCTCCCTGGGGACGCTGCTTCCCTCGTATATGGAAAAACCGTCATCCCTGAAAGCCACTGAAACGCTGCCTCCCAGATATGCCACCTGGGGAACCACCACGCCCTCATATGTAAATCCGGCGACTATATTGTCAATCTCACCCTGCCCTTCGTCCCCGAAATTATAAAAGGCCACGTAGCTAGTCGTCTGCCCGTTCTCCACATAGAGATAGGAGATCATGATCAGCTTTCCGTCAGGGGAAACTGCCAAATCCACCGGATATCCGGGGCTGTCTATTCTGGTCTGGTTTTCTGCGATCAGGCTGCCGTCCGTGGCATAGAAATCAATCCATGTCTTCTCTCCATCTCGGAGAATGGCTGCCACCACACCGCTCTGGGCCACCCTTGCCTTTAGAATGGGCATGCTGGTCTCCACAGCTCCCACAGGGGCGTCCTTCCTGAAAATATACATCAGCGTGCCTTCCTTGTCCGCCACAACCGCTGTCTCATCCCGGACATCCGCCACAGGGTCTGTCATCTCATAGCTCTGCTTCCAGACTGTCTCCTGCTTCTGATTCAGCAGGGACGCACCGTCTGACGCGTACTTGAGAACACAGTCCCCCAGCTTTACATATCCGGCTGACTGCACGTCCTCGTTCTTGGCTGAGGACAGTACGGAATACTTGTGATAAGTCCTGCGCTGTATCACCACTACAGCGATAATAATAACTGCTATGACCACCAGGGCAGCGATCAGTATGCGTTTTAACTGCTGTCGTCTGCGCCTGCGGGATTTCTTTTTTCTTTTTTCGTTTGTCTTATTGTCTTCCATTCACTCTTCCTTATCGAATCTGTAACTGTTTTCGGCTATTATAGCACAAAATTCTACGGGAGTAAAATTTTTTGTCCCGGGAAAATAAAATCTTCCGGTGA
The DNA here is from genome assembly GCF_022867815.1 of Blautia sp. NSJ-175. Lineage (NCBI taxonomy): Bacteria > Bacillati > Bacillota > Clostridia > Lachnospirales > Lachnospiraceae > Blautia > Blautia sp. NSJ-175. The sequence continues at coordinate 9,032 of NZ_JALIFQ010000017.1, forward strand.
CAGGCCGTTCAGCGCACAGATTTCCTTGATCTTAGAGCTGTTGCCATAATATCTCATGCTGATACTTGTTATGGTGTCGCCCTCGTGAATGGTGTAGGACTGGTGTGTGGAGCCTGCTGTCTGGCCGGATTCCCCGTCATCGCTGTCCTTCGCACCGGCAGGACTGTTTTTGCTGTCATCCTCTGCATCTGTCCCTGATGCATCGCTGCCGCTGTCCGTCTTTTTCTCTGAAGCTCCGTCATCCGCATCCGGCTCCTTTGCATCGTCTTTTTTTCCGTCTGTATCCTTCTGTCCATCAGAAGTTCCATCCGATGATCCGGAGGTGGCTGCCCCGTCTGTGCCGGCATCGGTTTCTTCGGTGTCTGTTCCCGCCGCCTCCCCGTCTGCCGCATCCTGACTGTCCTTTTTCCGGTTCTCGGATACCAGTCCATTGACCGGTTTTGTCTCCACAAGCTCCTTGCCGCTGTTCTTATCATCCAGCTTTGAGATGACTGTCTCTGTCTTTTTCAGCTTGTGATAATCATTTAAGTACAGGACTCCCACAGCCAGCACAGCCACCATCATGCACACGCTGGCAGTCCGGAACACGGAGGTGTTCTTTGTCTGCTTTTTGCCCTCAGACTTTGTCTCCACCTTTTTCCGGAATGTCTTCACTGCCTGATCGCTGACCTGCTCACTTTTCGTCTCGGCCTTGTCATTCTGGGCCACGAGGAAATTCTGCATGGGCTCATTTTTTTCATAATAGATATAAAAGCCCGGCTGTCTGGACAGTTCTCCGTCCTCATATCGGTAAAATGCTTCTTCTTTTTCAATGGGTTCCATCACCATGAGCACCTTGTCATTGCCGCCGAAATGATCCAGATGGGTCCGGCAGATGACTTCGTGAAGCTCCATGGAGCATCCGGGAATGGACAGATACCATCCCACAATTTCCTGATCCGGAAAATATTCCTTGTTCTTCTCATACACGTGGTTCCAGATTTCCCTGGTAAAGGAAAGGTGTTCTTCAGTAATTTCCATGTCAGGAAGTACAACAGCGCTTTTCACAAAAAGGTAGGAAATACCGTCTTTCCAGTTGGCCTGTCCCAGAAGAATTGCAGCTTTTCCTTTTGAAGAATTCCCGGAAGAGATTCTACAAAGGTAAGTGTACGCATAATCTTCTATATAGATTTTTTGTGTTTCGTTGACTTCTCCTATCTGGCGTATGTTGTTGGGGATGCGGAAGAATCCTTCGTTTCCCTCAGGCTTTTGTTTTTCTTTTTCGTAGACTATTTCTATCATAAAGATTCACCCCTTTGGGCAACAGGATAGCACGGATCTTCTGCGAAATTTAGCGGATTAAGAAAGGTACATGCCTTTTTTTAACGACAAACATCCCGTTAAAAAGACAGGATAAAGAGAGGTAAAAACGGACAAAATAGGGGAAAGAAAGGATGGATAAAAATATGGACACACACCTTGATACGCCCGTTTACTATATTGAAGGCCGCACAGACAGAGCCGGCAACAAAATCGGCTCTCTGCTTACCGAACTATACGCCAAATCCGACAGCAATTTTGAAGAACTTGTCTTCCTCTGTATTGGAAGCGACCGCATCACCGGCGACAGCCTTGGACCTCTCATAGGCCACCGCCTGGCAAAAGAACATCTGAACCGCTGCTGTATATACGGCACCCTTGCCAATCCTGTCCATGCCCTGAACCTCCAGGAGACCGTGGAATCTGTAAAAAAAGAACACCCCAACAGCCTGACCGTGGCCATTGACGCCTCCCTCGGCTCTAAAAAGCACCAAGGCTTTGTCACAGTGGGACAAGGTTCTCTGGAACCGGGCCTGGGCGTAAAAAAGAAACTGCCCCCGGTAGGTGACATATCCATTACGGGCATCGTCAACCTGTCGGGAGCATTTGAGCATTTTCTTCTGCAGACAACACGCCTGTCCACAGTCATGGAGCTGGCGGATGCCATCGTCTCAGGGATTCTGGTCGCACACCGTCAATACTTCGGCACACGCCGCCCTTCTCTTCTCGCCTTCTTCCATCCGGAGGAGGAACGCCGGCGCAGCTTGACGAAATTGACTCCGCTGTCCGCGGAATCCGCTGCTGCCAGACCAAAGGGGAGCTGATAATCCTGGTAATGGTAATCCTCCCCAAACACCTTTTTCATCAGCCGCACTGCCATATAATAAATCCCCCTTGGGAACCAGGCACGGTAGTAATACCTGCCGATCTCACAGGTTCCGCAGTATTTATCCGTCAGGGTAATGATCCATGTCTCTCTGTGCATGGGCGGAACCGGGGTCACCGGAAACATGTGCTTGAGAATCATCTCTTCTTCCAGCTTGTTGAGCTGGAAGTATTTTTTTGCATTATGCAGAGCTGTGTGGGGATGGGTCATGGCGTGGACCGGGTCACCGGTCTTCTTCCTATGCCCTCTCCAGTCATACAGGAACAGATCGTGCAGCATTCCTGCTCTGGCCGCTGACCTGGCATCCAGGCCGAAGAACTTACAGATACGGAAATTATAGTAGGCCACATTCAGGCAGTGCTGGTAGCAGCTTGTCTCACAGTGATGCGGATACTCCTTCATCCTGAGCACATAAGGATGATGTACCAGATCCTTTATGCACTCATAAAACTCTTCATTCCCCTCATCCTTCACTGTACTCACACGGGAATGCTTTCTTCTGAACAACCCCTTACGCTTCATATCTGTCATGCTCCTTTATGTCCTTAGAAAAAGGGATGCCGCCTGTTGGTGACATCCCTCACTTTAACCAGGTTTCTAACCTGATTTTAAAACATATGTTATTTTTTGTAAAGGCCTATACAAGTACCTGCATATCTCTCTTATACAAATGCTTTTACTTTGGCATAGATACCGTTTGCGTCAATGCCGTATTTTTCCAGCAGCTTCACTGCAGGGCCTGATTCACCGAATACATCATTGATACCGATTCTCAGCATTTTTGTCGGCGCTTTCTCGCTCAGGACTTCTGCAACAGCTCCGCCCAGACCTCCGATCACGGAATGCTCCTCAACGGTAACCACTTTGCCGGTCTCCTTTGCTGCCTTCACAACCAGCTCCTCATCCAGAGGTTTGATGGTGTGGATATTGACCACTTTGGCGTCGATTCCGTCTGCAGCCAGTTTATCTGCGGCAGCCAGAGTCTCACTTACACAGAGACCTGTGGCAAAAATAGTCACATCCTTGCCTTCTCTCAAAACAATACCTTTTCCGATCTCAAATTTATAATCCGGTTTGTCATTGATCACCGGAACAGCGAGACGTCCGAATCTGAGGTATACAGGGCCTTCATGCTGGTAAGCAGCTTCAACTGCCGCTTTTGCCTCAACATCATCGGAAGGGTTTAAGATAACCATTCCCGGAATTGTGCGCATCAGAGCCATATCCTCGTTGCACTGATGGGTGGCGCCGTCCTCACCTACGGAAATACCTGCATGGGTCGCGCCGATCTTTACATTCAGATGAGGATATCCGATGGAGTTGCGCACCTGCTCGTAGGCACGTCCGGCAGCAAACATGGCAAATGTGCTGGCAAAAGGAACTTTTCCGGTGGTGGACATACCTGCCGCAATACCCATCATATCACACTCTGCGATACCGCAGTCAATGTGACGTTCCGGAAATGCTTTCTGGAAGGTACCGGTCTTGGTTGCACCTGCCAGGTCCGCGTCCAGAACTACCAGGTTGTCGTATTTCTTTCCTAATTCTACTAATGCATTTCCATAGCTTTCTCTGGTTGCGATCTTCTTTACTTCTGACATAATGCTTCACCTGCCTTTTCCAAATCTGCCATAGCGATTTCATATTCTGCATCATTCGGAGCTTTTCCGTGCCATCCGGCTTCATTTTCCATGAAGGAAACGCCTTTGCCCTTCACTGTTTTCATGATAATGGCAGTGGGCATTCCCTTTGTCTCTCTGGCCTCTTTAAAAGCTGCCTCAAGCTGGTCAAAGTCGTTGCCGTCTGCCACGTTGATCACGTGGAAGTTGAAGGCTTCAAATTTCTTGTCAATAGGGTACGGAGAACAAACATCTTCAATGCTTCCGTCAATCTGAAGTCCGTTGTTGTCCACGATCACTACCAGATTGTCCAGTTTTCTGAATCCGGCAAACATAGATGCCTCCCAGACCTGGCCTTCCTGGATCTCGCCGTCACCCAGCAGGGTGTAAACACGGTAATCCGCGCCGTCCATCTTAGCGGACAATGCCATTCCGACTGCTGCGGAGATACCCTGTCCCAGGGAACCGCTGGACATATCAACGCCCGGGATATGTTTCATATCCGGATGTCCCTGCAGATAAGAGCCGAGATGACGCAGAGTTTTCAAATCCTCTGTGGGGAAATATCCTCTCTGTGCCAGAGTGGAATAAAGGCCCGGTGCTGTATGTCCTTTTGAGAGGACAAAACGGTCACGGTCTGCCTTCTTCGGCTCTTTCGGGTCAATATTCATTTCCTGGAAATACAGATACGTAAATAAATCTGCTGCTGATAATGAGCCGCCCGGGTGTCCGGCTTTTGCGGAATGAACAGCAGTCACGATGCCTTTGCGGACTTCGTTAGCTGTCTTCTGAAGTTCTAACTTGTTCATTTCTTCCTCCTGATGGTTTGTTCTGTGAACGGGAGCCTGTCCGACTTCCCGTCTGCCTCTATACAGTTCTATTATTCGCCGAAAACTGCAATATAATCTTTCTGGAATTTCTCAATACCCTGGTCTGTCAGTGGATGTTTTGTCATCTGCTCCAGAACCTTGTAAGGTACAGTCGCAATATCCGCGCCTGCCAGAGCACACTCTGTCACGTGCATCGGATGGCGTACGCTTGCTGCAATGATCTCTGTGTCAATGCCTGCAACCTGGAAGATCTCTACGATCTCACGGATCAGATCTGTTCCGCATACAGAGATGTCATCCAGTCTGCCCAGGAACGGAGAAACATAGGTTGCGCCTGCTCTTGCTGCCAGCAGTGCCTGGTTGGATGTAAATACCAGTGTAACGTTGGTTTTGATACCTTCTGCGTTCAGAACTTTAACTGCTTTTAATCCCTCTGTTGTCATTGGAATCTTAACGATCATGTTCGGATGGATAGCTGCGATCTCGCGGCCCTCTTTGATCATGCCTTCTGCATCTGTTGTGGTGGCTTTCACCTCACCGCTGATCGGTCCGTCTACGATGGAAGTGATCTCTTTGATAACCTCATTGAAGTCACGTCCCTCTTTTGCGATCAGGGATGGGTTTGTGGTCACTCCACAGATGATTCCCATGTCATTTGCCTTGCGGATGTCTTCTACATTTGCAGTGTCGATAAAAAATCTCATAATTTTTTCCTCCCGTTCAAAACCTTTGCTTTGTCATTTGATACACTCAGTTTACCCCATAAAACATACCTTCGCAAGAGCTATCGATTTTATAAATAATTTAACTTATTAATAAACCGGATTTTTATTAACTATTTTCGGTAGTTTTATAAAATCCCTTTTGCCCAATCCTATAATTTTCAGGATTTTGTCTTTATTTTATTACTAATAATAAAATGGATTTCATTTAATTTATTTTGTTTTTTTCTTCTTTTTCTGCTTTTGTTTTACATAACCTGTGGTCTTGCGTACAATCAGCTTCGGTTCATACTCAATATGATAGATGCTGGTGGGCTCACTGTCAGAATATGTATTCATGAAGGATTCAATCTTGCGCATGATAATATCGCAGGCATCCCGCCCTTTCAGAGGTACAAAGTGCTCTATGGTGGTGAGGGACATATGTGACATACCGGAAAATATGATGTTGTCGCAGCCAAGTACAGACACATCACCGGGAATCTTATATTTTTCTTCCTGGAGGGCATCCATGATGCCAAAGGCCATCATGTCGTTCAGTCCCGCAAACGCGGTCACTTTCCTCGGCCCCGCCAGAATTTCCTTTGTCAGGTTATATCCCATCCGGTATTCCGAGTCAATGCTTGGGAGCTGGTCATCCAGGGCGTCATCCGCCGCTTTGATGATCACATGGCCGCCCAGGCCCTCCTTCTCATACTCCTCCACAAATCCTGCCACACGTTTGGAGCGCTGCTGCTGCCTTTTTGTAAGCGGCGGCGCGATAAACGCCACGTCCCGGTGGCCCAGATCCAGCAGATGCCTGGCCATAAGGCTGCCCACCTTAGTATTGTCCTGGTTGATGGCATCTACTTCCACACGTTCCCTGTTGCTTATGATGACCAGCGGAATCTTCTTCGCCAGCTCCTCCACCTGCTGCATGTACACAGGACTTGGGTTGAAGGTGTAGATGATGCCCGCCGGGATAACCGTGTGCATCATCTTCAGGTACTGCTCCTCCAGCTTCAGCTCCCTCTGTGTGTCACAGGTGAAGACCGCATATCCCTTTTCCTTGGCTACTTTTTCAATTCCCTGCAGAAGCATGACATAATAAGGGTTGGTAAGGGTGGGGCAGAAGACTATGATCAGCCTGCTGTTACCGGCATCCTTTCTCGGACGTCTCTTCGGTATGTTGTATCCCATTTCCCGGGCAGCCTGCTCCACCTTCTGTATCGTCTCTTTCGAGAAGGAAACATTGTACTTTTTATTCAGCACCATGGATACCGTTGCCTGGGATACTCCCGCTGCTTTCGCGATATCCGTGGACGTCACTTTCTTCTTCATGTTAAAGCTCCTATAGTTCTACCCTTCCCTCCAGCGCACGAAGAAGGGTAACTTCATCAATATATTCCAGATCGCCGCCCACAGGAACCCCGCTGGCGATACGGCTCACCCGGATACCGGTAGGCTTCACCAGTTTGCTGATGTACATGGCGGTGGTCTCTCCTTCCAGGCTGGAATTGGTGGCGATGATCACCTCCTCAATATCATCCTGGGAAAGGCGCTGCATGAGTTCCTTTAACTTAATGTCATCCGGACCGATGCCCAGCATGGGAGAGATCGCGCCGTGCAGCACGTGATACACACCGTCATATTTTCCGGTCTTCTCGTATGCTGCCAGGTCCCTGGTATTCTCCACCACCATGATGACCTTCCTGTTTCTTCTGGGGTTATTGCAAATCGGGCAGATTTCCTGGTCTGTCAGGGTGTAGCAGTTCTTACAATACTGTACATTGGCCTTGGCATTCACAATGGACGCGGAAAGCTGCTCCACCTGGTCCTTTGGCATATTCAGAATGTGGAATGCCAGGCGCTGGGCAGATTTTGCCCCAATGCCCGGCAGACGGGAAAGCTGCTCAATTAATTTGTTGATATGACTGCTGTAGTATTCCAATATTTTTCACCTCTGCGGTATACGGCCGCTTAGAACGGGAATCCGCCGCCAAGGCCTCCAAGCCCGCCTGTGAGCTTAGACATAAGCGCCGCTGACTCCTCTTCCATCTTGCGGAGCGCCTCATTGGTAGCTGCCATAATAAGGTCCTCCAGCATTTCAATATCATCCGGGTCAACCACTTCCTCGGCCAGCTTCACCTTTGTGATCTCCTTCTTGCCGGAGACGGTCACTTCAACGGCTCCGCCGCCTGCTGTGGCGGTAAATTCCTTCTCCTCCAGTGCCCTCTGGTTTTCCTCTGCCTGACGCTGCATCTTCTGCGCCTGCTTCATCAGATTATTCATGTTTCCGGGCATTCCCATTCCCGGAAATCCTCCTTTTTTAGCCATATTCAAATCCTCCTATTCTTCCTCTTCCATTTCTTCTACTACTACATCCATGCGGATGTTCTGTTCGATCAAATCATCTACGGAAATCGAGGCCAGCCCCGCAGGGCCTTTATGCTCCCCGCCCGCCAGTAAAAGCTCGATCTCCACGCTCTTTCCTGTTTTCTTCCGGATGATTTCTTTAAGCATGGGTATGGTATCCGGATTGTCCATGCAGATTTTCGCCTGGAAATTTCCAAACTCCACATACAGGACAGGTTCTCCTGTACTGCCGTTGTATTTCGGCGTGGAAGTCAGGAGCATCTGCTGCAGAAAGCCTCTTGTCTCCCGCACTATGGAATTCCAGTTCTTCTTAATATACTGCAGATCCTCAGGAGCTGCCTTCTCAGGCTTTGCCTCCGGCTCTGAAGGTTTTTCCTCCGCTGCGGCATCCGGTACCCCGCCGTATGCCGGTGAACCGTATTCACCTGCCTGTGCCGGTCCTGCCATCACGACACCGTTCTCCAGCTTTTCCTCCAGCACCCGGATTCTGTCAAACAGGGAATCCAGGTTGGTCTCCATAACAGGCTGACAGAGTTTTATCAGCGCGATCTCCACCAGCACCCTCTTCTGGGATGCATAGCGGATCTGGTTGGAAAGCTCTGAAAAAATGCGGATGTAGCGCATCAGTGTCTCCGCATCCAGCATCCGGCTCTCCTCCCTGAGAAGCGCCATATTCTCCGCAGAGACATCCACAGCCTCCTCCGGTGCATCTGAAGTCTTCACCAGCAGCAGATTGCGCAGATACCAGATAAAATCCGCCACAAACTGCCCCAGTTCCCTTCCCTGGATGATCAGATCCTCCAGGGTCCTGATAGCGCCTGCGGTATCCTGCTTTACGATCAGCCGCAGAAGCCTGCTGAACACCTGTGTATCCACAGCCCCCAGCACCTCAAGGGCCTTTTCATAGGTCAATGTCTCACCCAGATAAAAGGCGATACACTGGTCCAGCAGGGAGAGTGCATCACGCATGGAACCGTCCGCTGCCTTTGCAATGTAGCGGATGGCCTTCTCCTCCACGTCTGTTCCCTCTTTATCCATCAGCTCCGTCAGCCTTGCCGCTATGGTATCCACGGTAATGCGTTTGAAATCGTAGCGCTGGCATCTGGACAAAATGGTGATAGGGATCTTGTGGGCCTCCGTGGTGGCAAGAATGAAGATAACATAAGAAGGAGGTTCCTCAAGCGTCTTTAACAGTGCATTAAACGCTCCTGTGGACAGCATATGAACCTCATCTATGATATATACTTTATAACGTCCTTTTGCCGGACGGTAGGCCACTTCCTCGCGGATCTCACGAATGTTATCGACGCCGTTGTTGGAAGCGGCGTCAATCTCTATGACATTCATGGAGGTCCCCGCATTGATCGCCTGGCATGTCTCGCATTCATTGCAGGGGCTTCCGTCTACCGGATGTTCGCAGTTTACCGCCTTTGCCAGAATCTTGGCAATGGTAGTCTTACCTGTACCACGGGTGCCGCAGAAAAGATAGGCATGGCCGATCCTGTCTGCCTTCATCTGGTTCTTCAATGTGGTTACAATGTGTTCCTGCCCCTTTACATCTTCAAAATCCTGAGGGCGGAACTTCCGATATAGAGCAGTATAGCTCATGAAAATTCTCCTTTTTCAGTTAATCCCCGAAGCTGATGCCAATCCTCTTTGCCGCCTTGATCAGCTGGTCGTCCGGAGATACCATCTTCAGTTTGCCGGCGCATTCCTGAAGCGGGACTTTCTTGATCTTGCCGTTGACGATTCCCACCATGTAGCCGTATTCATCTTTTAAGATCAGGCCTGCGGCTGCGGAACCCATATGGGTGGAGAGCACACGGTCATACGGACATGGGCTTCCGCCCCTCTGCATATGTCCCGGAATGGTGATACGGATATCCAGATCCAGTTTCTCCTTCAGCTCTGCCTCCAGCTTATAGGAAACGGATGGATATTTCTTCGCATTTTCTTCCATTTTCTTCTTCAGCTCTTTCTTGGGAAGCGCTGCGTCCTCTTTGGAAACCGCGCCCTCCGCCACGGCCAGGATGGTAAAGCCTTTTCCGGCTCTGTTCCTCTTCCTGACTGCGTCAGCTATCTTATCAATATCATATGGGATTTCAGGAATCAGGATAATGTCCGCGCCGCCTGCAATACCGGCGTGCAGGGTCAGCCATCCCACTTTATGCCCCATGACTTCCACAATAAAGATACGGCTGTGGGATGCTGCCGTTGTATGGATGCAGTCAATCGCTTCTGTGGCAATATTCACCGCACTCTGGAAACCAAATGTCATATCCGTTCCCCAGATATCATTGTCTATGGTCTTGGGAAGGTGGATGATGTTCAGTCCCTCTTCTCTCAGCATATTGGCTGTCTTCTGGGTACCGTTGCCGCCCAGGATCACCAGACAGTCAAGGCGCAGCTTGTAGTACGTCTGCTTCATGGCCTCAACCTTGTCAAGGCCTCTGTCATCCGGCACGCGCATTAATTTGAAGGGCTGGCGTGATGTGCCCAGGATCGTACCGCCTCTTGTGAGGATTCCTGAGAAATCCTTGGCTGAGAGCATTCTGTAGTCTCCGTATATCAATCCTTTATACCCGTCATCAAAGCCATAGACCTCCAGTTCATCCAGATTGGAAGCCAAACCTTTCACAACACCGCGCATGGTGGCATTGAGCGCCTGACAGTCACCGCCGCTTGTTAACAAACCGATTCTCTTCATATATTTCACATCCCATCTTATGATATAGTATTTACTTCAGTCCCCATTCTGGGTTTGGAATACAGACCCAGTCAGTTTCCGCGGTTCTGCTCCCACATATTGCGGCTGGGAGCCTCCACGCATATTTCGGCGAATAAATTTACTCACCTGCATCCATTATAGCTTATTTTATTTTGTACCACAACTTAAAATTTTCTTTTCGGAAAATGCGGGAAAGGCCGAACAGAAGGTATCCCCTGCATTTTTCACTGTAAGCTGAAAAACCACATGTTCGCCCGGCTGCAGCACTCCAAGCTTTAAGGGCGTCCCGGAGGCCCTGCCGCTGTCGTACGGATCACCGGCCTTTGTCAGTTCCCATGTAATCTCCTCCGGTGCCTGTATGGTAAGATAGTATGCCTCTTCCTCCGCCCCGGTATTCCGGATGGAAAACACCTGGCTTCGCTCCTCGTCCGGCTCCATATCTTCAAAAGACAGGAAAGGCCGCTCTGTGATGACAAATTCGGGCTGGGCGGTATCCATCTTTTCTGTTTCATTTTCCATCCGGCCGGTTTCCGGAAGGTTTTCTGCGGCTGTACTGTATGTAAATCGGCTCACAGCGGCGCACAGAAGCCATAAAATCATCATTTTTCTTTTCATATGCTTGTCCTCCTCTTATATTTTATGCATAAGGAGGCACTTTATTGCATAAAAAGAAAACGGACAGGTATGCGGCCTGTCCGTTTTCTTTCGTTGAGGAATTCAAATTACATTAACACATTTATGGTCGATATTTATTATACTATACTCCTCTGCTTTTGTAAAGTGCAGAATCATTTTTTTCTCTCTTTTTCATTTCAGCTCTCTTTTTCATTGACAAAACGTCTAAAAACCGATATACTTTTAGATACCGTGCAGCCGGGGAGATAGCGGTGCCCTGTACCTGCAATCCGCTACAGCAGGGGTGATGCCAAATCTGAGGGGCTTTCTTTGCGGAGCTGCCCTTTATAAGTGGCGCTGACGTCTGGGTCTTGCGCAACAGAACTCTATGAACCGTGTCAGGTCAGGAATGAAGCAGCACTAAGTAGAATCTTCTGTGTGCCGCGAGGGTGCCTGGGCCGAGTTAACTGTAGAGGTAACGTCCGTGAAGGGGTTTCGAGGTGCGGCGCACGGTGAAAAAGAATAGAATAACCTCCACTGTATCGTCATAAGATGAAAGAGACGATTGCAGCGGAGGTTTTTTTGATGAGTTATTGGATGATGCATATAATGGATGCCTACGGGTATCTGGGGATAGCCCTCCTCATTCTGGTTGAGAACCTGTTCCCCCCTATTCCCTCCGAAGTCATACTGACCTTCGGCGGCTTTATGACTACATATACGAAGATGAACATTATCGGTGTTGTGCTCTCCTCCACTGTGGGCAGTGTGTTCGGAGCCATCCTCCTATACCAGATCGGCCACCTGGTCCCCCGGGAAAAGCTGGAATCTCTTCTGGAGGGCAGGATTGGGAAAATACTGCATTTTAAACCGGAAGATGTGGGGAGCGCCATGGAATGGTTTGACAGCAAGGGAAACTATACGGTTCTCTTCTGCCGCTTTATTCCCATTGTGCGAAGCCTGATCTCCATTCCCGCCGGAATGGCCCATATGAACCTGGGCACCTTTCTGTCCCTGACCACGATCGGGAGTTTTATCTGGAACCTGGTACTCGTCACCCTGGGAGCCATCGCCGGAACCTCCTGGCAGAAGGCCGCCGAATGTCTCGGCACTTATACCCAGGTGGCCCGTGTCGTTATCCTGGTCTTCGCGCTGGTCGGTATTTTGGTTTACATAAAAAGGCGTTTCCTTCAGAAATGAGGGGAACGTTCTTTTTATGTAACGATTCAACCAGCTGAATCGTTACGGGTATTCGCCCATTAAAAATCGCTTCGCGATGGGGCAAATACCTGCCGCCACTACTCTTTTGCACGGTCAGCGCAGTAAATGCGCAGACCTGACTGAACAGTTACCTTTTTATTTCAAAATGTCAGCCAATCTCCTGATATATTCCGGTGTCGTTCCGCAGCAGCCGCCCACAATATTCGCGCCGGCTTCCACAAGCACCTTCATGTGCTCTGCAAATTCCCCGGCTCCCATGGAATAGACCGCATTACCTTTATCATCGATCACGGGCATTCCGGCGTTTGGCTTTACAATGACAGGAATGCTGACCTTTTCCCTTATATTTTTCACTACGGAAACCAACTGGTCCGGGCCTGTGGAACAATTGATGCCGACAGCATCTGCGCCCATCTGTTCCAGTGTCTCCACTGCATCATAAATATTTCCGCCAAAGAATAAGCTGCCGTCAGACTCCACGGTCAGAGTACACATAACCGGCAGTTCGCACACTGCGGCAGCGGCATCTATGACTGCCATCACTTCATCCACACCCAGCATGGTTTCCGCAATGAGCAGATCCACGCCCGCATCTGCCAGGACAGCGATCTGCTCCCTGTACGCCTCAAACAAGATTTCATAGGGCACATCCTGTTTGCCGGTGGTGGTCAGGTCGCCTGCAATGTAACACGCATCCCCGACTGCATCCCTGGAAACGCGCACAAGTCCCCGATTCAATTCCTCAACCTTATCCTCCAGCCCATGATTGGCAAGACTTATTCTGTTCGCTGAAAATGTGGAGGCGTAGACAATTTTAGAACCCGCCTCACAATACTCCTTCTGCAGTTTCTGCAGCACCTGGGGGTTCTCGTAAACCCACTGTTCGGAGCAGACACCTCTGGGCATCCCTTCCTTCATGAGATTCGAGCCTGTGGCCCCGTCTAAAAGCAATGTTTTGGCCTGTACCAGTTCCCTAAATTCCTGTTTTGTCATGACATTTCTCCTTTGCTTTTGCTTTCTCTTTTCTCAATTCCCGGAAGAATCCGCTCAGCATATCACTGCACTCCGCTTCCAGCACGCCGCGTTCCACTTCTGCCTTATGGTTAAACCCCTCCATCTCCAGCAGGTTCAGGACAGAACCTGCACACCCGGCCTTGGGGTTCATACTGCCGATGACCACTTTATCAATTCTGGCCTGTATGATGGCTCCTGCGCACATCTGACAGGGTTCCAGGGTGACATAGAGCGTGCATCCCTCAAGCCTCCAGTCCCCCAGCTTTTTGCTGGCTTTCCGGATGGCATTCATCTCTGCGTGGGAGGTGGTATTTTTATCTGTATTTCTTCGGTTATAGCCTCTGGCTATTATTTTCCCTTCATATACGATCACACAGCCAATGGGAACTTCCCTAAGGGCGTACGCTTTTTTCGCCTGCTTTATGGCTTCCTTCATAAACTTTTCCTGTGTATCCATTTCACGATCCACCTTCCTGTATGATTCCGTCCGCATTGCGGGCAACGGGCCCTGGCCGTTGTTTCTGAATTATACTACACTCCGCTTTTGTAATGCAATAGCCAAGAACGGCCCAGTATAAAAGTCTTTCCCATTTCTTTCATAAATTCTTCAAAAATTTCAGAAAAGCTTTATTGTGCTGTCATAAATTCCTCACATTTCTTGGATATACTGTAATTGTCAGCAAGGAGGACGGCAGCAGGAGCCGGACCTCACAAAAAAGCCAACTGACTTATTTATATAGATTTTTCTTTTCCCTCCCTCTTTTGCCGGTACTTCGCAGAGTACCGGCTTTTTCCTGTCCGAAAAGAGTCTTTCGTTTCTTCTTCAGATTCTTTTTAAATATTTTTAAAATGCTTCAGAAAAGCTTTATATCCTTGTCACAGAATCCTCACATTTGCAGGTTATACTTTAATTGTTGTTGAAGAAGACAGCAGCTGCATTACAGTGATATATGTGGCTGCCGGGCTTCGCCTAATAAAGCCAACTGACCTATTTACATAGATTTTTCTTTTCCCCCTCTTTTGCCGGTACTCGCCAAGGTACCGGCACTTTTCAGCTGTTGGAAAAGGTAAACAAAAAACCCGCTGGTTATGCGGGTTTAAGACAGCGGAGACGGTGGGATTCGAACCCACGTGCCGGTTACCCGGCAACTTGATTTCGAGTCAAGCTCGTTATGGCCGCTTCGATACGTCTCCATACCTGTTCATTATAAAGCCAGCCTGCTTTCCGGTCAAGTACAAATGTGAGTTTTCCCTGGTAAAAGCCCACTGTGTATAGTAAAATATAAAGTATCAGCAAAGGACTTACGGTCCTGCCCAAACGATACCTAAAGGGGGATTTTTATGCCAATCAATGGTTTCAACAAAACAACGCTTCTGGATTACCCCGGCAAAATAGCTGCCACCATTTTTCTGGGAAGCTGCAATTTCAGGTGTCCCTTCTGCCATAACAGCGGGCTTGTCCTCTCACCCGGAGAACAGCCGGTCATTCCCACGGAGGATGTGCTTAAAGTTCTGAAAAAACGCCAGGGCATTCTGGAGGGGGTCTGCATCACAGGAGGAGAACCCACCCTGGACAAAGATATCTTCTGCCTTATAGACAGGATAAAGGAGCTTGGCTACCCGGTCAAGCTGGATACCAACGGCTCTCATCCCTGGATTCTGAAAAAACTAATCAACAATAAGATGATAGACATGGTCGCCATGGACATCAAATCCTCCAAAGAATCTTATGCCAGAGTTGCAGGCAGCAAGCATCTGGACTTAAAACCAATCTGTGAATCCGTGGATTTCCTTATGTCCGGCAGTGTCCCCTATGAATTCAGGACAACCGTAGTCAGGGAGCTGCATACCCAGGAAGATTTCCGTTCCATCGGAAACTGGCTTGCCGGGTGCAGAGCCTACTACCTCCAGGCCTATAAGGACTCCCCTGAAGTCATAAGGCCTGGATTCAGCAGTTATTCCAAAAGGGATTTGGATTATTTCTGTCTTATCCTGTCAAGAACGATTCCTGCGGTTTATATCCGGGGTATCGATTAAACGGTACCAGTAGCCAAAGCGCGGCATGGCAGCTTTGCCCTGCGTTTTGGCTGCCTTGAAGTTGGGGAAGCCGAACATACCTGCCATGAGACATTCCTGCCGGTCATAAACACCCGGAACACCCAGTATGTACCGGCCGTCATCTCTTCTTCTGCCCAGGAGCAGGTAATGATAACGGTAATATCCATGTCTCAGAAAATTGTTGTTCATCAGCCCCCTGTCTCTTCTGGCAAGTATCCGCAGCTCCGCAGGTGTTATCTGTCTGCAGTCCACAATCTCCCCGTCTGAAAACGGAGCAAATACGGCAGGCTGTCTGGCGGCCTGTGCGGACTGCCCGTGAAGCTCACCTTCCTCCGGACTCTGTACCGTCTTCTCTGTCACTTCTTTTTCCATCTGCCTCATGTTGCGGATGGCATCCTCATCCTGGTCCAGTTCTTCCAGAAGGTTCACTGCATCCTCCTCACGGTCACCTGCCGGGTTCCACGTAGACTGCTCTGCTGCATCCGTACTGCCGGATGCTTCGATCCGCATTTCACTGTCCGGATACTGGTCCCTTCCGAAGATTTCATGATCAATCGTTTCCCGGTACAATTCTTCTTCTGTGTATGGAGGCCTCTCCATGTCCGGGGCTGTGGTGTCCGGATTCCGGTCTGTGTCCGGCATTGCAGTATTCCGGTTCTGGTTCATATCCGGCATTGCGGCATTCCGGTCCTGGTCCATATTCGGTACTGCTGCGTCCCAGTTCTGGCCCATATTCGGTACTGCTGTGTTCCGGTTCTGGCCCATATCCGACCGTGACGGTTCCATAACCGGCTGTACTGTATTTTCTGTCCGTGAAGGGGCGACCGGCTCCATTCTCTGCTCAGATCGTTCCTCCTGTCCTGTTTCCGGCTCATCCTCCTCATAATGCTGTGGAAAATAAGTTCCCCTCTCATTTATACGAGGCGGCATGTAAGGGTCCCCCTCTGTCCGGGACGGCATTGCCTGCCTTCTTTCCTCTGTTTCAGAAGATTCATTGGAACGGTTCTCCTCCATGCGTCTGTCCGGCGCGGAAGTCTCATTATCCCGTCCTATGACTGGTGGATAGCCCCAATCCCGGTGGCCTGCATTCGAGGAATTACTCCTCTCTTCCCGGTTTCTATCAGGAGTATTCATACCTCCCTGTCTGAATGTATTGGACGGATATCTGCCCTGCCAAGGAGTGTCATCCATGGAATTATTCCTTCCGGCTCGGTTACCATCCACAGCATTATTTCCCGCTTCCCAGTCCGCCTCTATGGCATTCTCCCTCTCTGCGCGGTTTCCTCCCACGGCATTGTTTCCCGCTTCCCAGTCTGCCTCCATGGCATTTTCTCTTTCCGTACGGTTTCCTCCCATGGCATTGTTCCCGTCTGCACGATTTCCCTCCATGGCATTGCCTGTCTCTGCACGGTTTCTTTCCATGGCATTCCCTGCTTCTGCACGGTTTCTTTCCATGGCATTCCCTGCTTCTGCACGGTTTCCTTCCATGGCGTTCCCTGCCTCTGCACGGTTTCCTTCCATGGCGTTCCCTGCCTCTGCACGGTTTCCTTCCATAGTATTTCCTCTCTCTGCACGGCCAGCATCCGTTGAATCCGTTTCTATTTCCACTGTTGTGTCTGTGCGGTAATCCATTTCCTCCAGATTATCATCCGGGCTCTCCCCGCTGAACAGATTAACTGTCTCTTCAGAATGCTCCGCTAACGGCAGGGAACCCTCTTCATCGTCCAGAGCAACTGGCCCCTCTGCTTCCATGAGCGCCTCCGCTGCTGCAACACCCTCCGGCAGTTCATCCTGCACAGCCTCCGGTCCTGTCTCTAGCTCCTCTTTCTGCATATTATTATTTGTCTCAGGGGCTCTGTCCGCATTCCGGGATCTGTCCTCCTGCATTCTCGGGAGCCTGATTTCTTCCAGGCGCACAGGACGATCATCCCACCCTGTACCATACATGATTCCATCTCCGGTCAGCATGACCAGACCGCTCAGGTCGTTCAGTCCGTACGCAGTGCCTCCCATTCCCTGATCCGGTACTTCCGTCTGAAACTGGACCGTATCACCTGCCAGGTCACATTCTCCAAGATAAATGCCTTCACATCCGTCGCTTTTTCTCACAAACCCGTAAATTTTACAGGGTGCCTCCTCTTTTCCATAGATTCCTTGAAGCCGATAGTTCATGCGGCACTTACCATCCCGGGCCTCTACTTTGATAAATCCCTTCCCATTTCCTTTCTTTCCATCCGGGTACTCATATACATACGCAACAAATCGCCGATATCCAGCCAAATTTTCTTTCTCCAATACCAATTATTCCGTAAAGTATATGAGCGAAAAAAACATTTAGAACTCTGCATAAAACCCGGATGAAAAAGTTTTTGAAAAAAATGCAAAAATATGTTGACATTTCTGCCGCCATTATATATAATAACAAATGCTGAATGACACAGCCGAAACAAAATAACGAAGCGTGGCTCAGTTTGGTAGAGCGCTGCGTTCGGGACGCAGAGGTCGCGTGTTCGAATCACGTCGCTTCGACTTTCAGCAGAAGCATCGGAAACGTAAAGTTTCCGGTGCTTTTTTCTTGCCCAAAAACAAGGACCTCTCAATTGAGAAGCCCCATCTGTCTCAGTATAAATATAGTAACAAACAATGTAAATATAGAAACAGCACTGCTGAAAACCACAAGCTGCCCTGCAAGCTGTTCATCTGCTCCCGCCTGCTGGGCCATGATATAGCTTGACACCGCGACCGGTGTCTGGTAAGCCAGCAGTGCCGCCAGCAGGTCTGAATTACGATATCCCATTGCAACAACCATAGGAATAAAGATAAGTGGCAGAATCACCATCTTGACCGCAACTACCCCTCCGGCAATTTTCAAGTTCCCCCTCACTTTAGAGAAATCAAAGTCTCCTCCCAGGATCAAAAACGCAATGGGTGTCGCCAGTTTTGCCAGATCATTCAGCGTGGTGTCTGCAGCCTTGGGAAGTTTAAAGCCCAGAAGCGAGGCAATGATTCCCAGAACCGATGCGATGATCAGCGGATTTTTCAGAATCCCCACAAGAACCTTCTTAAAGTCCCGCTCCCTCTTTCCTCCGAAAAAGGACAGCGCGATCACTGCCAGAAAATTATACATTGGCACCAGAACCGCGCTTAAAATAGCGGCAGTCACCGTATTGGCCGAACCATACATATTCTCCACCACCGCCACTCCGAATATGACGTAGTTGCTCCTGAAAATCCCCTGGATCACCACGCCCTGCTGGTTTTCCTTTTTCACAACTTTAGGTACAATGAGACATAAAAGAACAAATAAAAGAAGCAGACTACCTGCCGCAAAAAAACAAAGCCCGCCCTGCATCTGCTCCCTGATGTTGCTCTGATATATATTTTTAAACAGCATACAGGGCAAAAATACTTTAAATACAAGGGAATTTGCTTTTTTCAGCAGGTCTTTGTCTGCAAGATCCGTATAATTAGCTATTGCGTAGCCTATCACCATCAGGAAAAATAATGGGGCGATGACATTAAAAGACAATATGATATTTTCCATTTCTGTTCCTCCCGGCGGTTTTATCCGCATGATTGTCTATTATACGCTCTTCTCTCTGCCTGCACAATTCCCTTCCCGCACGGTTTTAAATATTTTTGCTGTCACCCTGTGCCCCACTTCCGTGACGATTCATTGCTTCATTATGTCTTACGATCAGTGAGACAGCGCTTTTACTTTCTTTCACCTCTTTTTTACCCATACGGAAAAGGGCTAAAAAACAGAGGCCTGAATAAAATCATTCAAGCCTCTTCACACTTTCCCTTTCACTTAAACTGGAAGGTATGGCGATCTTCATATGCGGCGTTCCGCTCTCCAGCAGTCCCCGCCTCAAAAGTTTCACTGCCTCCTGGGCCATCTCTTCCAGATGAATGCTGATACTGGAAAGCTGTGGCTGCATCAGGGTTGCAAGTACTGTGTCGTTGTAACTCAAAATGCTGAAGTCCTCAGGTACCCGGTACCCCATCTGCTGCACCCCCTGCATTACACCAATAGCTGTGGCCTCATTAAAAGTAAAAAATGCTGTGGCAGGATTTTTTTCTTCTTTCAGGTAAGCACTTGTCTTCTCCAGCACATTGGCTGCCTCCCTGTCAGTGTCCAGATAAACCGCCTTTAAGTCTTTTCTGTAATACTTCATGTACTCCCCGAATATTTTTCTTCGTTTTTCCGGCGCGTCATTGCCCATGGAGTCCGTTGACATCAAAGGACCCACAAATGCAATGGTTTTGTGGCCCATTTCAGCCAAATAGTTCACCCCTTGATGAATCCCCACCTGGAAATTCGGCACCACAGAGCTGAACCGCTCCTCATACGGTGAAGAGTCCAGAAAAACGATCTGGTTCGTCCACTGCTCCATGGCATGAATCTGCCTTGCGCCAAACTGCCCCACTGCTATAATTCCGTTCAGCCCTGACTGGCTGTTGCTCTTATAGCATTCCTCCTCCTCATCGTACTGAAGGGTGACCGTCTCAAATCCCTCCTCAAAACAGCTTTTATCCAGGCTGCTTTTTAGATACAGATAATAAGGGTCCTCCAGCTTCATCTGGGAATCCATCATTTCAATCATTCCGATTCTGAGCTGTGCTGCTTTCTTACGGCTGCTTCTGACACTCTTACTTTCGTAGTCCAGTTTGCCGGCTACCCTCAGGATTTCTTCTCTGGTACTGTCAGTCACACTGAGGGAGACATCATGATTCAGCACTCTGGAAATCGTAGCTATAGAATAACCGGTCAGCTCAGAGATTTCTTTTAGTGTAGCCATATCACTCACTCCGCTTATCTTATGGTAATTTTACTTGTTTTGCCCTTGCCTTTTACTTAATTTAAATCATATCATTTTTACCTTTTATTTACAAGAAAATACGAGCAGACTGGCAGGAATCAGCATATTACACAACAATGCCGTCAGGGATTTTCCAGTGGCGCAATAAAATCCTTCATGCTATAATAAGGCCAAAACCACGCATTCTGCGAAAAAGGAGACAGCTATGATCGAACAGCTCCCAAAAGCTTTCCTCAGCCGCATGGAGGACATGCTTCAGGATGAATATACTGCGTTTATAAAAAGCTATGAAAATCCAAGACATTTCGGCCTCAGAGTCAATACACTGAAAATTTCCGTGGAGGAATTTCTCAAAATAAATCCGTTTCATCTGACACCTGTTCCATGGACAGAAAACGGCTTTTACTATGAGGAGGCAGACCACCCGGCAAAGCATCCCTACTATGCCGCCGGCCTGTACTATCTGCAGGAGCCCAGCGCAATGGCTCCCGCCGCGCTTCTTCCCGTCACGCCGGGGGACTATGTACTGGACCTCTGCGCAGCCCCCGGAGGCAAGGCCACAGAACTGGGCGCAAAGTTAAAGAAGGAGGGTATGCTGGTTGCCAATGATATCAGCAATTCCCGTGCGAAAGCCCTGCAGCGAAATATTGAACTGTGCGGCATCACCAACTCGTTTATCACCAATGAAATACCCGCATCACTGGCTAAAGCCATGCCGGAATTCTTTGATAAGATCCTGGTCGACGCTCCCTGTTCCGGGGAGGGAATGTTCAGAAAAGAACCTGCGGTTGCAAAAACATGGGATGAGGACAGACCCGACTTCTTTGCAAAGCTGCAGCGGGAATGTGTCTCTGCCGCCATTTCCATGCTGAAGCCCGGCGGGCTGATGCTCTACTCCACCTGTACCTTTGCGCCGGTTGAAAATGAAGGGACGGTTTCCTTTATCCTGGAAGAGTATCCGGAAATGGAACTTTTGGAGATTGACGGATATGAGGGATTTTCCCCCGGCAATCCGGAATGGGGAAATAAAAATCCCGAACTTGCCAAATGCCTTCGTATTTTCCCTCACAAAATGGACGGGGAAGGACATTTTATGGCACTTATGAGAAAGAAAGGCAGCTCCCGGCAGACCATATCCGACTTCGGTACAAAACCGGATAAAGAGGCACAGAAGCTGCTGTCTGAATTTTTCGCGGAGAAAGATATTCCTTTCCCCGCCAATCGCATAGAAGTGCGCAGCAGCAATGTATATTGTCTGCCGCCTGCGGATAACCGCTTCAGGGGAATCCGCTTTCTCAGAAACGGACTGTTTCTGGGTGAGTTAAAGAAAAACCGTTTTGAACCATCCCAGCCGCTGGCACTGGCCCTGAAAGCCCATGAATTTCCCTCCTGCCTCAGCCTTTCCCCGCAGGACGACCGCATTGGACGTTATCTGAAGGGAGAAACCCTTCTGGTGGAAAAAGGGGAGTGCACAAAGGAGAAAGGGTGGCAGCTCATCTGTGTGGATGACTTCCCCCTGGGTTTTGGAAAGCTGGTAAACGGCACATTAAAAAATAAATATCCCGCCGGATGGCGTATACATTAATTTTCATGGAGCTGCCTGTCCATGTCCCCGAACATATCCCGGACAAGACTGAGCAGTTCCTCCTCTTTCACAGCAAATACAATGGCAGCCATGTAAAGAATCAGCTCAGGCAGATCGGATTCTTTTTTCATTACGGTCCTGTCTGTCAGGGAATACATTTCCACGTACCTGATTTCCACTGAGGTCTTAATATGCCCGATAATACCGCCGCGGCTGTCTATCTCACCTGCCAGCGCCTCCATATACTCTGTGAGCAGTTTTCCGGCCCTGCCCCTGTCCGCTGCTGTGTGGTACTCTGCCGAAACCACAACAGCATTGTCCTGCAGAAGGGACGTTACTTTCAGTTTTTCTTTTTTCTGCGTACATGAAGGGCATTGACATGCTTCGTCATGATGATGTTCGTGTACATGATGACCGTCTCCGGCATGGTCGTGACCGCACGTTCCGTGACCTTCCGCTGTATGATCATGTCCGCACATTTGGTGACCTTCTGCTCCATGGTCATGTCCATGTTCATGCTGCCTCTGCATATTTTTTTCATCTTCAATCATTATCCGTCACTCCCATCACCATATCCCACACATGTTCCTCCACATGGCCGACTGCTGAGGTAGCGATCCGCGCGGCATTCGGGTTCATCTCCGCAATATCCTTCTCCACAGTCCTGAGCACATCCTCGGACACCAGATCTGCCTTATTCATGAGAACTACGTCTGCACGCTCTGTCTGCCCCACAAAAAGTTCCCGCATGGCATTCAGAAGCCGTTTCCATCTGGATACATCCACCACCGTACAGACACGTGATTCCATCCCGATCCCTGCCGCCAGGTTATCCTGTATCAGCCCCGGATATGCCAGACCCGTTGTCTCCACGATCAGCCAGTCAGGAGTATACTGCTTTTCAATCTCATAGGCAGCGGAGACCAGTTCCCCCGCCAGAGTACAGCAGGCACAGCCATTGAAGAGATTCTCCACGTCAAATCCGTTTCCCCGCAGAAGCTTGTCATCTATCCCTTCTCTTCCCACCTCATTTTCCAGGATCACCACTTTATAGGCACTGCCTGACCCGGAACTGTCCACCAGATAGCGGGCAAGCTGGAGGAGGAGCGTTGTCTTACCTGATCCCAGAAAACCGCCTAATATCAATACCTTCATTTATCATCACTTCTTCCTGCATCACTGCCGTATCACTTTTCATGCGATGCATCACTTTTTATAGAACGCATCACCGTAACGGAATACTTCATCAAACAAGATACCATTTTTTCTTATTACTTCGGGATCATCGATCGCCCCCAGATATCCGCCGCACCAGCAGAAACCGCCGCCCGGTGCCAGGCGGTCCATGGTATCCCTTACAGCCTGCCGTATTTCTTCTTCTGTCACATTCGGGTCAGCCAGATGGTCGCGCGGGTCGAATCCACCCATGATCACCAGTTTGTTGCCGTACTTCTCTTTGATTCCCGTCAGGTCATTACAAGTCTGCGCCGGGTCCCAGGCATTGACGCCGATGGAGAGCCAATCCTCAATGAAAGGTTCTGCCTTGCCGCAGTTATGCATGGTAATGGGGATTCCCAGATCACGCCCGAATTTTGCCTGTCTGTTGTGGAAGGGCAGTACCAGGTCATGATACATCTGCTGGGAGATAAAAGGAGCTCTCCAGGCAGCCGTGTCATCCATAAGGGTCAGCACATCAGGCTTCACATAGCCGATGATCTGCCGTGTGATCTCCGTATAAAAATCACACATGTAATCAAAAAGCGCGTATACCTCCTCCGGTTCCTCCGCCATGGCACAGAGACCTTCCGTAAATCCCATGAAAGCCATCAGGTTCTGGAAATATCCCACGTGAAGATTCAGGGCTATGGCTGTATCCTCCCGGTTTACCCCCTGGCGGTAAAAACCCTCCAGTTGTTTTTTCGCCATGGCTTCCCAGTCTACACCTTCCAGGGAGGGTGCTTTGATCACATCCCGCCACTTCGTAATGTCATCCAGGATAAATTCGCCGGGTTTTGGAAGCAGGGCATTTCCGGTCTCTCTTGTGGGGACATAGGTAACACCCCAGCAGTCCTTGCCGCCTCCCTGAAAACGGAAATACGCCACGATTTCAGGCTCCAGCATACAGGATGTACAGGGTCTGGTCATATTGGGCATAGGGCCGAAACTATAGGTCGGAACCCACTCCGGCTGTTCTCCCCGCAGAGTCATGAGATAATTGGTCTTCTCTGTCATTTTTGCCATATTGTATCCTCCTTCTTGTGATCAGATGCTGCCCGGCATCAAAATCACATATGCGGCCGGACAGAACAATGAACTTTTCTGGTAACTGTTCAGTCAGGTCTGCGCATTTACTGCGCTGACCGTGCAAAAGAGTAGTGGTGGCAGGTATTCGCCCCATCGCGAAGCGATTTTTAATGGGCGAATACCCGTAACGATTCAGCTGGCTGAATAGTTACCTTTTCTGATTCTATTGTATCTTTTCTCCTGACTCTTCACTACGTCTGCGGGGTACAAAAAATGACTTTCTGCTCCTGCCACTTTTGTACTTTTCATTTTCCTTTGCACAGCGCAAAAAAAGCCGCCTGCAGAATGCAAACGGCTTTTTATACTTTCTATGCTTCAGCTTCAGCTTCCACAGGTTCCTCGGCGAGCACCTGTTCGTATTTTTCCAAAATAATGCCCTGGATTCTTTCACGGGTTTCAGAGTTAATCGGATGTGCGATGTCCCTGTACTCACCGTCGGTTGCTTTACGGCTGGGCATGGCAATGAACAAACCTTTCTCCCCTTCGATAACCTTGATGTCATGCACTACAAATTCTTCATCGATTGTAATGGAGACAACAGCTTTCATCTTACCTTCCTTCGCAACTCTTCTTACTCTTACATCTGTGATGTTCATAAAAACCTTCCCCTTTCATATGCCATTCTTAAAAAGTCCTGCTTATGATGTCACTGCACCCTGCACACTTTTTACTTGTGTATTTTCTTATAGTACATAACGCTCGTTCTTCTCCACTACGATCTTAATGCCGTCCTCACCGCAATAGTAGGAATTGGCACGGATCGTATCACGGCTCTCCACGATACAGTTCTCAATGTGGGTATTATCCCCCAGATACACGTCGTTGAGAATAATGGAATTCTTGATCACGCAGTTATTGCCTACAAATACTTTCTTAAACAGAACAGAGTTTTCAACCTGTCCGTTGATGATACATCCGCTGGAAACCAGACTGTTCTTCACATCTGAACCGGGATTATATTTTGCCGGAGGCAAATCATCAATCTTGGACTGTACTCCAGGGTACTGATTGAAGAAGTAATCTCTTACTTTTGGTTTCAGGAAGTCCATATTGGTTCTATAGTAAGATTCCACAGTGGAAATGTTGCTCCAGTAAGTATTGATCTTATAGCCATAGATTCTCTTCAGGTTCTTATAACGGATGAGAATATCTTTTACAAAATCATATCTGTCTTCCTGTGCACATTTTTCCAGAAGCTCAATAAGCTGTCTTCTTCTGATCACGTAGATACCGGTGGAGACAGTATTGGTGCGTGTAACCATGGGTTTCTCTTCAAATTCTTCGATTCTGCTGTCCTCATTCATTTTCAGGCAGCCGAATCTGGTAGTGTCATCCCCATACACATCTGTACAGACAACTGTAATGTCCGCGCGCTTTGCAATATGGTACTCCAGAACTTTATTGAAATCCAGCTTGTACACACCGTCGCCGGATGCGATCACCACATAAGGCTCGTGGCTTGATTTGAGGAAATTCAGGTTCTGGATCATGGCATCTGCTGTGCCTCTGTACCAGAAGCTGTTGTCAGCAGTAATGGTCGGTGTGAAGGTGTAGAGACCTCCCTGCTTTCTGCCGAAATCCCACCATTTGGATGAGCTCAGATGCTCATTCAGGGAACGGGCATTATACTGTGTCAGAACCGCAACTTTTTGAATATGGGAATTTGACATGTTGCTAAGCGCAAAGTCTATGCTGCGGTAACTTCCGGCGATGGGCATTGCCGCAATCGCTCTTTTCTGTGATAACTCTCTCATTTTATTGTTATTGCCGCCGGCAAGAATAATACCTATTGCTCTCATGCTGTCTCACCTTCCTTATTCAATGTTTCGCCGCTCTCCAGTATGCCGTCCGGATAGTCTTCGCCGGTTGTCTCGCCAACAATGGCTGTATTCTTGCCGATCTTCACATCAGACGGAATTACTGTGTTCTCTCCCACAGTTACAAGGCCAAAGGAGTAAACGCCCGGTTTTTCCTTGTTCGGAACCTCCTCGCCGATACCCATGACTACATTGTCCCCCACTGTGACATTCTCAGCAATGATGGCCTTGTCTATCACACAGTTTTCACCGATAAAGGACTGTTTCATGATAATGGAATCGCGCACAACTGCGCCCTTTTTAATAACGACGCCTGCACCAATAACGGAATTATGTACCTCGCCGTATATCTCAGTTCCCTCTCCCACTATACTTCTCTCCACCACAGCGTCAGCGGAAATATACTGCGGAGGAATAATATCACTCTTGGTATAAATCTTCCAGAACTCTTCATATAAATTAAATTCAGGAATGATATCGATCAGCTCCATATTGGCTTCCCAATAGGACCCCAGTGTTCCGACATCTTTCCAGTATCCGTTGTACTCATAGGCAAAGAGGCGCTGGCCTTTTTCCTTGCAGTACGGAAGGATATGTTTGCCAAAGTCACATCCGGGCTGGTCTTTCAGTGCGAGAAGGGCTTCCTTCAGTACCGGCCAGCTGAAAATGTAAATACCCATGGATGCCAGATTGCTCTTCGGATGCTCCGGTTTCTCCTCAAAATCCGTAACGCGTCCTGACTCATCTGTGATAGCAAGACCAAAGCGGCTTGCCTCCTCCCACGGAACAGGCATACATGCCAGTGTGACATCAGCTTTGTTTGCTTTGTGGTAATCCAACATTACCTCATAGTCCATTTTATAAATGTGGTCGCCGCCCAGGATCAGCACATAATCGGGATTGAACTCCTCCATATATGCCATGTTCTGGTAGATAGCGTTTGCAGTTCCTGTATACCATTCCGTATCCGTCTTCTTCTCGTATGGCGGAAGAATGGATACGCCCCCAACATTCTTATCGAGATCCCACGGAATACCGATGCCGATATGAGTATTCAGGCGAAGCGGCTGGTACTGTGTAAGTACACCTACGGTATCAACTCCTGAATTAATGCAGTTGCTCAGCGGGAAATCAATTATTCTGTATTTTCCCCCGAATGTTACTGCGGGTTTTGCGACTTTTGCAGTCAGTACGCCTAATCTGCTGCCTTGTCCACCTGCGAGCAACATTGCAATCATCTCTTTCTTAATCATGCAATCACCTCTTGTATATTCTATGATTTTTCTATTATACCACATTAAATCATAATTGTGAACAATTTTAACAATTTTTTTTCGACTTTACTTTAGTTTTTGTGACATTTTACCTGCCTGTTACCAATTCTGTAACTGGGGGTTTCATTTTCTACTCTTTTTAGGTATAATAAACGCAAACAGTGTTCCATTGACACTGCCCCATATAATAATAAAGAAGAGAAAGGAAGCACAACCTTATGTATCAGATAGATTTTAATAAGCCGCTGCACATTCATTTCATCGGCATCGGCGGCATCAGCATGAGCGGCCTGGCTGAAATCCTTTTAAAAGAAAATTTCCCCATATCAGGTTCAGACTCCAGAAAGTCGGAACTGACTGCCCATCTGGAGAGCCTTGGCGCCACTGTCCGCATTGGCCAGCGCGCTTCCAATATCACAGATGACATTGAACTGGTTGTCTATACAGCCGCCATCCACGAGGACAATCCGGAGTTTGCATGTGCCCGCCAAAAAGGGCTCCCCATGCTCACAAGAGCGGAGCTTCTGGGACAGATCATGAAGAACTATGAAATACCTGTGGCTGTATCAGGCACACACGGCAAAACCACCACCACTTCCATGATTTCACACATCCTGCTGGAGGCTGATGCCGACCCTACGATCTCTGTGGGCGGAATACTGCCTGCCATTCACGGCAATATCCGTGTGGGCCGGTCAGAGACCTTTGTCACAGAGGCCTGTGAGTACACCAACAGCTTTCTGAGCTTTTTCCCCAAGATCAGCATCATCCTGAATATTGACGCGGACCATCTGGATTTCTTCAAGGACCTGGACGATATCCGCCATTCCTTTAAGCTGTTTGCAGAGAAGCTGCCCGCTGACGGAACCCTGATCATCAGCAGCGATATTCCGGATTATGAGGAGATCACCAAAGACCTTTCCTGTGAGATCATCACCTGCGGACTGGAGCACACGGCTGATTACATGGCCAAAAACATTATCTTTGATGAATTTGCCCACGCTTCCTTTGACTGCGTAAAAGGTGATGAGGTGCTTGGCCGGTTCTCTCTGTCTGTTCCCGGAGTCCACAACGCTGCCAATGCCCTGTCCGCCATAGCCCTTGGTGAAAAGCTCGGCCTTTCCATGGAGGATATTCAGAAAGGACTTCTGCACTTCGGCGGCACTGACAGGCGTTTCCAGTACAAGGGCAAAGTGGGCGGCGTCACCATCATCGACGACTATGCCCATCATCCGACAGAAATCGCCGCCACACTGCGCACAGCCAAGAATTATCCGCACAGAACAACCTGGTGTGTCTTCCAGCCGCATACGTATACCAGGACAAAAGCCCTGATGCACGAGTTTGCGGAGGCCCTGACACTGGCCGACAAAGTGGTTCTGGCTGACATATACGCTGCGCGGGAAACCGACAACCTGGGAATCTCATCCCTAAATCTGCGGGATCTGGTGGCCTCCCTTGGTACAGATGCGTATTATTTTTCCACATTTGATGAGATAGAAGAATTTTTATTAAAAAATTGTATCCACGACGATTTGTTGATAACTATGGGTGCCGGAGATGTGTATAAAATCGGCGAAAACCTGTTAGGAATGTAAAGTTATCCACATTATCCACATGCTTATACACATTTACTCCAGAATAAGCATGTGGATTTTTTTGGGTATAAGCCAGTTAACATAATAATGTTACATAATTTGATGTAAACCTTTAAAATCCCTATCTTTTCGACATTTTTCGGTTGCCAATAAAAATACTCCACTTTTTTATCCACATTATCCACATTTCCCACAAAGTTTTCAACACATCTAAGCAGACGCCTCTCCTAAAAAATGCATATTCTCTTTTCAAAAATTATATGTTATACTTACAAAAGACGGGGAAACACTTGCTTGGGCGGACCTTTTTTACATGTCTGCGCCGGGCGTACATGAAAAGTTGTTTTCCTGTTTGTCGTGCCGGAATCTTTTCGGCTAACTGGATTTCAGGATAGAAAAGGATGTTAGACATGGGACAGTTCATCATACATAATGATTTTCCCGGAGACTTTACTTTTGTCTCCAACTATTTTCTGGATACTTATATGCCGCAGGCCAACGGAGAATTTGTCAAAATATATCTCTGGCTTCTGCGCAGTGCTTCTGTATCCGGCACCGCTCTGGAGCTGTCATCTATTGCCGATATCTTTAACTGTACGGAAAATGATGTGCTCCGCGCATTAAAATACTGGAAAAATACAGGCGTCCTTGATGTGACCTTCGACGGACGCGGTAATTTAAAAGAACTCCGGCTGTGTTCCCTCACGGGCGGAGCTAAAGCTGCGCCGGCCAGGCCTAATACGGCTCCAACGGCCAAAGCTCTGTCTCCGGCTGTGCCCGAGGCGGCAGCCTCCAGGGAAAAAGTACAGCCTTCCGGGCAGAAGGCCCTGTCTCCCGACAAAGTAAAAGAACTGTCCGGCCGGGAAGACGTAATTGAACTTCTGTTTATTGCGGAACAATATCTGGGGAAGACCCTGACTCCCACAGAGATCAACAAGCTCCTGTACTTTTATGAAGAGCTGCATTTCTCAAAGGATCTGATGGAGTATCTGATCGAATACTGTGTCTCCAAGGGAAGCCGCAGTATCCGCTATATTGAAACCGTGGCCCTTGCCTGGGCAGAGCAGAAGATCACTACTGTAGAACAGGCCAAGCAGGAGACCAATACCTATAACAGGAATTTCTTTGCTATCCTCAAGGCTTTCGGCATCAAGAACCGGAACCCCGTGGACGAGGAGATCCGTTATATGAACCTCTGGCTCAATGAGTACGCCTTTACGCTGGATGTCATATCCGCGGCCTGCAGCCGTACTGTCATTGCCACAGGACAGCCCAATTTCGCCTACGCGGATTCTATTCTGCACAACTGGCAGAAAAAGGGCGTCAAGCACCTGTCTGATATAGACAAGCTGGACGAGGACCGCCGTCAGCAGAAGGCCGCCAAGGCCGAGAACAGCGCTGCACGTCCGAAACCGGCACCATCCAAAAATAAATTCAACAACTTCCACCAACGCACCTACAATGTGGACGAACTGGAAAAGCAATTACTGAAATAGCGGAGTAACGATTCAGCAGGCAGGTCTGCGCATTTACTGCGCTGGCTGTAAGAATACTGAACAGTTACACAACGGAACGCAATTAAGGAGAGTACTGTGTCGCTGAATAATTTCCAATACGATGCGCTGATGCGCGCATACAATGAGAAACAACTGAATCACAAGCATGAGCAGGATGAACACATCCGGCAGGCTTATGATAAGATTCCACGTCTCCAGGAAATCGACGGAGAGATTGCATCCCTGAGTCTGAAAAAGGCAAGGGCTCTGCTGCTCCCCTCACCCAAGGATGACTTTGACCTCTCCGCCGCCATTGCGGAGCTGTCCGAAGAGCGGACCGCCCTTCTGCAGATCCACGGCTATCCGCCTGACTATCTGGAACTGAAGTATGACTGCCCGTTCTGTAAAGACACCGGCTATGTAGAGAATCAGAAATGTTCCTGTTTTAAGAAAGCCGCTGTAGATTTACTGTATATACAGTCCAATATCAGGGAAATACTTGAAACAGAGAACTTTGAGAACTTTTCCTTTGAATATTATCCTCAGGACATCACCAACCCCGCCACCGGCCTCAGTGCACTGGAGACGGCTCAGGACGCAGTGGATAAGGCCTGGGATTTTATTGACCGTTTTCAGGAGCATCCGTGCGGCCTGTTCTTCTACGGCGACACAGGTGTGGGAAAGACCTACCTCTCCCACTGTATTGCCAAGGAACTCATTGACAGGGCGTATTTTGTGCTGTATTTTTCATCCTTTGACCTCTTCGACCTGTTGGCGAAGAATACCTTCCAGAAGGATGCAGCCGCCTCTGATGTGGCCGGGTTCATCTATGACTGCGACCTGCTCATCATTGACGATCTGGGAACCGAGCTTACCAATAATTTCGTGGCAAGCCAGCTTTTCTGCTGCATCAATGAACGCATCATGAACCATAAATCTACTATCATTTCCACCAACCTTGCCATGGATGATTTTCTGGAGACATATTCCGAGCGTATCTTCTCCAGGATTTCCAGCAATTACACCATGCTGAAGCTGGTCGGAAATGATATAAGAATCCAAAAAAAACTTTTAGGAGGAAAGTAAAACATGTCACCAAAAGATGCAACTCCCTTAGATTCCCTTCCCGTAGGCCGCCTTGGCATCATACCGCTGAAAAGCTGTGAAAAACTGGGCTCCAGGGTCGATGACTACATTGTAAAATGGCGCAGGGACCGTGAACATCAGGAGCAAAAGAACCTGGAGTTTGAAGGCTATGAACGGGACTCTTACCTGGTCAAAGCACAGACCCCCCGCTTTGGAAGCGGAGAGGCAAAGGGCATTCTGGGCGAGTCCGTACGCGGCGATGATATCTATGTCATGGTGGATGTGTGCAACCACAGCCTCACCTATTCCCTCTGCGGCCACACAAACCACATGTCACCGGATGACCACTTCCAGGACCTCAAGCGCGTCATTGCTGCCATCGGCGGAAAGGCCAGACGTATCAATGTCATTATGCCCTTTCTCTACGAGAGCCGCCAGCACAAGCGCTCAGGCAGGGAATCCCTGGACTGTGCCATTGCTCTGCAGGAGTTAGTGAACATGGGTGTGGACAATATCATTACCTTTGATGCCCATGACCCCCGCGTGCAGAATTCCATCCCTCTGCACGGCTTTGAGACGGTACAGCCGTCCTACCAGTTTATCAAAGGTCTTTTCAAGGCAGAACCTGACCTTGAGATAACCAGTGACAACACCATGGTGATCAGCCCCGATGCCGGCGGTACCGGACGTGCCATCTATCTGGCCAACGTACTGGGCGTGGATATGGGTATGTTCTACAAACGCCGTGATTACTCCACTATCATTGACGGCCGCAATCCTATCGTTGCCCATGAGTTTCTGGGAACCGATGTTGCGGGCAAGAATATGATCATTATTGATGACATGATCTCCTCCGGCGACAGCATGCTGGAAGTTGCCGCACTTCTGAAGAGTAAAGGGGCAGGTAAGATTTTCATGTGCTCCACCTTCGGACTCTTCACAAACGGAATGGAAAAATTCGACAAAGCCTTCGAGAGAGGTGATTTTGACAGACTGCTCACCACCAATCTGGTGTACCAGCCCGATGAGCTTCTGCAGAAGGAATATTATGTAAACTGCGATATGAGCAAATACATTGCCCTGCTCATTGATACTCTGAACCACGATGCCTCTATCAGCAAGCTGCTGAATCCGGTTGAGAGGATCAATAAGCTGATGGTAAAGCATAAAAAACAACTGGAAAACAAAGAAGCATAAAAAGAAACAGGGATGGGGCCGCAAGATGCGGTTTCCATCCCTGTTCTCTTTATCCCTTGACTGCTCCTACTATCAGACTCTTCTGCACCTCTTTTGACAGCAGTACATACAGAAAAATAGTTGGAAATGTAGCCAACACAAGCGCTGCCCCGATAGGCCCCCATTTTGTATTGTACTGCCCTGCCAGTGTCTGGATACCTGCTGTCAGCGTCTTAAACTCCGTGGAATTGACAAAGGTTGTGGCAAACATCAGCTCATTCCATGTATTCATAAAAGTAAAGATGCTGGCTGTAGCAACAGCCGGTTTCATAAGCGGAAAAATGATCCTGATGACCATCTGGTAGATGTTACATCCGTCTATACAGGCCGACTCCTCCAATTCTCCCGGTATCCCCGAGATAAAACCGGAAAAGATCAGTATAGTCATGGGAACGGCAAAGGCGGTATAGGGCAGGATCAGGGACACATATCCCCCCAGAAGATGAAAATTTTTCAGCATCAGCATAACGGGCAGCAGTGCGGCATGCATGGGAATCATAAGCCCAAGCATAAGTACCGCATACACGTTCTTACTCATCTTCCATCTCATTCTGTTTAAGGCATAGGAAGCAAACAGGGAAACTGCGCTGGTGATCAGAATACTGGCTCCCACAACGATCACACTGTTTAGGAAAAATCTTCCGATGTTGGCGCCGACTATGGCTACCTGATAGTTTTCCCATATAAATTCCTTCGGCAGCCCTATGACATTTGCCCCAAATATCT
Source organism: Blautia sp. NSJ-175 (assembly GCF_022867815.1). NCBI lineage: Bacteria > Bacillati > Bacillota > Clostridia > Lachnospirales > Lachnospiraceae > Blautia > Blautia sp. NSJ-175. The sequence continues at coordinate 42,324 of NZ_JALIFQ010000017.1, forward strand.
CCTCATTGCTCTTCAGGGAAAACGCAAACAGCCAGTAGAGAGGAAAAAGCTGGATCAATGCCCATACGATCAGCAGGATCTGAATCAATGGCTTATTCTTTCTTATCCTTTTCACCCTTTATTCCTCCTCTGCTCTGAAAAGCTTTTGAACCCCAATATACAGAAAGAAGCATATAAGTACAATGATGACCGCCATAGCGCTTCCGTAACCATACTGGTTCCGTTTGAAAATTGTCCATACCATCAATGTTGTAGGGACTTCGCTGGCATGGGCAGGGCCGCCCTCTGTCAGGACATAGACCATATCAAAGGTTTTAAATGACCCCACCAGAGAAAAGATGATACAGGTTCGTATCATAGGCTTCACAAGCGGAATGGTCACACAGAAAGCTGTCTTGACCCTTGACGCACCGTCTATTTTCGCAGCATCGAAAATATCCGCGGATACAGACTTTATGGAAGAGTAAAATAACAGCATATAATACCCTATGTACTGCCAGATAATAGGCACGATAACTGCCCCCAGGACTGTTTTTTTGTCTCCCAGCCATGCCCTTGTAAGCCCGTCCAGCCCAATCCCCCTTAAAAGGGTATTCAGCAGTCCGTAATCAGGATGGTAGATTTTCCCCCAAAGCTGCCCGATTGCCACACCGGAAATTATGACAGGAATAAAGAAAATGGTAATGTATGCCCGTTCTCCCTTTATCCCCCCTGACAACAGCAGCGCAAATGCCATTCCGGCGGGAAGCTGGATCAGCAGTGACAGGACTGCTATGATCAGACTGTTGCGCAGGGCCAGTAAAAATTTATCGCTCTGGTCCGTAAACAGCCTTACATAATTGGCAAGCCCTACAAACTCCTGCTTTCCCATTCCATCCCATTCCAACAGGCTGTAATACCCTGACAGGAATACCGGCGCAGCTACGATCATCAGAAAAAGTATCACCACAGGCAGCATAAACAGAAATATAGCCTGTTTATTTTTCAGCAACCGGTTCATATAACCCCTCCATTCGGTTAATTCAGGGTATCCATCTTCTCACAGAATTCCTCAGCAGAGATATCTCCCATGGATAAATCGATCAGAGCATAGAGGTAATCCTGGGCTGCACTGCCCTCAAAGAATGTATCCCACCATGCGATATATCCTGTAGCATTCTGCGCGTCCTCCGCGATGGTCTTAAACAGCGGATCTATCTTACTTTCATTCACCTGGTCCTTTACATCCCAAACCGGCATGTCAAGACTCGCCTGGTAGGATTTCAGAGACATTTTATAGGAAATTTTCTGAAGCACTTCAAATGCTTTTTCCGGATATTTTGTCTCCTTATTGATGACAAAACCGTCCGATGCGCCGCCGACATACTCATTCACCGTACCCTTGCCGTCCTCCATAACAGGAAACGGTATGGTGATCACGTCATCTTTTACGGTTGAGGATTCCCCGTTAATGAAACCGCAGGACCAGGAACCGTTATAGAACATGGCTGCTTTTCCAAGCGTAAAATCCGCAAGCGCTTCGTCGTTGCTGATAGCCACTGCGTTCTCTGTAAAAGCTCCGGCTTTTGACATCTCCTCAAATTTCTTTGCCGCATTTTCAAAATCAGGGTCTGTAAAGGTACTCTCTCCCGAAAGAATCTTTGTTACATTCTCAATTCCGCATGCGCGGACTCCCATCATATCAAACACCTTGCCGATGGCCCATCTGTCTTTTGCCCCCAGAGAGATGGGCGTCACACCATTTTCCCTTAAGGTTTTGCAGGCTTCCAGCAGTTCCGAATAGGTTGTGGGGATCTCCACATTGTTCTCTTCCATAATCTTCTTATTTATGAACAGATGGCAGGTCGACATCTTAGTCGGAAGTCCGTAAAGCTTATCATCAAAAGTAAAGTAATCCAGAACCCCGGGAAGAAGCTGTCCTTTAATATCCTCTGTCATATATTCATCAATCTGAAGTACCTTATCCGCCTCCACAAAGGGCTTGGTAAAGCCGCCGCCCCATGTGCCGTAAATATCAGGGGCTTCATTGGCTGCCACGGCTGCCTTGATCTTTGTCTTATATGCCTCATTTTCTGCGTAGTCAAGCTGTATATCCAGGGTCGGGTCTTCCTCCATGATCTCCTTAATGGATTCCTGGAACGCAACTGCTGACTTATCATCAGGATTCGTTCCGTATAGCGACCAGACTGTAAGCTGCACCTTCTCCTCTTTGTCCTGGCTCTTGTCCTGGCTGGCTGTGGTCTTTGTATCCTCTTTTTTCTCCTCGCTGCTTCCCCCTCCGCATCCTGCTGCTGTCAATGCCATCGCTGCAGCCGTGGTAAAGCATAACACCTTTTTCCATCTTTTCTTCATATTCCGTACCTCTCTCATCTCATTTTTAACCGGCCGGGTTTTATAGTCTTATCCTATCATCTGCCCTCAAAAATGTAGAGAGAGAAAATTTACCGAAACAAGGAAAATACTTACTATATGGATTCCTGATAATCGCGCACGGAAACCCCTGTGATCTTCTTAAAACACTTGGAAAAATAATTGGCATCCGGTATGCCCACCAGCTCCGCGATCTCATATATCTTATAATGTCCCTCCTTTAAAAGCTCTGTTGCCCTGTCGATTCGGATGCGCATTAAATAATTGGAAAAATTTACTCCCGTCTCCTGTTTGAAGAGCCGGCATAGAAAGCTTGAGTTTACATAATATTTTTTAGCCATCCCGGCCAGTGTGATTCCGCTGTCCCTGTAGTTATCCTCCAAGTCCCTGCACACCTGGCGGATCACATGATTTTCCGGCAGTTCCCTTCTGTTTGTACATCCTGCAATAATATAGCCGGTAAAATTCAGCAGATAATTCCGCATCTGCTCCTTCTCTTCCATTCTTATCACATACTTAAAGGGTACGCTGTTCGTTTGAAAAAACTGGGATACATCAAAACCATAATCACAGATCAGGCGCATTAACCGGGTGATACAATTTACCGTATCCATCCTGGCCGCGTTGATCTCCAGCGGAGAATTCCCCTGATAGCATTCAAACATCCTGTTTATATAGCGATATGCCTGCTCCTCCTCTCCCGCCTTCATAGCCAGACAGATTTCTTCCATGCACTCGTCCACCTTCTCCTGATATTCCTGCTGTGCCTTCAGAAGATTTCTTTTCTCCAGAATGCTGTCCCTTACCTTGCATACGCTCTGTCTCAGCGCTTCCCTTCTGACAGGTTTCACAATGTAATCCGCCACCCCCATGCGGATGCCCTCTCTGGCATACTCAAATATCTCATATGCGGTCAGCATAATGATCTTAATATCCGGATACTCCTCAGCCACCCGGCGGGACAGCTCCAGCCCATCCATAAAAGGCATTTTAATATCCGTGATAAGAATATCCGCTTCGTTCTCCCCCAGTAAATCCAGCGCCTCCTGTCCGCTCTCCGCCTCCCAGGCGATCTCACAGCCAATCGCCGCCCAATCCAGGCAGATTCTCAGCAGATTGCGGGTATTCGCCTCATCGTCTACAATCATAACTTTTATCTTCTGTTCATTCATTTCAAATCCCCCTGGCTCTCCCCGCATAACTGCAGGGGCAGCTTAAATGTGATTACAGTCCCCATCCCCCTGATGCTCTTTATTTCACAGCAGTCATCATAGGAATAATAAATGCGGATTCTTTCCATAGTCCCGCACAGCCCGAAGCTCTTCTCCTGTTTGTCACCGGAGTAGAGTTCTTCCACCTTCTCCGGCTCCATTCCCACACCTGTGTCCTCCACGATCAAATGCATCTCCTCATCCACTCTGCAGACTTTAATATAGATGCTCCCTTTCATTCCCCCGGGCCGGATTCCATGGTAGAGAGAATTCTCCACGATTGGCTGCAGAATCAGTTTCAGCACCTTTTTCTTCCTGAGCTCGGGCTGGATCTCTGTTCTGTAGTCAAATATATCCCCATATCTCAGCCTCTGCAGTTCCAGGTAGTCTGTCACAATCTTTATCTCTTCTTCCACTGTGACAACCGTGGACCCATGGCTCAGGCTGCCGTGATAATAACTCCCCAGATTTTCAATGGCCGTATAGGCCCGCTCCTTATCGCCGGACAGCACGAGATATCCGATCGTATCCAGTGTATTATACAAAAAATGAGGTTTTATCTGTTCATACAGGACGCTGAGTTCGTACGTTCTCTTGTCCTTCTCTGTCTGGATACCCCGTTTGATAAGAGAATCTATCTCCTCTATCATCTCATTATATTTGTCCTTCAGGATTCCGATCTCATCTTTGCCTGTATCCAGATCCACTTTTTTGAGACTGCCCATTTTTACCTTATTCATGGATTTTATCAGTTTCTGGACTGGATGGGTGATCGACCGTGAAATGAAAAAGGATGCTGCTATAAAAATAAGGGAACAGAACACACTCATAATAAGGATTGTGGATTTTGCAGTCTTACTCTCTGCCTCGACATTCTGCAGGGAGGCTGTATTCACTATTTTCCATCCGTATTTCTCCATTTTAGAGCCGGAATAGACGTACTCCTCGCCCCTGGTCAGTTCTAATACAGAATGGATCTCTTCACTTCCGTTATAATCAAGGATTTCCCGGGGAAGTTCTGTCCGTTCCGCGCTTGATATAATGATATGATCGTCAGCGTCCAGGATCAGAAAGGGGATATTATCATAGGGCTTTGTCTGTCCTCCCAAAAACTGGCGCTCCAGAATATCCAGCACCAGTACACCGATGGGTTTCTGCGTCTCTATATCATTGATGATCCTCACAAGGGATATTACGGACTCCCCCGGGTATTCATTATAGTAATATAGATTGGCTATAAGCTTGAACCCGCCTTTCAGTGCTTCGACCTCATCAAACCACTCCTGGCTGAAGATATCTGTCCCCTCAAAGGTATTCTTCTTATTGTTGTTGATGCCATATCTGTTCTGATAACGGTCATAGATGGTTATGGATTTTGCTACCGGATATATATCCATATAAGTCATGATCTGGGAGAATACTTCTTTTGACTGCACTGTATAACTCTCATCCACAGACTTCAGAAAGTTCTGTACCGACGAGTTGGCAATGATGATCCTCGAAATATTATTCAGACTGTTGATCGTATTTTCAATGGAGGACTCCTGCACAGACAGCACCTGTTCTGTATACTCTCTGGCTTTATTTTTTGAAATATTCCATGTATAATCGTTATACAGCCAGAAAGAAAACAGGATGAACACTGCAAGTACGATAAAATATATGAGTAATATCTTCATGTTTAGCTTTAAATTCCTGTATGAAAATCTTTCTGCCCCTCTCATATCTGCCTCCTGTTAAATATTTCCATTATGAAAGCAAAACAGCGTTTGGTGAAGCCCGTAAAAATCACCTTATACCAAAGGATGACTTCACACTGTGCAACACAAAACGCTGTTTCCCTGTTATTGTTTAATTAAAAATGCCTCGTATCCGCTCAAGCAGTCCATTTTAATCTCTGTATAGCCGTCCTCATAATGAAACTGTACCGCTTCACATGACGGCAGCCTTATTACACCTGCCGGGCTGTGTGCGGTTCTGATCCTGACAGCTTTGTCTTTTACCATATACTTTTCTTCTATGGTATCCAGCATTTTCGCTTTGCCTGTCACCACGTAATTCAGCATATGCAGAATAAGATCATTTCCCTGGCACCGGAGGCTCAGCTCTGTTATGGCGGGCAGGTCTGTCTCAATCAGGGGCCTTTCCAGAAGACGCCGGATGCACCCCTCTGTCAGATCCCTGTAGACTGTATAACCGCTGTCCGTATACATACGGAAAACAGGAAATGCCATATAGATGCCTGACGCCGTCTCCAGAATAGCCGGTTCCCCATCGCTCTCTCTTTTGGGCGGTGTCTGTCTGTGTGAACAAAAGTGTTCGTATGTACGGGAAAAGTATGGATTTATGATCTCTGCCAGCACAGTACCGTCTCCGCTTACCTGCTCCCCGGCTTCATACAGGACATGGTCCGTCTCCGGGACTTTTGGGAATATCCCGCTGTCCTTCATCCTCAGGTAGCGCACATCGTACCCGCTTCTGCCCAAATGTTCCAAAGGCATGCCGGGTATTATGGATCTACCGTCCTCTAACCCTGATGTGCCGGATACCAGAAGTTTTCCTCCCCGTTTTACAAATGCCTCTATCGTTTCTGCATACTGCCCGTCAAGCTCGGCGTGGTCCGGCAGGATCAGGAGCCTGTAGTCCTCAAGGGAATCCTCCTTATTGACAAAATCAAAGGGAAGGTGCAGCTCTGAGAGCACACGATATACGCCCTCCTCAGTCATTCCTCCCAAAGAGGGGTCTTCTGTCCCCGCCCTGGTTGGGATCAGTACGGCGATCTCCCTGACTTTTGCAGTACCGTACAGCCACGGCTCCATACGCTCTATCTGCCCAAAGATTCTGCCGATCCGTTCATACACCGTAGGATCCAGCTTTCCGCAGGGATGCATCTGATCGCCCACACATACCCTTGCCCCGTTGGCAATGGCACGGAAGCATTCATATTCCAGGGCGTTTTCATGGCGCAGAGAACCAAAGTCTCCCCACGCAGTGTGAAACTTCCCGTTCATCATGCAGATGTCTTTCTCATATTTGTTCAGATAATTTGCTGCCACAGGAAAATGCGTATACCCCCACTGTTCACTCGGAAGAGACTCAATATCCAGAAAATCAAAATATTTTCTTTTTTCAATGGATGAACACTGCTTGTCAGAACCGTCATCCAGCTCATAGGGAAATGAGTTGAAATATATTTCAAGCTTCCCGTCCAGGGATTTTAAATAACGGTAAAACACCTCACAAAAGCGTGTCTCCGATATCTTGTCAAAACGGCGCACGTCTTTTGCGTTTTCAGGATCAAGTCCCAGCGCTCTCATGTCACGGGAACAGGTGGTACATACACATCCCCTTCCCTGTACAATATCGATCCAGAATCCGTCCGGATGATACCGGTCGTATACTTCTTTCATTTCCGCCTTTAAAATTTCCTGGTAATCTTTGTTGTTATAGCAGATACATTTCCAGGAATAATAAGAACTGTCAAAGGGCTTTTTATTCCCCCATATCCCCTCCGCATTCACCATGAGCCATTCCGGGTGCCTGGCAGCCCAGTCCTCGTTCCATGACACGCAGGTGTAGGCCAGTGCCCGGATATCATGCTCCCGGCACGCCTGCATCTGGGCGCCGAATAAATCGAATGTCAGCCCCGGATGCATGGTGCCTATCGCTGTGGGATAATAAAACATTCCATGGTGGCATTTTGTAAAAAGATTGATGGAATTGACATGGGCTTTTTTTAAAGTTTCCGCAAATTCCTCTGCGTCAAACTCTGCCCCGATTTCCCCGATCATAGGGGATGTGTGAAAATCAAGATGTATCTGCCGAAAGGGAATTCCTTTTCTCTCCATACACTTCTCCTTTGTCTTCATAGCTTTCGGTATCTTTTCTTGATTATAGAATTGTCTTGAAAATAAGTCAATTAGTTCCAATCAAATTTAAAATATGGTAAATTTTTTACTTATTTTTGCAAAATTTTCCTTCTTTATGGCTGCAGATGTACCATATGAAAGGGGATGCCTGCTCTTTTCAGAACCTCTGTCTCCCTTCTGTTACAGGTAAAAATAATGACCTGTTCTTTCTCTTTGTACAGCCATCCAAGCGTCTCTTTCATGCGCTCTTCATCGTACATGGCAAATACCTCATCGAGCAGAAGCGGCATAGTCTCCTCACAGCAGAAGATATCTCCCACAGCAATACGCAGAGCCAGATATACCTGTTCTATGGTTCCCTGGCTTGCCATAAAAAGAGGCACATGGCGCTCTTCTGTAAACAAGTCGATCTTCAGCTCCTCATCTATGGATACCTTCTTATATTTTCCTCCGGTCATGGTGCAGAAAATATCTGAGATGCGGTTCTTCAAAGCTTCCCCCACAGACTCCTGTGCGGATACGGACAGACTCTGTATGGTCTCTGCCGCAAGTTCTAAGCTGCGTATCTCCTCCATCTCCGGTCGGTCAGAGATTCCTGTCATCTGAAGCTCTGAGAGTTCTTCCTGCAGGTTGGATAACCTGGTCCTTTTTTCCTGTATCTGGGCTGTGAGCAGTCGGATACTGTCACCGGTGATCTTTCTTTTCGGAAGACTGCCGGAAGTATTGTCCGGCATGGACTGTCCGGCATGTTTTGTTTCCTCTTTTTTCCCTGCTTTCTTTAAGGCAGTTGAGGTATATGCCATGAACAGGAACTCCGCTATGAGTATACATACAGCGGATATACATGCCGCTTTCCACCCGGCTGTAAAGAAAAGGATTCCCCAGACGATAACATCGCCCACAAGGAGTGCCGGAATCACCTTTTTCCAGTTCAGTGTTCCTCCTGTTCCCGGCATGTTTTCCTGATGCAGTTCTTTTCGTCTCGCTTCTTCCCGTCTCTGTTGTTCCCGCCTCAGCTCTTCCTGTCTCTGTTCTTCCCGCCTCAGTTCTTCCTCTCCTGCCTTCTCCCGCTTTTGCTCCTCCAAAAGCTTTTGCTGCAGTTCTTCTGTCTCCCGCTCCAGATAAGCGATTTCAAACTTTATCTTCTTCTCCTCTGCTTCCTGCTGCTGTTCCCTTATCTGCATACGGCTCTGCCACTCTTTCTTTTTCTCCTTCAGAAGCAAAAGCGCCCTGTCAAGATTCAGCTTTCCGTCACCGCTCTCCTGATAGCTGCTCAGATAATTCCGCAGTTCCAGAAGCAGGGCGTCCCCGGTACGGCTCTTCATCTGTCCTATGGATACTGTATTTTCGTATACAGCTTCACTTATGCCGCCCAGCAGCATCTCCAGGTCACCGTCCTTTACAGACAAAAGTTCCCCGTCGCTTTCGCAGACCAGTTTTGCCCCCTCTTCCCCTCTCCTGAAATCCCGCTCCAACCTGAATTCTTTGCCGCCGCAGGAAAAGCGCAGACTTCCTTCATACCAGGATGGATTGTCCCAGGGGGTATAGCGGGTGTAGGAGTCTGTCCTGGCTGCCCGGCCCCTCATTTTTCTGAGACCGAATAACATGCCCTGGATAAATGCGTGGAGCGTACTCTTCCCGCTTTCATTTTCCCCGTATATAATATTGATGCCTTCCTCCAGCCGTATGGAACGGTTCCGGAATCTGCCGAAATTTTTTAAAATAAGTTCACGGATGATCATAGAACGCTATTCCTCCCTTGACGCCATCAGAGCCTCCATGCCATACACAAAGGCCTTCTCTTCCGTGGCTGAAAGCTCCCTGCCGTCAAACCGCTTTACATAGGACTCGATCAGGCTGCCGCGGTACTGGCGCATAAGAGATTCCCTGTCATAGACGGTATGGCTTTGGTCCACTGCCTCACGCACATTTCCCAGCTTCATAATTCGTTCCATATCAAACTCTGTGCCCATGGCGTGTTCGCCCTTTATCAGGATCCGGTACAGGTTGTTCCTGCCCTTCTCCTCCATGAGTCTGACCAGTGCCTGTTCAAGAGAAAACTGTGTGGTACTCTCCTTTACCTTTACAGGCAGAGGGATATAAGAACGGACGGCTGCGGGGACGAATTCTATTCTGATCCCCCCGTTTCCATATACGCCTTTTATATAGCCATGGGGTCCCAGATCGTTTTTATCTATGGGTTCCAATGCCCCGGCATAGGCTATTTTATCCTTTGCCAGAACCTCCGGTTTGTGTATATGCCCCAGGGCAATGTAAGAAAATCCGGACCGTTCCAGTACGGATCTGTCAAAGGGTATATGTGTCCTGTCCCCCCCATGTGCCAGCAGGATTTCCAGGGGCTGGCGTCTCTGGGGCCTGATATGGTGATATAAGGGGTCAGTGATCTCTTTCCTGTCATAACTTATCCCGTAAACCGCAGCCCCAAGATCCGGAAATTCCACACATGGCTCCTGCTCTCCCCACAGACAGAACACATTCTCTGCCCACGAAAAGCGCCGATAACAGGATTCCCGCTTCAGATAGTCATGGTTTCCCGCTATCAGTACCACCTTGGTATCCGGTATCGTTGAAAACAGATAATTTACTTCCTTTAATTCTTTCATCAGAGGCTGTCTGTGAAACAAGTCCCCTGCAATCAGAAACAGGCCGGCTTTTTCTTCGCCGACCTGTCTTATCAATCTTCGGAAACTGTCCCATATCTCACGGCCTCTTTCTTTACTCCAGGGAAAACCTTTGTCAGGTTCTGCGCCCAGATGTATGTCAGCGGCATGAAAAAATTTCATGGGTTCTCCTTTTTATAAATCACAGTTGTTTACAGTTCTCGGGAACGGAAGGACGTCACGGATGTTCTGCATACCTGTCAGATACATGACGCAGCGCTCAAATCCCAGGCCGAATCCGGAATGACGGGTGGAACCGTATTTGCGCAGGTCCAGATAGAAGTCATAATCCGCCTCATTCAGGTTCAGTTCCGCCATGCGGGCTTTCAGCTTGTCATAGGAATCCTCCCTCTGGCTTCCGCCGATGATCTCGCCGATGCCGGGAACCAGGCAGTCCATAGCTGCCACTGTCTTGTTGTCATCGTTCTGTTTCATATAGAAGGCTTTGATCTCCTTCGGGTAATCTGTAACAAATACAGGGCGTTTGTACACCTGCTCTGTCAGATAACGCTCATGCTCGGTCTGCAGATCACAGCCCCAGAACACTTTGTACTCAAACTTGTCATTTACCTTCTCCAGGATTTCAATTGCCTCTGTATAGGTAACATGTCCGAATTCAGAGTTCAGTACATGTTTCAGGCGGTCCAGCAGTCCTTTGTCGATAAAGGAGTTGAAAAACGCCATCTCCTCGGGAGCATTCTCGAGCACATACTGGATGATATATTTCAGCATGGACTCAGCCAGTGCCATGTTGTCATCCAGGTCAGCAAATGCCATCTCCGGCTCGATCATCCAGAATTCTGCCGCATGGCGTGTGGTGTTGGAATTCTCCGCGCGGAAGGTAGGTCCGAATGTATAAATATTGCGGAATGCCTGGGCATAGGTCTCACCGTTGAGCTGACCGCTTACTGTCAGGCTGGTCTCTTTTTTGAAGAAATCCTTGCTGTAATCCACTTTTCCCTCCGGGGTTCTCGGAAGGTTTTCCATATCCAGAGTGGTGACGCGGAACATTTCACCGGCACCTTCACAGTCGCTGCCTGTGATCAATGGGGTGTGCACATAGACAAAGCCCCTCTCCTGGAAGAACTGATGAATGGCATACGCGATCATGGAGCGCACACGGAACACTGCCTGGAAGGTATTGGTTCTCGGACGCAGATGGGAAATGGTGCGCAGGTATTCCATGGAGTGGCGCTTTTTCTGCAGCGGATAGTCTGCAGCGGAATCCCCTTCCACAGTGATCTCCTCTGCCTGGATCTCAAAAGGCTGCTTTGCCTGGGGTGTTGCAACCAGGGTACCTTTTACGATAATGGCAGCGCCTACATTTAACTTGCTGATATCCTGGAAATTATCCATGCTGTCATGGTAAACTACCTGAAGTGTCTCGAAAAAGCTTCCGTCATGGAGTACAATAAAGCCGAATGTCTTGGAATCGCGGACACTTCTTACCCATCCGCCCACAGTCACCTGTTTGTCCAGGTACTGCTCTTTGTCCCTGTAAATTTCTTTTACTGTTGTAAGCTGCATATTTATTCTCCTTTATTTGCCGGTCCGGTGACCGTAAAGTATCAATTTATAAAAAGCGGAGTGGATTTTTTATCCACTCCACATTAGTATATCTCATTGTTTCCTGCTATGCAAGGGGTATTTGGCGCTCTACCACTCCAGATTTCCGCAGTTTTCGTACTCTTTTTCCCGGTCAAAAGCACTGATTCCGCTGCTGCCGCACAAGTAGAATGTATTGCCGATATAAATACCGCGCACACACGCCAGTTCGTCCCCGGAACTGTCCATCCATTTACTTATGCTCTGATACAAAAGCTTCTGGAATCCCTCCTCCGGATTATAGGTGAAGACTCCGTAATATCCCTGCAGTTCATAGTAATTTCTGTCATATACTCCCGCACTGAACCCCAGAATATTCTCTTCAGGGTCAATGAGAATTGACCTGTAGTCCTCCATAGCCTGGCAGAAATCCACATTTTTCAGCACCATCTTGTCAATCTCCTTAACGTCTGCCGGATTGGAAATATCGAACATGGAGAGCTTCAGCCCTTTCCGTTCTCCTGTATCCGGGTCCGTCTCCCAGCCGATTCCCAGCAGCTTATTCTCCCCGTAAAAGTGCAGGTATTCGGAGAATCCCGTGATCTTCAGCTCACCCAGGATCTTCGGATCTGCCGGGTCTGAAAGGTCAACGGAAAACAGGGGGTCCATCTGCCGGTATGTGACAAAGTATCCGGTGTTCCCCATAAACCTGGCAGAATATATCTGCTCCCCTTTTGCCAGGTCTTCCACCTTTCCTGTCATCTTCAGCTTATCATCCAGCACATACAGGCTGTTGCTCATGCTGCCTCCCCACCATCCGTCCTTGTATCTGGTAGCCACCACCCTCAGATAGCCATCATATTCATCCATAGAAAATGTATCGTTAATACTCCCGTTCACTTCGCCTGCTGCCCTTGCCTGTATCTCACCGTCTTTATAGGAGAACCGCACGATTCGGGTCCGCATCTCCTCACCCCTGTAATCCTCCCCGAAAATGTAAATGCTCTCCCTGCTCACATAACACCTGCCTGATGCCCCGATCAGGGATTTGCTCTCCTGTATCTTATCCGGTTTCTCCAGGTTCACAGAGGAGATCACCAATTGTCCGTTCTCCATCTGCGGCACAGCCGGATAGAGCACATCACTGCTGTCCAGAAGTTCATTGTTCACGGAAGGCACATAGAGCCTGGGCTGCGCTTCCTCCGCGTCCTCTCTGTACACAGGATAGAACTGGGAGAGGAGATACACATAATTCCCCACCTTTCTGGTGGAATAATATCCTCCGTCCTGCTCCACCATGCCCTTCAGGGTTATTTTGCTCTTATCCGTGATATCATATGTATACAGACGGATAAAATCCCTGCTGTTCACCATATACGTCTCATCCCCCTGCCATTCCAGGCCCGAATCATATCCGCTGGTGACTACACAGAGGGTATTGCCGTCCACATACATCTCCTGTATGGAATCCGTCAGGTCATCCAGTGATGTCTGGCCTACGACTGACAAACTGCCCCCATCGGCAGATACAATGCGAAGGGTACCGGAACCGGTCAGTGTATAGATATAGGAGCCGTCCGTCTTCACAATATCCCCCTCGTCCACGCCTTCTGTGCGGACGTTGGTGGAAGAGAAATCCGTCTCCCCGCCTGCTGCGTAGCCCGCTGCAGTGCCTGCGGTATCCTCCGCGACAGCCGCCTCCGTACTTGCTGCTGCATCATTTTTTGAAGCACTGCTGCCGCCAGACTCTTCCACATAACCTCCGGTGTCCACCATCCGCTTCTGCTCCCATTCCTTCCTGGCATTTTCTGTCTCCGTATATATTTGTTCATACAGCTCTTCGTAGCTACTCCCGGCAATATATCCCTCTGCCGTCTCTTTGTCCTCTGATTTCTTCTCCGGAGCCGCCTCATCTGCTTTTGCCATATCTTTGGAGTCTTTTGGTTCTGCTCCCATATCCCCGCCGGAAGCAGCGCTGTCTTCTGCCCCGGTATCTTGTTTCGCTGCCTCAGAAGAAGTATCCATGGACTGGGCACTATCCGCTTTGTTCTCGCTTCTGTAGTTCAGATTCATAAGGGGCATAAGGTTTACCGCGGCGACCACCAGGATCACGCAGGCTGCGGCCACCCCGGCAGTCTTCCGGTAACGGAACGCAAAGTCCGCGGCGGCATCTCTCCATTTCCCGTTTCTGCCCTTCGAGTTTTTCCCCTGCTCCAGCAAGCGGTCCAGGTTCTCAGGGTTCAGGCTCTCGGGGATTTTCTCCTTGTCCGCAGACTCCCTGATCTTCTGTATGATTTCATGCCGGTTATTCTCGTCCTGCATCTGATTGTCATTGAAATTCTCATCCTTCATATTCTTCGCCTCCCTTCTCACTGTAATATCTCTTCCATCTTCTTCAGCGCTCTGTTAAGCCTTGAGCGCACGGTATTGTGGTTTTTATGTAGGATAAGGCCGATTTCCTTACTCTTATACCCTCCGAAGACCTGCATGGCCACAATGAACCGCTCCTCATCGCTGAGGGAGAAAAATGCCTCCCGCACCTGCATGTCCCGGTCCAAATCTCCCCGCACGCTCCCCTCCTGTTCGTACAGCGGCTCCGTCTTCCTGGTATACTCCTTCAATTTCCGTTTGCATTTGTTTGACAGGATCTTAAAAATCCAGCCCTTAAAGGCCTCACTGTCCCTCAGCTTCGTGATCTCCGCATAGGCATCTGCCACTGTCTCGGCCACCGCATCCTGGGCATCTTCCGGGTTCTTAAGTACATATAACGCAAAACGGTACAAATCCTGGTAAACTGCCTGATATAACTGGGCAAACGCTTCTTTGCTTCCCTGCCTTGCCTCATACGCCAACTGCTTACAGTCCGTCATGCCGCCACCTCTCTTTCCTATGTTCCTTCTTATCCGTACACGGCATCCCTCATGCCGGTTGTTCCCTTTTATTATATAAATATTAGTGTTCCCTTTGCACCTTTTTGTTGCATTTTACCGCAAAAAATATTATTCATCTTTTTCGCAAAGTTCACTTGACATTTTATGCAAAGCAAGCTATACTAAAATTGCAAAGTTAACTATGCAAAAGCAATTCCATCCGTTTTGCGCGCCCCTGCGCTGACTGTACACACGTTATGCATTCCAGACAAAGGAGCTGATACAGAAATTGGAGACCAAGATACGTGAACTGCGGAAAGCCCGCAAACTCTCCCAGGAAGAGCTTGCCTTCGCAGTCGGAACCACAAGACAGACTATCACATCCATCGAGGTGGGCAAATATACCGCCTCCCTGGTCCTGGCCTATAAAATAGCACATTACTTCGGCCTGACCATTGAAGAAGTTTTTGACTTTTCAGATGTGGAAGCCGCTGATAAATAAGGAGGAGTAAAGATTATGGAAAAATATAAAAAGACATTAAGAATCAGGATCGCCCTGTTTGGCTCTGTGATTCTCTTAAACGCTGTCCTGTCCATATGCCAGCGTATTATGGATGACAGGGGAAAAATCCCCGCTGATGTAAGCAGTATCATTGACTTCCAGTCCGGCTTCCTGATGGGCCTTGCCATTTTATCTCTGTTCATGCTTATAAAATACCGCAAACTTCTCCGTGACGAGCGAAGTCTGCGGGAATCCTACAACAGGGAAACCGATGAACGGATGGTTCTCATACGCTCCAAGGCCGGGATGCCGGCTCTGCTCATAACATCCATAGTTATGATTTTTGCAGGCATCTTCGGAGGGTATTACAATATCATTATTTTCTATACCCTTTTAGCCGCCGGCTTATGCCAGATCCTTCTCGGTGTCTGCCTGAAGTTTTATTATATGCATAAACTTTAATATACGAAAAAGAGGAAGAGTGCGGTCACTCTTCCTCTTTTTCGTCTACCGCATCGTTCCCGTTGCGGGCACCGGCACTGTTGTCCATAATCCTGACTGCTTTCACTGATGTACCGTCCGCGATGAAATCCCAGGCAATCTGTTCCCCTTCCGAGTAATATGCCTTTATCCCATATTTCTTAAGCCGCCGGGCAGTTTTACTGTTCACGGAATCCGGATTTTCTTCCTCATTTCCTGTTATGATCCCATAGGCAGGCATAACGGCATTTAAAAGAGATTTGGATGCAGCGTCCTTTTCTCCATGATGCCCCAGCTTCAGGACATCTGCCCTGCAGTCCCGAAAGGATTCCAGAAACTGCTTCTCTTCCCCTTTTTCCATGTCCCCTGTCATAAGAAATGAGGTATCTTTAAAGGACCAGCGCGCCACCATGGAGTTGTTGTTCTCATTTTCCGGGTCCTTGTCCGGTGGAATCCATACCTGTACCTTGGCCCCTCCAAGTTCCAGCACTTCACCGCCCTGCATCTTTACAATCTCTGTCTGATATTCCGCGGCGGTCTGCTCTACATCTGTTTTTTTATAGGTCATGTCATCTTTTCCAGAGAGATAGATTTTATCTGTGGGATACTTCTTTAGTATCAGCTTCAGCCCGCCCGCATGGTCCTTATGTCCGTGGGAGAGAAAAATCCCGTCAAGATGCTCCACCTTCTTCATTTCCAGGAAACGGTCCATGACTGCATAGTCCTCTTTTTTTCCCGTATCGCACATATAATATCCGCCTCCGGGCACCCGGATCAGGAAAGCATCTCCTTTTCCAATGTTGATAAAAGACAGCACCATCTGCTCTTTGCTGCCGCAGCCCGCGATCAGAAACAGGGCTGCCATCATCAGGACCGGTATAAGAAACTTTTTCTTCATCATTCCCTACTGAAGGTTTTCCGGATTCAGCACTTCCAGTTCAGGAACCACGAAGCGCCCGTCTTTCCGTATGAGCACATCGTCAAAATAGATTTCTCCGCCACCGTACTCCGGTCTCTGGATCAGTACCAGATCCCAATGGATAGCCGATACATTTCCGTTCCAGGCATCATCATAACAGCTTCCCGGAGTAAAATGAATGGAGCCCTGAATCTTTTCATCAAACAGGATGTCCTTCATGGGGTGCAGGATATAGGGATTCACCCCTATGGCAAATTCCCCCACATAACGGGCTCCCTCATCCATATCAAAAATTCCGTTGATCCTCTCCGTGTCGTTGGCCTCCGCCTTCACGATCTTTCCGTTCTCAAAGGTAAGGGTTACATTCTCAAATACGAATCCCTGGTAGGAGGACGCCGCATTGTAGCGTATGGTCCCATTGACGGAATCCCGGACCGGAGCTGTGAACACTTCACCGTCCGGGATATTGCTCTCACCGCTGCAGGGAACCACGGGAATATCCTTGATGGAAAAAGTCAGATCCGTGCCTGGTGCTGTGATCCTGACCCGGTCTGTGCGCTGCATGTACTCCACCAGGCTCTCCATGGCCTTACCCATTTTCCGGTAATCCAGGGTGCATACATCGAAATAAAAATCCTCAAAAGCTTCTGTGCTGGTGCCGGACAACTGTGCCATGGCATCATTTGGGTAGCGGAGGACTACCCATCTTGTCTTAGCCACCCTCACCTCATGGTGTACCGGGGTATTATAATATTTATCATAGACAGCCATATTCTCCGCCGGAACATCGGACAGTTCTGTAATGTTGTCCGCGCCTCTCACGCCGATATAACAGTCCATGGCCTCCATCTCTTCTCTGTCCACCCTGGCCATAAGTTCAACCTGCTCCCTAGTACAGTGAAGAAGCATTTCCCTCTGCACTCTGGGGTCGGTAAAATGCGGGAAGGGAACTCCCCCTGCCTGATATACCTCCCGGATAAGCTGCTTTGCCAGCTCTGTGGTGGAATATCCTGTGTAATGGATATAGACCTTATCTCCCTTCTGCACATCGCAGGAGTGATTCACAAGCCCGTATGCCAGTTTCCTGATTCTCTCATCCATAAGTTGTCCTGCCTTCCATTCTTATTCCCTGCCGGGCACTGCCGCTTATTCCGGCAGTGTCTCAATATAGCTGATAAATACATTTCCTGCCGCTTCAAAGGCTTTGGTGCTGTCATCAAGCCCCATATACTTTGTCTCACCGCTTGCCGGATCATACAGCAGGGTGTTATAACCGTCATATCCTACAATGACCCTGTTGTCATTTTCCCCCAGTGATACGATCACCGGCCTCTGAGCGCTCACCTGATAGAGTACCTCTTCCAGTGTACATCCCGTTAAGTTCAGCACAGTCCCCGTATCCCCAAGACTCTCCTGCAGGGCGGCAGTGTCAAGGGAGGCTGACCGGAAGCCTTCCGGTATGTCATCCAGGTTCAGGGTCACCTTTGTCTTCTGGTTTCCTCTCTCCCACACATACTGCTGGTTACGGTTTAAGACTACCCCCATCATTTCATCCGCTGCTCTGATGGCCTGGGCCGGGCTGCTGTAGATACCCGCCAGGCTGCCTTTTGCATAGACAAAATATCCGTCCAGCGCTTTTTCCTTTATATCCATGTTCAGCACGGTATCGTTCTCATTCACCATGAGCTTTGTCTCCATCCTGAGGGGATTCTTGTTCCTGCTGTCCTCGGAGAAGATCAGTCTTGTGATATTTGCCTGCCGCACGGTTGTGGCGGTGGCAATGGAGATCACTTCATCCTCCGCATTCTTCACATTGTTCATAATGTGCTCACTTGGAATCTCTGTATACCGGTCCACATTCCACTGCGCCTGTTTCAGCTCCAGAAGTCCCTGCTGGATATCCACATCCATAATATATACGCCGTCCTGCTGGTAATCCTTCACAAGCTTGCCTGAGAATTTCTGGATCTTTACTTCATGCATGGCATAGCGCAGGCTTCCTGTGGCATCCACCACAATATCCCCGTCTCTGGCTACGCCGTAGACCAGGTCCTCATTGATGAAGCCGAAGGCCCTTATCTTTGTACCCTCATCCGCGGTAATGCGCTTCTGCTCTCCGGTCTCCAGGTCCATAAAGATAATGTTCATGGTCTGCAGCGGGTCCATTTCCTCCATCCACGCCACATGCCGGTTGGTATTGGACGCTACAAAACAATTCTCCGCGATCTCTTCCTTTACAACCTTGTATGTCTTGTCCTGCATATTGATCTGATACAGGCTGTTGTCCAGCATGAGGTACAGCAGATCATCCGTGCTCACATAAGAAAGGATTTCCACATCCCGCTTCATAAATTCATAAGATTTGGTGGTCGGAAGGAAAAATTTTTCTTCCAGCACATTCTGTTCACTGTAATAGTGGTATACACAGGTCCCGGTGTATCCCTCATGTTCTCCCCGGTTCATATAACCATAGAACACAAAATCCATATCTCCGTTCTCCTCCACACGCACGATCTTAAAGTCATGCATGGAGTAGTCGTATCTGTCATCCGTGTCCCGGCCTTCCCGGAAGCTGAAAATCTGCGTCATCTTATTGGTACTGGTATTGTAGGACCACAAGTCCCCCTGCTGTACAAAGGCCAGAACACTTCCCGCCTGGCTGGCTGCAAACTGGACATTCTTCGGTGTGACACCCAGATTGATCTTGCCCGAGGACACTGACATTTCATTTCCCGTAAAAATCTGCTTTGCAGAACGGTTAAAATCCAGAAGCATGACTCTGGTATCCCCATACCGCATGCGGTAGAACTCATCCACCTGATAGTATTCCTCATATCCCTCCTCATCCTTTGCGGTAATGTAGTAGGTTAAGGTCAGGCTTCCTGTAGTCTCGTTGATATCCTTGATTGTCGGAACTCCCTTTCTGCTGATGGCTGGGGCAAGGCTTCCCCAGGTGACCATATCCGCGCTTGAGTGGATGTTCACATTGGTAAAGCTGTTGTTTACAGCGGTATCATCTGACTCCAGATACGTCCTCAGCTCTCCCACGTTGTCTTTGCTGAAGGTTTTGGAGGAAAAACTCTGCACAAACTCCAGGTATTTGTCAACGTTCAGACCTGTACGCTGAATCACCCTGGTGTAATAATGCCAGGAACCCTTGTCCGTATTCAGGGTAAAGACCAGGGTATACTCCTGGTTCATCAAAATGGAATTCTCCAGGGCAAACGTGGCAGTCTGCGCACTGCCGTTCTCCTCAAAGTTCTTGATCTTGGCATTTTCCACCACTTTGCTGCCGTCCGAGGTCCTGACCTCATAGACAAGGTTTTTTATTTTATGGTCGTATGGCAGAATGCTGACAGTCATCTTCTTGTCTGTTCCCACAGGAGTCAGGCTGTCTCTCATGAAATCCACCTGCATTTCCTGTGCATAACCGTACATACGGTTCATCTCCTGGCCTTCGTACATCATGGAAAGCACGGGAAGGGACGCCTCCTCCATGTCCATCTTGTTCTCTGTTGTCTCCTTATTCATAAAACTGGAGAATCCGATAACACCCAGGATAAATATGAGCAGCAGGACTCCCAGCTTTGTCAATACTTTTTTCATCTATCGTTCCCTTCTAAGAACAACAGTGATGCAAGGGTGGGTTCTGCCTGAAACTCCCGGGCGCATCTTACCCATGCTTCTCTCTGCTGTCTGCTGACTGTTTTGTTTTCATTTTTCACTGCACGTATGAGCAGATTCTTGGGCGTGTGCTCCACATCAATAAACTCCAGGATCTGCGTGTCGTACCCTGCGCTTTCCAGCATCTGCGCCCTGAGCCCGTCTGTGAGGATGGCCGCAAAACGCTCCTTTAATATGCCGTACCCAAGTACAGGGGCCAATGTGTCATTGGAGATCTGCCTGTTCAGCTCATGCTGACAGCAGGGCACAGACAGGATGACAGAGGCACCCCATCTCACTGCTTTTGCCAGGGCATGGTCCGTAGCGGTATCGCAGGCATGAAGCGTCACAACCATATCCACATGGCTGCACCCTTCATAGGATGCGATATCTCCCTGATAAAAATGCAGTTTTTCGTAATGATATTTTTCTGCCAGACGGCTGCATGTCTCAATGACGTCCGCCTTCAGATCCAGACCGATCACCTGGATATCATAGCCTTTCAGCTCATGCAGATAGTGATACATGGCAAATGTGAGATAGGATTTGCCGCACCCGAAGTCAATAATATTCACTTCTCTGTCTTTCGGGAGCCTTGGCAGGATGTCCTCAATAAACTCCAGAAAGCGGTTGAGCTGCTTAAATTTATCATAACGGGCATGTTTCACCTTACCCGCCTCATTCATGATTCCCAAATCTATCAGATAGGGCACCGGCACCCCTTCCTGCAGCAGATATTTCTTCTGCCGGTTGTGGGTCAGCATAGGGACAAAATCCTCCCTGCCCTGTATTTTCTTAGTCTTGATGGTCAGTCTGCCCTTCTTGCTGGCAAGCACTGTCCCCTGAACGCCTTTTGCCTCCAGCTGAAGCTGGCGGAACTCCTGCTGCATCCAGTTGTCTGTGAGACAGAGGACTTCATCCCTCTGATGGTTTTCATGAAGCTCCTTCTGTCCCACAGTCCTTGTAACCTGATACATAACCTGGCCCTTTAAAAGCAGAGGGCGTATCTGTATTTTAGACGGCCCCTCTTTTTGGCGGGGGCCGCTGATGATAATTCTGATCAAATCTTCATTTATATATAAATCCAGAAATTTTTCCAGTTCTGTCATATTTTCTCTCCTAAATAAAATGCTTTCCTCAGCATCATTACTATTGTAAAAGTTTTATGACAAAACCGCAAGCCCCAAGTGCAGTTTTCTTGAGACTCTTCTTACTTTTGCTGACACTCAGCGGTATAATCTTCTGCAGCGCCTGCGCCGGCATCTGCGTCTGTACACTTCGTTGAAGAACAGGACCTCTATCAGATCCTGCAGCGCTTCGTCCGGAAGGTTGCCGCATCTTCTGCAGAAACCGGATTCCACTCCCATCCTTCCGCTATCTCTGCGTATCTGGCTGTGGATGGAATCGCAGACTTTGCGCATCATGTATTTGTCCGGATGTTCATCGTACATCCTGCTGCCCTCATAATCCATACGGTCACATGCATCCTCCACATAACACTGGATGTATGCGGCGTTTTCCGGGTAATTGGCGCGCAGGCGCCGCATATCCTGCTGCATCACCCGCTCCTGCCCCAGTATCTCTTCCCTGGGGTCCGCTTTCTTAACTGCCATAAAAAACCTCACTGATTCTTCTCATAGTCAGTATATGCAGAAAAGAAACCCGCGTCACTGTTCCACAGCGGTCCTGGGCGTGTAGGGCGGTACCTGCCCCCCGGGTTCTATGGTGTTGGACACATAGGTGAAACCATCCCCGTCATCTGCCCCGCGTATGGTGACCCGATGGGTAAAGAGCCTGTCATTTTTAAGCTGTGGACTGACCGCATCAACTGTCAGGGTCAGGGTTCCATCCCCGTTATCCTGTAAATCCACCACCTCCGGAATCCTCTCTGTCCAGTCAGCAGTGTTGCTGCCCGCGATCTGTATCCAGGGATATGTCCCTGTTCCGCTGTTATATCCTGCCTGCACCCTTAACTGCTCCACAGGTATACTGAAATATTTCTCGATCAGATCTTCAAATTCACTGCTGCCGATCCCCTCCGGATACTGGGCACTGTCCGGCAGGCTCCCCTGGTCAATTCGGTAGAGCACATCATACAGGTCGTTGAAGTTCACCTGCCGGAAGTTGGACTCATCCCATTCCACAAGGAACAGATTGTTTCCCTCATAACCGATGGGCTCTATGTACTGCTCACACATTTTGCGCAGCTCTTCGTCCAGGGGGAGCACGCGTATGGCATCGGTACCGTCTGCCTCCATCCCCTCCGGAATATATCTCTCATAGAAAAGGTAGCCTTTCTTTGTATACGCCCATTTCCAGGCTTTGTACCGCACCATATCCACCACATATGGCTCCTGCTTTTTATTCCAGTCCACGATCGTGGAGGTGATGGTCACTGCTCCTGTTTTGTCTGAGGTAAAATCTATCTTTTCCATTCCTCCGTCATCGTGAATGCGGTAGATGGAAACAGCTGCATCCTCTTTTTTCTCCTGACCTGCCAAAAACTTCTCCGCAAGCTGGTAGTTCTCCATGTTCTCCCTGTTCCTGTTATCCAGGGCAGCATACCCCTGGCTTCCCATCTTCTTTACCAGGGCTGCCACAGTGTCCATGGAAAGCACCTCCTCCTTGCCGCTGTTCTTCTTTGCCTGAACTAAAAGGTCCTGATAGCTCTTTGCAGCCTGGACAGCGGCCTCTGTCAGGGTTTCTGACTCATCGGCAGGTATTTCCATCTCATAATAGCTGTTTTCCTCTTTTACAGCCTCCCGGTCCTCTTCTTTGGCGGTATCGGCACTGACAGTCACCTCTTCCTTCTGCTGTACCTTGTCTCCGCATCCGCCCAGGATCAGGCTTACTGCTGTCACACACATCATAACCCCTTTTAATCTCACACCACGTCACTCCTTTGCCAGCATTTCATCCAACAGTGGTCTGTCCAGATCCACCACATAACCGCTTCCTCCGCGGTCTTTCACATCCTCCACCATGTTGAGCATCAGGAAACTGTCTGTCTTGTCCCCGTCCGTATTGAATACGGCAAACCATCCAAGCTCCGTACCATTTTCATCATCCTGGGATGCTTTGATCTCCGCGGTTCCCGTCTTGCCGGCCAGGTTCGCTCCTTCTGTATAGGCACCGTGGCCGGTCCCGTTCTCATCCTCGATGACTGCCGTCAGATCCTCTTTTATCACAGCGGCAGCCTCCTTGGAAAAGGCACCTGCGATCCAGTATTCCGGTGTTTTATTGTCTGTCATCTCCAGATATGGCTTTATCATATTTCCGTCGCCTATAAACGCGGAGTAAATACAGGCCAGATGGAGGGGATTCATCAGAATCTGTCCCTGGCCGTATCCGCTGTCCGCAAGCTGGATCTCCGAAGTGATTCCGTCTTCATTGGAATACTGGGATTTGCTCATACCGATCTCAAATGGTATCTCCTGCCCGAATCCCAGTTTTTTCAGTTGTTCCGTCAGTGTATCTGCCCCGATTTTCAGCGCTGCCTTGGCAAAATAAATGTTGTCTGAGTAGACAAGGGCATTCCGCAGAACCGCCTCATCCCCGTACTCATGCAGCGTTGTGATCCGGTAATCCCCCCAGCTCTCATCCTTCTGCCAGGAAAGGCCGCTGGCTCCCAGGTTCTCGTCCGCCGAAAGGGTTCCCGTTGTAAGGCCCACCGCGCCGATGACAGGTTTGAAGGAGGAACCGGGCACCCAGCTTTCCCTTGTCCTGTTGTACAGGGGCTTATCCTCATCGTTGTTCAGGGAATCCCATTTCTCCTGAGACATTCCCAGTACAAAGTCCATGCTGTTGAAGGTGGGTGTGGATACCATTGCCAGCACCTCACCTGTCTTAGGGTTCATGACAATGGAACTGCTCTTGTCGTTCTTATACTGCTCATACACACTCTGCTGCAGGTGGCCGTCAATGGTCAGGGTAATATTCTCCCCGTCCTTCGGGGCTGCCATGGCAAGTGCCTCCTTTTCGCTGCCCTCTGCGTCCACAATGGAAATCTTATAGCCTTTCCGGGCCTTCAGCCTGTTCTCGAATAATTTCTCCAGACCGCTTTTTCCCAGAATGCTCTGTTCGTCATAGCCTTTGTCCCTTAATTCTTCCAGTTCCTCTGCGTTTATCTCCTGGACATAACCCAGAAGATGGGATGTGCACTCCCCATAGGGATAAACCCTGCTTTCCGCATCGGAGATCATCACACCGGGAAGTTCCAGCAGTTTATCCTTCAGGGTGGCCTCCCCCTCACCCACAGGGGTCTCCAGCTGGCTGCTGCTCATCTTCTTCACAGGGACAAAGGAATCATCCTTCACCCAGGAAGCATCCAGCTTTTCGGAAATACTGCCGGCTGTGGTCCCCAGAAGCGCTGCCATGGTTTCCAGCTCCTCCTGGGGCTGGACCGCCATTTTGCCCGGAACAAGCCCTACATTGGCAACCGTCCCCTGGCCTGCCAGAAGCTCACCGTTTCTGTCATATATCTCTCCCCGCTTTGCGTCTATGCTGACAACACTCACCTTGTCCGCAGCCTTCAGATTGGGGAATATCATGGAATCACTCCACTTAATGCGCCATTTTCCGCTCTCCTTCTCAAAAAAAGCGTCATTGTCGAAGGAGATTTCCCCTGCCACGGTATCCATGGTGACTTTATAGGATATGGGCTGGCTTTTCTCCTGCTCCTCGGAAATGTCCAGACGGATATTCTCTGCCTCTATGCCCTCATATATTTTCTGGTTCCTGACGACAAAGTCCTCTGCATTCACGGTATTTCTGCTGGCCTCGTCAAGCAGTGCATACATTTTGTCATATCTTCCCTTCTCGATATAACCCATGTACTCCTTCAGCACATCCTCACGCTTCTCCTCAAACTTTACCTTGTACAGAACCAGGCCCGCCGCACACACGGCGATGGCCGCCGCGATGCCTATCACTGCCGCTGCTTTCTTTCGCTTCATAAAATAACCTCCTTCATGTAAATACACTCCCTATACAAAAATCCTACAAATGTAAGATATAGTTTCACCCAATATATTACACCTGTAGGACTTATTGTCAAGTATTTTCTTTATTCGGTTTTCGCGTCCCCGTCACCGGTGTTCTGCGCATCTGCAGGCACATCGGTCACTTTTGCAGTCTCCTGGAGGATCTCACAGGATTTGCTCCAGAGTACATTGGCCTTCACCATGGTCTCATCGCTGTACGCGCTCTTGAGGGCCTCAGCATCCTTAAAGCCATAGTCTTTGGCAAACTTCTCAAGCTCTGCCTCATAGTCTTCCACAGAGATCTCTACTTTCTCCGCATCGAAGATAGCCTGCACGATCAGAGACTGCTGCAGGATGTTCTGTGCCATCTGTGTCATGGTCTCCTCTGCCTGTTCTGTGGAAATGCTCTGGGACTCCCAGTATTCCTCCAGAGTCATGCCGCTTGGGCTGGCATACTGCTCCTGGATCTTGTTCTTTACATAATCCATGGTCTCGGACATGGGTTTCTCCGGGTATTCCGTGATCTCTGAGCTTTCCACAACTTTCTGGAACAGGTCGGATTTGAGCTGACTCATATAGTTCAGGTCAGCATTCTCCTTCAGGGAATTTTTGATCTCCTCTTTATACTCATCCACGGTCTGCTTGTCTGTATTGTTCTTTACCCACTCATCTGTCAGCTCCGGCGCTGCCTTGATGGCATTGATCTTCACCTTGAACTGCACCGGCTTGCCGGCCAGGTCAGGATTGTTGCTGTACGGGTCCGGGAAGGTCAGGTCAAGGGTGACTTCCTCCCCTTTGCTCTTACCGATCAGGCCGCTCTCAAATCCGTCGATAAAGGAATTAGAGCCGATGAGCAGATCTGAATCCGTGGCGGAACCGCCGTCAAATGCCTCTCCGTCCAGGTATCCTGTGTAATCAATATTGACGGTATCGTTCTCCTGTACCGGTCTGTCCTCTGTGATCTCCTCTGCCTTGTAGGTGAGCTGCTGGCTGATGTAATCCTCCACATCAGCGTCCGTGATCTCTGTCTTTGTCTCTGTGACTTCCAGGTTCTTATAATCTCCCAGTTTCACATATTTGCTGATATCATCCACATCGACAGCCACCACATTGCCCTTGCTGTTGGTATCTACTGCCGTATCCTCCGCGGATGTCTCAGTCTTTTTATCATCGTCTTTGCTCTTGTCACTCTTCTTGTCACCGCATCCTGCTGCCATCACTGCAATACTGAGAGCCAATAGCGCCATGATCAGTTTTTTCTTCATATACAATTCCTTTCGTCTGTGGTTTCTGGTTTCCGCATAAGGAAGTTATACCACACATGACCTGAAAAAGGAACCCTTTCTTTCACATTTTTATTGCCTTTTCACAGAAACAATGCTAAAATAATAGTTGCGTTATCAGTCCAGATTTTAGGAGGTCTAACACAAATGGTGTGGAAAGTTCTACTGATTATTTTAATCGTTTTGGTAGTCGTTCTTGCCGTTTTATATTTTCTTGGCAAGAGGGCACAGAAAAAGCAGGAAGCACAGCAGGAGCAGATAGAAGCAGCAAAGCAGTCCGTCTCTATGCTGGTTATCGATAAAAAGAGGCTTCCCATTAAACAGTCCGGTCTTCCCCAGATGGTGATCGATCAGACACCGAAGCTTATGAGACGTTCCAAACTCCCCATCGTAAAGGCAAAAATCGGTCCCAGGATCGTTACCCTGGTGGCGGACGAGCAGGTCTTTGAGATCATCCCCGTAAAGAAGGAAGTCAAAGCAGAAGTAAGCGGTATCTATATCACCGGTGTCCGCGGACTGCGCGGTGCTTTGGAAGCTCCCCAGAAGAAGAAAGGGTTCTTCAAGAGAATGCGCCTCAAAGCGGAAAACATTGCCAAGGGAAACAAAACAGAGAGTAAGGATACGAAAAAGAAAAAGTAAAAAACTGCCGCCCGGGAAACGAAACCCGGACGGCTTTTTTATGATGCCAGGTGGAAATTGCCTGCGGCCTGGGGCTTCACATTTACACAGATCTGGCAGTCCGCTGTATGTATATCGTTGATCTCCAAAGCGTAGTCAATGAGGATATCAATGTTCTCCTCCTGCTCCTGCACATCTATCCTGGTTGCTGAGATTCCCATCTGCATATCTCCGAAAGGAGTTGCATAATAGGTCAGGTTCTTCTTGGCCTCCTCAAAGATCATGTGCGTGTTGGTGAGGCCCTTTTTCTGCACCTCCACATAGCCCTGCATCACTTTGATCATATTTTTTGTGATAGTGTCATATCCTTCCTGCACTTCCTCATAGCAGATGAAATGATGGCCATTCCTGTAGTAATAATCTCCCTTTGCCACCACTTCCACTTCTTCCGGCTTCTCCCCGGCTTCAATCGCCTGCATCCCTTTTACTGTTATCAGTACATCTTTTGTCATGTTCAATACTCCTCAATATTAATCTGCTTGGTCATCCTCACATCGTAGGGCAGGATAGAACCTGCAAACTCCTGGAAACGTTCCTCCGCGTCACTGACATAGAAGCGGTAGGGGAACTCCTCCTCCTCGTGTCCGTCATTCTCAATCCCATGTTCCTTTAACAGCTCCCGAAGTGCCCTGGCAGTCTCATAGGCGGGGTTTACCAGGGTAACGCTTTCCCCTGCCACCTGACGCATCAGGGAACGCAGCAGCGGATAGTGGGTACAGCCCAGGATCAGGGTGTCCACGCCCTGTTCCAGAAGGGGGTCCAGATAGCGTTTTGTCACTTCAACCGTCACTTCATCCTTCAGCCATCCCTCCTCCACCAGGGGGACCAGCAGGGGACAGGCCTGGCCGATTACCTGGATCCGGGGATCATATTCATGTATAATGGCAGGGTACAGCTCGGAATTCACCGTTCCTCTTGTACCGATCAGGCCGATCTTCTTATTTCTGGTCGTCCGGGCAGCCACTTTTGCTCCCGGTTTCACCACACCGATAATGGGAATATCTATCTCCTCCCGTATAGTTTCCAATGCCATGGCACTGGCAGTGTTGCACGCTACTACAATGGCCTTTACCTCCTGTGTCTGCAGAAAACGTACAATCTGACGGGAATATTTCAACACGATCTCTTTTGACTTGCTTCCATAGGGCACTCTTGCAGTGTCCCCAAAGTATACTATCCTCTCACTGGGCAGATTGCGCATGATCTCTCTGGCAACTGTAAGTCCGCCCACGCCGGAATCGAAAACACCGATCGGCGCCTGTTTATTCTGGTTCATATGAAAACCCTCTTAAAATTTATTTTCTATTTTAACCGTGTTTCCATTTTACCCTCATTGAGGCCAGAATGCAAGCCGCAACCTTTAAAACCACTTAAATCCTATTTTCACCTGATCCCTTTTTTCCGGATCATTCAGAATTGTCAGGAATTCCTCCTCTGTGAGGACTTCTCTCAAATCTTCTTTTTTCTCCTCAGAAACAATTCCGTGGGACTCATCGAGAAAGCACAGGCTCGGATAGAGGACGCACCACCAGTTGTGCCCTTCTGCCTTCCCGATCTTCACATTCAGGGCCTCATACTCTCCTGCAGGAAAGGTACAGTCCCCGTAGGTCTTGTCAGGGAAATACGTCTTTTCCACGGCGGCAGCAACAGGGTAATCATACCCTTCATCCGCGATCACCTGTCCGGCAGCCTCCTCAATCTCATCCAGATGCGTTTTGACAGCCTCTCTGGTCGCTTCCAGGGATCTGTCTTCCCCCAAAATTCCTTCCAGATAATCCACAATCTTGGTCTTAACGTGAAGCTTCAGGTTTTGGTCCTCCTCCGTATCGCTGTTGGCAACCACGTGCAGGCGGAAGATTTCCTTTGCGATCCCCTGCTGTACTTCATTTTCCAGACGTGTCTGAACGGTTTCTTTTTCTCTCTTCAGTGTATGTATACGCACAGCGCCGACCAGCACAGTGGCAAGCAGGCCTATGATTGTAGCGGCGATCCAGATATTTCTCTGTATTCTTCTTCTCACAGCAAATCCCTCCGTCTTATCCGGCATACCGGCGCGGAAAACTTTATGCCTCCGCACCGTATGACCGGTATTTACTTCTGTTCACTGCGTGCCCAGCAACACGCTTCGCGATGCACAGATATGGAGCATTCTGCTCCATATTGCGCTGGCTGCCTCGGGATTTTCATGCCTTCAGCCTGAAAACACCTCGCGGGACAGTGGCGTGTGAACAGTAACCATTTATTTTCTATAGACAGAGTATTGCCGCATCTTTACAGGCCTATTCCTGATTCAGCATAATTTTATCATCCAATGCGCTTACCTCTCCGAGAACGGGCCGCTCTTCCCCGTTGTGCCATGCGTTATATAAGTCCTGAAGGTCTGTCTGATCCTGTGCCCGGCTGTCGGGCCGGTTCTCCACAATGCCGGTGAGATAATCCCCAAGGGAATCCATCTGCTGCCCGTCCATGCCCATAACATCACCCAGCTCACTGCAGGAGAACACGTAAATATTTCCCGCCACCGAAGGTTTTTCCTCCAGATAGTGGAGCAGGTTCTTATATGCCTCCTCATGGTCAAGCAGGCCCTTTCCCAGAAGCAGAACCTTCAGGTGTCCTGTATCCAGGTAGTCCTCCTGGCTGTTCTGAAAGTCTTTTTCCGCGTCCTCCATGGTCTTTCCCTGATAAAAATCCGCCTTTTCCCCGGCTTTCTGGTTCTCCCCGTCCTTATTCTGTCCGGTCACACCGGACAGGTCGGGAAGGCCGTAATAGACCTGGTATGCACCGTCCTTAAAATCCACACCCATGGAGAGGGGAAAGCTGCGGTTCTCCAGGGCCACCCCGCAGGCCGTCAGATTACAGGCCAGGATAACAGCCAGGAGCACTGTCTTACTTTTCTTCCTTATCATGATGTTTCCCCCTTCCGTACGCGATTCCCGCCCAGAGTGCCAGCAGAAGGAACAGGGGCGCGTAAATATTCTGCAGAACCTCCCGGTACCATTCCAGGGAAATACCTGCCTTTTCACATCCCAAAGCACACACCAGGATCCCTGCAGCAAGATAAGGCGCCCCCTTTTCCATATGGCCGCGTTTTAACAGTTCATGGTTATAGAAAAAAATGCTGCCCACAGCAAAAAAGATGCAGAACATAACTGCAGCGATGAAAAAGATGTCCACGCGCTCCAGAAAATCACCGGGCAGGTCCACGCCTGCCATCATATCAAACAGCGGGTAGGATTTCTGCACATAGCCTCCGGCGCCGAATGCCCCCTGCAGAAGTATGAGGGCTGCAGAGAGAATGCCAAGCAGCAGAAACACGGAACCGTTCAGCGCCTTTCCCGCGTTGCCCGCCCGGTCCACATTCCCCAGGGTAAAGGGAAGGAAAAATACAGGCAGGAAGGTACAGAATACCCGGTAACATCCCTGTATAAGCCCCTGCAGTGACAGAGACCCGGTCTTCTCCAGATAGATACCTTCGACTCTTGTCACAGACAGCAGAAACATGGCCGCCAGGACAAATAAAATGATGGGAAAGCATATCTCAGCCATACGCGCCCTGCGCTCCAGCCCCTGGTGGCTTCCCAGATAGCATACCACAGCCGTAACGGTGATGATCACAAAGGGCTTGCTGCTCTCAATGAAAAAACGGCCCGTGATCCTGCTGGTCACAAGAAGCAGGAAAACACCGGTAATAAAGAGATAGGAAAGATGCAGAAGGCAGAAAATCTTTCCCGCGTATTTTCCCATATACCGTTCAGGACATAAATAGCAGGGCTTCATGCGGATAAAAAATATGCTGGCTGCAAAGAAGAGAACCCCCATCAAAAGAAGGGAGAGCACCCCCTGCCTGCCCTCCAGATATGAGGTGACAGGGATGGTGACCAGATAGATGCCGAGCTGCCCGAGAACAAGCTGTCTGAAAAGCTGTCTGTGGGAAATCCGTTGATTGTCAGCGAACATGCTTCTGTCCTCCTTTTGTTTTCAGGCGTACCTGTTGTTCCCTTCTGGCATAGAGGGGTCTCCTGGTCATAAACCGGAGCGGTGCCAGGACAATGCCGTCTGACTCTCCCCTGTATCCCGCATTTCTCTGTGCGGCAAATGGGGTCAGATAAGGAATACCAAAGCTTTTCAGGCCTGCCAGATGGCTGATGACCAGGTAAAGGCCCAGAAGCATGCCGAAGACGCCCATAGTGCCTCCTAAAAGGATAAAACCGAATTTCAAAAGCCGGAACGGGGCGGTAAACTCCTCATTTGGAATGGCAAGGGTAGCCAGCGCAGTCACTGCCACCACAACCACCACGATAGGACTGACCAGATTGGCTTCCACAGCCGCCTGTCCGATGATCAGGCCTCCCACAATACCGATGGTTCCGCCCAAAGGCCCGGGCGCGCGGACCCCCGCCTCCCGGATACTCTCAAATGCCACTTCCATGAAGAAGACTTCCAGGATTCCCGGAAAAGGAACACCTTTTCTGGCCTCCGCAAAGGAGAGAATCAGGTTTGTGGGCAGTACCTGTGTGTGGAAATTCGTCACCGCCAGATAAGCACCTGAAAAGAGCATGGCAAATGCAGCGGCTATATACCGGATGATCCGCAAAAAGGACGCCAGCTCAAAATGGTTGTACTCATCCTCACTCACCTGCAGAAAATCATTGAAGGCAGCCGGGAGCAGGATACCCATAGGGGAGTTGTCCACCAATACCAGGACTCTGCCGTTTAAGATTTCCATGGCGCACTTGTCAGGGCGCTCGGAGGTCTGGAACTGCGGAAATGGGGAGAGCCAGTTTTCCTCTGCCAGATGCTCCACTATGCCGCTGTCCATGACACCGTCGATTTCAAAGCTCTCCAGCCGTCTGTCCAGTTCATCCAAAAGCTCCGGACGCACCAGCTCTTCCATGTACAGAATCTGCACCAGGGTCTGGCTTCTGACACCCAGGGTCTTTTCCTTGACTTTCAGCTTCGCATTCCTGATCCTTTTCCGCACAAGGGCAGAGTTGGTCTTGACTACATCGGAAAACCCTTCCTTGGAACCGCGCAGCACCTTTTCCCTGGATGCCTCCTGTACGCCCATGTTGGGATACCCCTTGCTGGATACCTTGATGGAATGGGGATAGCCGTCAAAGAAGAAAATAGCATTTCCCGCAAACATGGCTGCCAGGGCTTCTGACATGGTGTCCAGTGTTTTAACGTCGGAGATTCCCAGGCCGTTTTCATCCACGAACTCCAGGATCTCATCCTTCGGCATTTCCCACATATGGTTTACCAGCTTGCCGATGACGGAGTCCTCCAGCATCATATTGCTGACTGCCACCTCAATATAGACTACAAGACAGCGTATCTTCGGCTCCTGTCCCAGAATCATGGGACGGATAATGATGTCAGCACAGTCTTTCAGTGTATTTCTGATATAGTCTTCATTTTCCTGTATATGAATGGATATCTCGTCATTATTTTTCATTTGAAAGGCCCCTTTCCGCTCTCGTGATGCTGTGGTATATACGGTATCAGACCGCATTTGCAGCACAAAAAAGAGAGACGTAATTTTTACATCTCTCTTAGAATATCCATTTCTTCTATTATTATTCCTGCTCATTCAGGCTTCGGATGATGGCCTTCTGCTGGTTGTCCACATGGACATAGACGTATTTCAGTGCGGACTCCTTGTCCTTTTTGCGCAGTGCCTCGCAGATGGCCCTGTGCTCCTGGGCAAGGGTACGGCGCACGGCAATATCCTTCAGATATTCAATGCGGTAGCGGTACATCTGTTCCCTTAAGTTGCTCAGCAACTGTACCAGCCGTTTGTTATTGGTGGCCTTATAAATGATATCGTGAAACGCCACGTCCATCTCCGCAAGCTCAGTCAGATCCCCGTTCTCGGTCAGGCTCAGGAACCTCTGCTCCACCTTATCAAGCTCCTCCAGCTCCTCAGGGGTGATCCGCTCACAGGCCAGACGGATGGCCAGCTCCTCCATACCTTTTCTGACTTCCAGCACATCATTCAGGTCACGCTCTGTGATAGAAGCCACTTTTGCCCCTTTTCTGGGAGCCATGACTACCAGGCCCTCCAGCTCCAGCTTCCGGATAGCCTCCCGGATGGGGGTTCTGCTCACACCCAGTTTCTCAGCCAGGGCAATCTCCATAAGCCGCTCACCGGGTTTTAAATCACCTTTTAATATTGCCCTCCGCAGAGTATTGAAAACCACATCCCGCAGCGGAAGGTATTCATCCATATGCATTTCCAAATCCGTTGTCATCTGTGTCTTCCTCCATTATTGAATACTGTAGTCAAGAAAACGGTTCTGGCGATCTTGCTCTCGCGCAGTGCCTCACAGGCCTGCTCTGCTGTCGCCTTGTCATCAAAGAGTCCGAAGACCGTAGGACCGCTGCCGCTCATCATGGCATTGACTGCGCCGTGGTCCTTCATATGTTGTTTGATCTCCTCGATCACAGGGTATGCCGGAATTGTCACGCTCTCAAGAACATTTCCCATATGTTCGGCAATCCTGTTCAAATTGTGCCATTGGAGCCCCTCCAGCATTCTGTCTATCTCCGGATGCTGCACGATCTCCGATGCATCCAGCTTCTCATAGACAAATTTCGTGGACACGCTGACAGGCGGCTTCCCAATGAGCACGTAGCAGTCCGGACAGGGCGGCAGAGCACGCAGCTTCTCTCCGATTCCCTCTGCAAGCGCAGTGCCCCGAAGCAGGCAGTACGGAACATCCGCACCGACTTTCACGCTCCGCTCCATAAGCTCCCGCACAGTAAGCCCCAGTCCGAACAGTCGGTTCACTCCGATCATGGCAGCGGCGGCATCCGAACTCCCGCCTGCCATGCCGGCAGCGACCGGTATGAATTTCTGCAGATCCACAGTTATCCCCTTCTTCACTTTGAACTCATCCATTAAAAGCTGCGCTGCTTTATAGACCAGATTGTTCTCGTTCGTGGGAATAAACGGCAGATTTGTAGTAATGGAAATCCCCGGTTCCTCTTTGATATCAATTTCTAACTGGTCATACATGTTGATAGTCTGCATGATCATGCGGACCTCATGATAACCGTCTTCACGTTTTCTGACTACATCCAATCCCAGATTAATTTTCGCCAGTGCCCTTAATCTCATCTTTATCTCCTGTGTTTCCTTCCATGCGCCCAAAGGCGAATCATTAAATGTTTATTGTATATTGTATTCGTTTTTATACACTTTATTCTATACGATATGCCTCCTTTTTTCAACACCTAAAAATATTATGATTGCACTTTCACCTGTTACGATTCCACTTTCTTTGTTAAAATCAAGGTATCATACGGTCTTACCTCATCACTTTCCAGATTATTGAGCTGCACAATGGTTTCGATCGTCGTGTAGAATTTCTTGGCGATGTCCCAGAGTGTATCCTGGGGCTGTACCTGATAGCCCACAATTCCGGGCATGCTCTGGAGCTTCTCCCTGTCCAGCTCCCGCTCTTCTATCTCCCGGATAATGCCTGTGTCTGTCTGCTTTAACACAAGGGCATTTAGATTCATAACGATCTTTACTTCTATCTCATCGCTGTCAATCATGGTGGTTGACAGTTGTTCCAGATCCGTCCGCAGGTGATAGGTGCAGTTTTTCCCTATTCCCGGAGCTTCCACCACATGGGAGAAGGGGATCATGGCATCCATGGAATAGAACGGCATATCATCATCCCCTATAATATAGAGGATTCTCACCTGCACAATACCCTCCACCTCTATGCCGTTTTCCACAGGATGGGTGTCGTCTACTTTCACATTGCCGTCGCTGTGGCAGATCTGAAGGATCTTTCCCTGGTTCTGTTCCATTTTAATGCGGTCGCCTACCCGGCATTTGGAATTATTTTTTACCAGCAGGCTTTCCAGCTTTCTGTTCTCACGTATGGGGACGCATTCTTTTACCGGGGTGTATACGTCCAGAAGAAGGGACATTTCCTCTTCCTCATAAATCTTCATCTCCAGTTCCAGAACAGCGTCCACGCCTATAAGGCGTTCCTCCCCGTCACTGTCTGTTTTTACCTCCAGCTTGCTCTGAGGCATTGTCACATCTATGTTTGGCACCATATCCACAGTGCAGCCCACGCACTCCAGCTCCTGGTAGAAGGGGACAGAGTGCTCCAGCCACTGCAGGGAATTATTGTCATCGTCACCCCGGTACAGGGCAAATATGAAGAGTTCGCCTTTTACGCCTATCTTATCATTTTCAGCCCGGATATCCATGCCGCGGACCTCCACGGTGTTCCACAGCAGTTCGTGGATATTGGGCTTGTTGGATGCAAGGGCAATGTCCTCTTTTACCCGCATGGTATCCTTTTTATGCACCGCGATCCCCATGACGGAGATGTCCCTTTTTTTCTGGGAAATGCCCTCCGCATCCACACCTGCAGGCAGGTCTGTCTCCTGCATTTCCTCCACGGATGCGGTAAAGGTGACCAGGGCTTTGATGTTCAGCTTTCTGGAATTGATAAGCTGGACACTCAGGTCCTCAATGTCCCATTTTACCCGAACCTTGTCACCATTTTCCAGGCCCTCCAGATGCATGGTCTCCCCAATGGGCAGGGTGCCCAGGAGACTTTGGATCTTACGCTCCTCACTGTCGCTGACATAGAGGAGATAGACCATCAAAGCGCCTGTCAGGAAAGCATGGCCCTCGGATATCTGGACATCATCTATATGGATCTCACCTTTTTTCTGGATCATCCGGCCTACGTCCGGCTTGATATCCGGCACATTTAAATCTTCGTCAAAGGTAATCTGGCTGACAGCTTCACATTTTGTATGCATCATACGCATCTGTTTTGTTATTAATTCCACAATAAGCCCTCTTTTCTATTCAAAGATTACCGGTTCTTCCCGATATTTCATTTTCACCACCAGATATGGATAGGATGGCTCGTCTTTTAGGTCTTTGTCCTCCTCCGGCCCTATTAGGGTGGTCTGTAGATGGATGGCATTGTCCCACAGGGACAAGTCCTCAATTTGGATACTGTATCCTCCTGTCTCTTGTTTGCCATAGCCTTTGAGAAGGTATAGATAGGAACCGTCCTGATATGTAAGCTGGAATTCTGATTCTTTGTTTTCTTCTATCAGTTCCTTGACTTTATCAGGAAAATCCTCTTCCTTCATCACTGTGTACTCTGGCTTGACTCCGTCCTGGGCTTTGACTTTTTCTATGCTGCAGGATGTCAGAGGGAGGGTCAGGAGGCAGATGAAACATAGTGTTAGGATTAATTTTTTCAATGTTGGGGGGACCGCCTTTGGTTTTGGGTGCTCTTAGCAATAGTGTATGTGGAGGAAAAGGGGAATATGACAAGGAATTTTTTCTGTGGACAGCGTAGTGTGATACTGCTTTTATAGAAGATAGAAAGAAAGTATGCCCGGTTTTTGTGGAGATACAGGAAACCGGGCATGCTTTGGTATTTGGAATGATACTTTGTCAGAAGGTTATTGATATACTTTTACGCCGTAGGGCGGAAGCGTTATCGTTCCCTGGGCATACGTTTGAGTGAAAAGGTCTTTCTTTTGGTGAGGAAGGCAGATGACGGCAGGGGTGTTGGAGTAGTTGAGGATGAAGTAGTAGGTTGTACCGTCTTTGGTGCGGGGGGCTATTTCACATTGTGGGGGGAGAGTGAAATGGGCCTCATAGGGAGTCTTCAGGTCTAATTTTTCAAGGAAAACTTCCGCTGCCTGCTCGGTGAAAGCGGCACCATAGTGGTATACTGTGCCTTTTTGGATGGTATTCTTTATGAGGGCAGGGGTGCCTTCGTAGTAGCAGTTTTCATAGAGCGCCAGGACCTGGGCGGTGGGGAGGGCCGGGGTTAACTGATCGTTGAAAACAGCGGCTTCCAAAAGTTGGCCGTCCCAATTGATAAGAGGCGGTGTGTCCTCAGGGGAGACCAGGGTGTACTCCGGGATATCAGTACCGGTCAGGGGTTTTAAAAGACCCGGAAGACAATCCGTGGTGCACCGGCCATTCATGTCTTTATATGCGCTTCGGCATCCTATGATAAGAGTGCCGCCCTGAGCTGTGTATTGTTCCAGAAGGGATGCTCTTTCGGGGGACATGAGGACCGGGTGGGGATAGAACAGGACCTTGTATTTTTGAAGCTGTTCTATGGTGGTGGTTTCTCTTAAATATACATAATCAAGAGGGGTGTGAGTCTTCTGGGCGGCCCGGAAAATAGACAGCTGACTCTGCCACTCTACAGCATTGTGCCAGGTATCAAGCTGGCTGTCCCATATATTGTCATATTCACGGATTACAGCTGCTTCAGCTTTATAGACAGAACCGGCCAGTTCACTTAAACACTGGGTTTTCTTGTGAATCTCTTTTAACTCAGCGATTCTTCTGTTGTCGCGGCCTGAATAGTCCAGAAGGCCGTGCCAGTAGATTTCCGTTCCTACGGTGCAGGTACGCCAGCGGAAATAGCTGATGTAGTCAGCTCCGTGAGCTATGCTCTGCATGGTCCACAGGGTCATCTGACCGGGTTTGGGAGTAGGGGCCGCCATACCGGTATTCCAGCCGTTGGCGCCTGACTGCTGCTCCATGATACCAAAATTCGATGAGATGGAGCGGACTTCCATCAGGTTGCGGCTCCACATTCTGTCGCGCAGTGAATCTTCCTTCTGATCAAAGCGGTCACGGCAGTAAGCAAAGTTTGGGTAGGAGTCATAGGTAATGAAATCCAGGCTTTCCTCTCTCATACGGTGATTGTCCAGATTGGAAAAAATTCCGTTTGTAGTAATAAAATCTTCCGGTTTTTTGTATTTTCGGATGACACTGCTTTGGAGGGCAGCAAATCTGCAGGCACTGTCTGAGATGAAGCGGGTATAGTCCAAAACCTGATGAGGGTTGTTGCTGCTGCTGGGAGTTGGACGGGGGACGTAAATCTGGCTCCAATCCGTGTAGGTCTGGTTCCAGAAGACAGTTCCCCAGGCTTCGTTCAGAGTATCCAGAGTATTGTACTTTTCCCGAAGCCAGATGCGGAATGCCGCGGTATCGCTCTCGGAATAAAATTCACTTTTCTCACAATTGATCTCGTTGTCTATCTGCCAGCCGATAATAGCGGGATGCGGACCGTAATGGGATGCGGATTTTTCTACAATCCTCTTGGCCAGTTCCCGGTACTTTGGGGAATTGTAATTGTAATGCCTGCGGCCGCCATGTCGGTAGAGAGTGCCGTCTATGGCTGCATTGAGTGTCTCCGGATATTTTTCCGTGAGCCAGGCAGGGGGTGTTGCTGTCGGGGTGCAGAAAATGACTTTAACGTTCATCTCATATGCCAGGTCCAGAAATTCATTAAAAAATTCATAAGTGAACTCACCTTCACGCGGTTCGATTTTGCTCCAGGCAAATTCTGCTATGCGGACAACTTCAATACCGCATTCTTTCATTCTTTCCAGGTCCTCTCTCCAGAGATTTTTGTCCCAGTGCTCCGGATAGTAGCAGGTTCCCAGTGTTATTTTTTGTCCGTTTATCAGTTCCATTATTTATCCTCCAATTTTATATTTGTTATTCTTTCACTGCTCCGGCGGTCAGACCTGACATAAAGAATTTAGATGCGCACAGAAATGCGATGAGCAGGGGAAGTACCGCGCAGGTACTGGCCAGCATCAGGGCGCCGTAGTCTGTGCCTCTGTCTCCCACCATGGTCTTCAGCATCAGGGGAAGAGTCATTTTGGCGGGTTCTCTTAAGATCATGAGAGGCTGCATAAAGTCATTCCATACATTGACAAACTGCATGATTCCCAGAGACGCGTATGCCGGCTTCAGGATGGGGGCTACCACACGGAAAAATATAGTCCACTCGCTGCAGCCGTCTATTCTTGCGGCTTCTGTCAGGGATACAGGTACATTGTTCTGACAATACTGACGCATCCAGAAAATGCCGAAGGCGTTGGCACAGCTGGGGATGATCAATGCCTGAAATGTGTTCAGCCATCCCAGTTTTGACATCATGAGAAACCAGGGAATGATTCCCGCTGTCCAGGGAACCATCATAGTTGCAAGTAAAACAGCAAACAATGCTTTTCTGCCCGGAAAATCATACACAGCAAAAGCGTAGCCTCCCACAGAGCAGAACAGCAGTACAAGAATGGTGTTCAGACCGGTTACAATACAGCTATTGAGGAAGGACTTCGGAAAATCCACCAGCAGGTTCATGTTTGCCAGATTCTC
The DNA here is from genome assembly GCF_022867815.1 of Blautia sp. NSJ-175. Classification (NCBI taxonomy): domain Bacteria; kingdom Bacillati; phylum Bacillota; class Clostridia; order Lachnospirales; family Lachnospiraceae; genus Blautia; species Blautia sp. NSJ-175. Next base: position 81,567 of record NZ_JALIFQ010000017.1, read on the forward strand.
TGACAGACTGCCGCCGAACCACATGGCAGGCGGAAAGGAAAAGATTTCACTGGTAGTGTGTGTGGCCATGACAAACATCATGAAGAAAGGAAGGAGCATGATGAGTGCGATCAGACCCAGAACGATATACAGAGATATCTTTTTGCCGGCAGGGTGTACTTTTGCTATTATAATAAGTACAAGTGCAACTGCCATAATAAGAAAAAGCAGCATTTTCATAAGTGTTTCCTCCTTCCGTTTGGTTTGTCTTCTGTCATTTGGTTGACACCTACAGAAATGATCACAATGATAATGGTGATGACATAAGCACACGCGGAGGCATAGCCATATGAGTTTCCTCCCTGAGGTGCTTTATTCAGCAAATACATCATAAGTGTCAGTCCGCCGTTATTGACACCGCCTGTCCAGCTTGAATTTGTAAGGATGAAGGGTTCTGTGAACAGGTTGAACATACCTATGCTGGACTGAATGATAGTAAAGATGATAATAGGTTTCAGCAGCGGAATGACAATGCTGAACATAACGCGGCTGTTGCTGGCTCCGTCTATTTTTGCCGCCTCGTATATGTCCGCGTTGATGCCCTGCATACCGGCCAGATAGATCACCATGTTCCAGCCCACCCATTTCCATGCAAACATTGCGATGACCGCAACTTTGATCAGGCTGCCGTCTCCCCCCAGCCAGTTGATGGGTACCTGCCCGAAAAGACCTAAAAACCAGTTGATGATTCCGTAGTTGTTGCCAAACAAGTTCTGAAAAATAATGGAAATGGCAACAGAGCTGGTTACCATGGGCATAAAATAGATGGTCTTGAAAATGTTTTCCCCTTTGACCAGGTTGGAATTTAATATGTACGCCAGTGCAAGGCCGCCCAGAAGAATGGGTATGTGGGCAATGATTCCGATAAACAAGGTGTTTCCCATGGCCTTCCAGAATAACGTATCCTTAAAGAGGTTGATATAGTTATCAAGTCCCATAAAATGCATGGCTGAGATACCGTCCCATCTGAAAAAGCTGATGCCGAATCCTGCCACTATGGGGAAGAGGCCAAAGATGGCAAAGAGAATGTAAAAAGGAGCAATATAGGCATAAGCAACCTTATTTTTCTTCAGAGTATAAAGGAAACCAGTCTTTTTTTTCACAGTATTCACAATCGTTCTCCTTTCCTGTCTGTTTAAAGCAGCCGCTGTGCGGCACCGGCCGTACAGCGGCTGACTGAATCTTATTATTTGTCCCAGACACCGGCATCCTTTAATGTCTGTATCTGTTGTTCTTTTACTTCTGCCGTTGCCTTCTCAATATCTGATTTAACCAAATCCCTGATTTCCTCCGCACCAAGTCCTTTTTCCAGTCCTGCATTGACTGAACTGTAAATGCACCCCTCCGCTGTGGTGTCCATCATAGTCGTGGTGACGGGTTTCAGTTCATTTGCCAATTCCACCCACAGTTCTTTTGTCTTCTGGCTGCAGAAATACGGGTCTTCCATACCGTAAATGTCTGCATCATCATAGGCAGGTTTGTATGCAGGGAAATAGTCCACTGCCTCAAACATTTCATTCTGTGCCTGTGCGGTTGCCAGCATGTATTTTACAAACGCCCATGCTGCTGTTTTATTTTTAGACTGTTCCGGGATCACAAGGAAGGAACCCCCCCAGTTGGATGCCTTCACGCCGCCCGGCATGGTGGTCACACCCCATTTTCCACTTGCATCAGGTGCATAATCTGTCTTCAGGAATCCGCCGAACCAGCTTCCTGTGCATACTGACGCCAGGGTCCCGTCTCCAAAGGCAGCTGTAGCTTCAGTACCCCACATATCAACATTCATGTCCAATTTTTCTTCACGCATTTTTATTACAGCGTTTAAGCAGTCCAGGTCTCCCTCTCTTTCAATTTTAAGGTTCAGATCTTCATCGTAATAATCCCTGTTGCAGAAAAGTTCAAAGTAGAGATAGGAAGCATCCGGCAAGAGCCAGCGCTCTCCCGGTATGTAAACTTTGCGTGCCACTTCCAGAACGCCGTCCCAGGTACTCATAAGCTCTGCCACTTCTTTTGGGTCCGTTGGAAGTCCGCACTCCTCAAAAATATCCGTACGGTAGAAGTAGCTGCATGGACCAACATCCCATGGGATTGCGCGGACAGCATTTCCGTCCGCAGAAATGCACTGGTCCCATTTAAACTCTACGAAATCATCCTTTAATTCATCTGCATTGTACGGCTTTTCCTTTAAATTCGTAAGCGCCGCGGAATCCCTGTACTGAGCAACATAAGCTCCTTCTATCATCGCCACATCCGGTGCGCCTGAACCGGCGGAAAGTGCTGTCTGCAGAGCCTGATGATGAGCAGTTGTATCTGTAAACTGGAATTTCACTTCCACGTTGGGGTATTCTTTGTGAAACCCCTCCAGAGCAGCCTTAAATGCATCATCGCCGGATGGCCAGCCGCCTACTGTGATGGTTCCTTTTACGGATTCCGGGTCTGAGATATCTCCAGTATCCTCGGCTTCCGCGCCGGAACCTCCGCAGGCGGTAAGCCCTGCTGCCATGGTAGCGGTCAGCATCCAAATGGCTGCTTTTTTCATCATTTTCATTCTCTTCATATCTTTTCCTCCTGATATCATTAACGTCTGCTTCTCAAATCCTTAACACTTTCTCCTTCCAGAAGCCTTACTGATTGATGAACAATATATTTTGTATTCTTCTTTTCAATCATGTCTATAAGAATTTTTGCACACTCGCCGCCCTGCCTCTGTGGATTTGCATCCACGGTTGTCAAAAGAGGTGTAACATATCTCCTTGCTCTTGTGCCGTCTATACCCACTATGGAAATGTCCTGGGGCACTTTCACCCCCATTCTCTGTAACTCCCTCATCATACCCAGAGCAAACTCATCATTGAAACAGATGACCGCCGTGGCATCCATTTTTCTCTCCTGAAAGAGCTGCGCTGCGATCTCGCCTTTTGCAAAAAAGTCCTCCTCCATTTTCAGAGAATTATCCTCCATATCCTCCTTGAAGGCCATAAGCCGGATGTCATCCCGTTTATCCAGCCAATGTACACTGACGACCCAGTCCTGCCATCTTCTGTCAGACTTCAGGCTGATCTGCTCCTTGAATGCAAGAAGCCTGGAGTTAGGGTTTGTAGTGGAATATGGGAACCCAAAGGCGATCCGCTTATGTCCCATATGGAACAGATACTGCATACCAACCTCCATAGCCCGGTACATGTCTATCTCCACCAAAGGAACTGATTTTGGAAGGTTCACCGGATTGCAATAGGACGCACTCACAACGGGAAGATAATAATTCTTTCCCACCTGTTCCAGATAATATTCCGTCAGGTTCTCATTGGGCATTATGATTCCGTCAATCATTGTGTCACGAATCCTGGCAAAAGACAGAACACCATTCATCACGACCATATACCCCCGCTCATTAGCGGTTTTGCACATACCCCGGTACATTTCCAGATTAAATTCATTATTGAGATCCTTGCAGTAAAAAAGAATCTGCTTTGTACGTCTCTCCTGCAGGCTCATGGCCACAGGCTGCGGAACATATCCCAGCTCTTCTGCTGTCCTTATAATCTTCTGTCTCTTTTTTTCTTCCACATACCCGCTGTTGTTCAGAGCTCTTGATACAACTGATACAGATACGCCAAGTAATTCTGCTATGTCTTTTCTTGTTATAGGCTTTTCTGTGTTTCTGGACGGCATGTCTTTACTCCTTATTATTGTGATGATAGTTCCATTAACTGAACTTTTGCTTATTGTGCACAATTTTCTCAATAAGGCCTGTAAAAATTCCTATCTTTATGACTTCTGATAGGATAATCATATTTCTTTCGCCATGTTTTATCAATATCGCTATATGTGGTCACACGTCCACACAGGATTCCCTGTCATATTTGACGCACATGAAAAAGGAACAGGATATGCCTAGCCGCATTTCCTGTTCCTCTTTTCAGACTGCCTTTTATTCTGCCGGGCAGTCCCTGTATTTAATTTTCTAATCCGCCACAATATTCTGCAGCCATACTCCCTTTTTCACCAATATAAATCCAATGAGACATTTTATCATATCTCCCATCTGCACCAGTATATAGATTGCCACTACGGGCAGCAGGGTAAAATGGCTCAGAGAGAAGGCTATGGTCACACTCACTGCCCAGATGAACACACTGTCAAACAGGAAGGTGACAATTGTCTTTCCTCCTGAACGCAGGGTGAAGTAAGCGGCGTGGAGGAAGGCATTCTGCGGCATGAAGACCGCGGTTGCCATGATAAAGTATTTCGCCAGCTCCCTTGCCTCCTGGTTGGTGTTATAAAGCATGGGGAAAAGCGGCGCAAGAAGGAGCATCAGCAGAGCCACACCGGTACAGCAGAATACGGAGAAGGCTATCATCTTCGTATCTGTATCCCGGGCCTCCTTCATCTTGCCCGCACCCAGAAGCTGTCCCACCACAATGGCCACGGAATCTCCCAGGGCTATAAATACTATGTTGAATACATTATTGATGGTATTGGCAATGTTCAGGGCAGCCACCACGTTTAATCCCCTGATGGAATAACACTGGGTCAGCATAGCCATCCCGGCCGCCCAGAGAGCTTCGTTCAGAAGAAGGGGCGTACCCTTGATCAGTATCTTCTTCGTCAGCAGTGCCGGGACCTTCAGCGTGCGGTACAGCCCTTCAATATATTGGTTGACCTCTTTATGCTTGTGTGTCCAGTGAATGACAATGGCAGCCTCCACATATCTGGAAAGAACGGTCGCTATGGCTGCACCCCGCACTCCCAGTACCGGAAATCCGAATTTTCCGTAGATCAATATGTAGTTGAACACCAGGTTAATGACAACGGCCGTGATACCGGCCTTCATAGGTGTAACCGTCTCCCCGCACTCACGCAGAGTGCTGGCGTATACCTGAACCATCATAAACGGCGGAAGCCCTATCAGCATAATGTAAAGGTACTGTTTCCCGTAAGCAAGTGTAGCCGCCAGATTCTCCGCGCTGCCCTCCCCGTGAAGGTACATGCTGATAAGCTGTTCCCCTCCAATGAGGAAAACGATGACAGTGCCCACTGTCAGGATCAGAGCCATCCACAATTTATACCGGAAGGTATTGCGGATACCCTCATTATCCTTCTGTCCAAAATACTGTGCCGTAAATATACCGGCACCCGACACACCTCCGAAAATACAGAGGTTATAAACAAAGATAAGCTGGTTTACGATCGCAGCACCTGACATCTGCTCCGTACCGATTCTTCCTACCATGATATTATCCAGAAGACTGACAAAATTGGTGATGCCGTTCTGTATCATAATAGGTATGGCAATAGCCAGGATCATCTTATAAAATTTTTTATCTCCGATGAATTTCTTCATCACTCCGGTCTTTCCCATTTTTCTCTAAGCCCCCCTAAAATCAGCGATATACTACATAACTTACTACAGGAAATCTTCTTTGTAAAGAAAATAATTTGGAATATAATGACGATTTTTCGCGGGGATTTTCGTTAGAATAACAGGATTTGTTAAAAACTTCTGTATATGGAGAGATGCTTTTGGCCGGAGTTGTGTATTTTCTGTATATTAGGGCTAAATATGGCTTGCATCCCTTTCCTGTTTTCCGTATAATATAAGAAGTTCCAGGTATTGGATACGGCACATCATATATAAAATTTCCGGCCAGGTATGCCTACGGCATATCTGGTTTCTTATCCAATAACATATACCATAAATGGCATCCCGTAATTTATAGCACAGCAAGTGTGCCCCGTAAGGTATACCAAACGGTATAGAAAGGTGAGTGTTATGTTCCGCTTTATTCTTGTATGCATTGTAGTTGTAGGATTTCTTATTTTATCCATTCCGATCCTGCTGGTTGAATGGGTGATCGGTAAATTTAACCGGAGGGCAAAGGACATCAGCTCCCTGCGCATTGTCCAGGCAGTTTTCAGATGTGTCCTTAAGATTACAGGGTCTGATATCCAAATCATCGGCCATGAAAATGTCCCCCATGACACGGCAGTCCTTTACATAGGAAACCACAGAAGTTTCTTTGACATTCTTCTCACCTATGTCCTGTGCCCGGATCTGACCGGATATGTTGCCAAAAAAGAAATGGAGCCGATTCCCCTTTTGTCCAACTGGATGAAATACCTGCACTGTCTGTTTCTGGACAGAAAGGATATCAAAGCGGGTATGAAGACCATTCTGACTGCCATTGATGAGGCGAAAAACGGCGTTTCCATCTGCATCTTCCCCGAGGGAACCAGAAATAAAAATGAAAGTGAACTGGATATGCTTCCCTTCCATGAAGGCAGCTTTAAGATAGCCACCAAATCAGGATGTCCTATTATCCCTATGGCGATCACCAATTCCGCTGAAATTTTTGAGGCACATTTTCCTAAGATCAAACCTGCTAAAGTGATCGTGGAGTATGGAAAACCCATTTATCCGGACCAGCTTTCAAAGGAAGATAAAAAACGTCTGGGGGCGTATACACAGGAAACTATTTTGAATATGCTGAAGAAACACAGGGAAGACTTCTGAAGGTAAAATTTTATAGTTTATACTGCAGTTTATCGTAAAAAACGCTGTTTCGGTTATTCTATTATTATAGAAGGAATACCGAGGCAGCGTTTCTGGATTAAACAGAAGAAAAATGCCGCAGAAGAGAGGGACAAAAGAATGATGAAGAAGAAAACATACAATATGCTGACAGACCCACCCGGGCGCTCGCTGCTGTTTTTTGCGCTGCCTATGATTTTAGGGAATCTTTTTCAGCAGTTTTATAATATCGCAGATTCTGTGATCGTTGGAAATTTTGTTGGGGAACGGGCGCTGGCCGCTGTAGGTGCCTCTTATGCGATTACAAATGTATTTATTGCCATTGCTATCGGCGGAGGAATCGGAAGTTCTGTGATCATCTCCCAATGTCTCGGCGCAGGAAAGAAAGGCAAAATGAAGACAGCCGTATTCACCACGCTTATCAACTTCCTTGTGGTGAGTATTTGCCTGGGAGCGCTGGGACTTTTCCTGAATCACCGGATTCTGGGATGGGTGAATACGCCCGGAGAGGTTTTTTCGGACGCAGCGCTTTATCTGGCTGTATATTTTGCCGGGCTGCCGTTTTTGTTTATGTATAATGTGGAGGCGTCCATTTTCAATGCGCTGGGAGATTCCAGGACGCCGCTGTATCTGCTGATATTTTCCTCTCTGCTGAATATTTTCCTGGATATGTTGTTTGTCATACGGTTTCAGCAGGGGGTGAGAGGGGTTGCTGTGGGTACTCTGATTGCTCAGGGAGTGTCTGCTGTAATTTCGTTTGGGCTGCTTCTGCGGAAGCTGAAGGGGTATGAAACAGATGAACACTGGCGTGTATATGATGCCGGGCTTATGTTTTCCATGGTAAGGATTGCGGTTCCCTCTATTATCCAGCAGTCTATTGTGCAGATTGGGATTCTTCTGGTTCAGTCGGTTGTCAACAGCTTCGGAGCTTCTGTGCTGGCCGGTTATTCCGCGGGAATGCGAATCGAGTCTATCAGCATTGTGCCTATGCTGGCTATGGGAAATGCCATGTCCACCTTCACTGCCCAAAATGTGGGTGCCGGACAATTGGAACGGGTGAATAAGGGATATCGGATGTGTTATGCAGCGGTGCTGAGTGCCGGGGCATTTCTGTGTATTCTCTATCAGTTGTTTGGGAATGTGTTCGTCTCAGCGTTTTTGGACGCCGGAAATGGAAGTGCCGCTTTTCAGACGGGACTGGATTATGTGAAGTTTCTTTCGTTCTTTTACGCTTTTATCGGGCTGAAAGCATCCACAGACGGACTGCTGCGCGGGGCCGGGGATGTGAAGGCTTTTACAGTGGCTAATCTTGTGAATCTCTCTATCCGGGTGGTCGTGACAAATGTGTTCGCGCCGGTGTATGGCATTCAAGTGGCATGGATGGCTGTGCCTATGGGGTGGGCCGCCAATTATGTGATATCGTTTGGGTGGTATTTGACGGGAAAATGGAGGAGGAGATGGGAGACTGTTGGGGTAAGATGAAGTTTTGCTGAATGCGGGCATATATGATATAAATGAAAGACCTGGGTTTATGTGGGATTATGTCAGTGGGGATGCAGGTATTTCTCGGGTCTGCACTGCTGTTAAGATTGGTTTGAGGATTCCCTTCCGCTATGGGGGTGAGGGAATCCTCGTTTATTTTGATGGAACTATCTCCAGTGGTTATGGTACTTGATTATCTTTACGTGAGCTTTAAGACAGTCTAAAATATTGATCATTCTTCTATGTTATTCAGAGACAGCATAAATAAAAGTACCGGAGGTTCATTCCACCATAACTTTGCAGCGCTTTTTGCAGCATGCTATTCCAAATTTTAATATGTGATTTAGCCCGAGTGCTTTTAGCTCTTCCGTATAGTTTTTCTCCTTAATTTGCCGCAATGCCTGTCTGCATCCCGCCTCAAGGTTGGAGTCCTCAGAATATTTTAACTCTACCACAATGCCTAAATCTTTTTCTTCAATTTCTACAAGTATATCGCTGTAACCATCTCCGGATTCACGATTGGACCATACACCCCAGCTATCCTTAAATCCAAGCAGTCCCAGCAAAATCCCATGATAAAAATTCTCTTTTCTATATTTTCCCACAAAAGTATCTCTGATACTGATAGTTTTTCTAAGATAGGCATTAAAGTACATTTCCACTCCTGCTGCATCACCATTTTCAAATGCATCGCAGAACATATTTAATGTATCTCCATCTCTCTTCGTCATATCCTGGAACCATTCCATAATCTGTCTCGTAAATATCTTTCTCACTTCCTGGTTAGGAATTACCAGGTTAAATATATCATCATCAGATTTTCCCTGCTGTGTCAGATACCCTGTAGTAAACAGAACACTCCATATATTATCTGTATCGCTGTACAATTCACGATAGGTTAATTCCTGCCGGATTTCTTTTCTAACTGCTTCCCCCTCAACCAGGCGCTCAATCTCACGTTTTGTTGTATTGCTTTCCGCATTTTCTATAAAGTATCTGACAGACTGATTGCTGCTGGTATTGGACCAGTAATCCTTTGGCTGTACTTTGGGATCAAATCTGAGTTCATCACAATAGCATATCACATCCCAGGGACAATAAACATGAACATCACCAAAACGATAACCGTCATACCAATCCTTTATAGTTTCATAGGACGCAGTAAGTCCATAGTATTCCAAAAGTTCTCTTACTTCTTTATCTGTAAATCCAAAGTATTCATCAAACCGGACATCCGTGATGGAAAGCACTTTCATATTATTCAGCCCGGTAAAAATGCTTTCCTTTGACACCCGCAGACAGCCTGTTAACACAGCAAACTGCAGGCTGTCGTTAGTTTTTAATACCTGCTCAAACAGATTGCGTATCAGCATAATCATCTCTTCATAATAGCCATTATCAAAGGCCTTTGCCAGGGGGACATCATACTCGTCAATCAGTATAATGACTTTTTTGCCATAATGTTTCTGCAGCAGCATGGATAACGTCTTCAGACTTCCCATCAGCAGCGTGTCTGACATAGTAAAACCCTGCCTGTTGCTTTCATCCACTGCAGTCAACTGATTGTACTGCATTTTTTCTTTCTCGTTCAGGTTATTGCTTTCGGATAAAAAATAGAACCTCAGCGCTTCATTCCCAATGATGGAACGCATCATATCCCGCGCAGCTGCAAAATCTATGCCGTTTACGCCTTTCAAGCTAATTGAAATAACTGGAAATGCGCCCATATATTCTTTGCAAAGGCTTGTTTCTTTTGAAATTTCCAATCCATTAAATAACTTTTCTGTATATGTTATGTCACCCTCAATGTCCAAAAAGCTTTTCAACATACTCATGTTAAGGGATTTGCCAAAACGTCTGGGGCGTGTAAAGAGATTTACTTCTCCCCAATTATATAGAAGGTCTTTGATCAGACCTGTTTTATCAATATAATAAAAATCTTCTGTCCGAATTTTTTCAAAGTTCTCTATTCCAATTGGGAGTTTCTTTTTTATTGCTGTATTCATCTTTATGCTCACCTCTTTCTGCAAGGTCTGGTCACTAAATTTGAATTCACGCTATTGCGCAGGTGATGACAAAATTCAAACAATTCAAACTTTTCTTTGATAGAGGCAAGACATTTCAATCCACACCACCGCGTAGATAGTGACATAGTAATGTATGCCAGAATCATGACCGATTCCGATTCCGATTTCAATCCACACCACTGCGAGGGTGGTGACTTATGCTGTTTAATATATTCTGTCCAACTATAATATTTCAATCCACGCCACCGCGAAGGTGGTGACCAGGGATGTAGCTGAGGATACTGCCAGAAGGCTATTTCAATCCACACCACCACGAAGGTGGTGACTTTATCTTAGGTACATTATACCACGCATTGCGTGGATTTCAATCCACACCACCGCGAAGGTGGTGACAGAATAGGAGGTAATATTTTATGCCAATCACATTGATTTCAATCCACACCACCGCGAAGGTGGTGACGATGATAGATGATTAATACAAGTACAGAGTACCAATTTCAATCCACACCACCGCGAAGGTGGTGACCCTGCTGCATCTCATATTTTACGCGATCAAACACGATTTCAATCCACACCACCGCGAAGGTGGTGACGCACAGGCGGCACAGACCGTAATAACCCATAACGATTTCAATCCACACCACCGCGAAGGTGGTGACAAAGGCAGAAGACGAAAAAAGTTCGGACGTACATTTCAATCCACACCACCGCGAAGGTGGTGACTCCATCAAACAGACGCAAAAGGAGTTCCAGGCAATTTCAATCCACACCACCGCGAAGGTGGTGACACAACACAGGCATCTGGAAATTCGAGCTTTGAAGTATTTCAATCCACACCACCGCGAAGGTGGTGACTCCTGCTGATGAAGCGGAATCTGAATGTATACAGATTTCAATCCACACCACCGCGAAGGTGGTGACTGCCCTGTTGCTATACCCGCTTGCGTAATCAACAATTTCAATCCACACCACCGCGAAGGTGGTGACGGATAAATCTCGTGATGATGATGACACGGATGATATTTCAATCCACACCACCGCGAAGGTGGTGACACAAGGCCAACAATCAAAGTGGCACCCATAATCGATTTCAATCCACACCACCGCGAAGGTGGTGACGTTTTTCGGTTTTCAAGCCCTTATCGGTCAAATATGATTTCAATCCACACCACCGCGAAGGTGGTGACTCCAGGCCCAGACCCAAACCCAGATTCAAATCCGATTTCAATCCACACCACCGCGAAGGTGGTGACGGGTTTCTGGATTTCTCAGAGGCAACAACAGGGAATTTCAATCCACACCACCGCGAAGGTGGTGACGCAACCTTTTTAGCTCATCCTCGATAAACTCTGATATTTCAATCCACACCACCGCGAAGGTGGTGACAAAGTCTTCAAAGTCTCCATCTACCATTCGTTTATTTCAATCCACACCACCGCGAAGGTGGTGACACGGAAATATTGTAAGGAGGATACCGGAATGACGATTTCAATCCACACCACCGCGAAGGTGGTGACGCAATCGATAAATCTTATTATGACATTCAGATTGGTATTTCAATCCACACCACCGCGAAGGTGGTGACTCAACTCTAACTTCCCGTACTTCTTTGCACGGTGATTTCAATCCACACCACCGCGAAGGTGGTGACAGCAAAAATGCCCAAATTTCATAGCTATTTTTGTATAAAACTTCTAATTAATAGACTCTTTCACACTAATCTCACCACCCCTTTCCCTTCTATTCCTCCTTTTTCCATCACCCAACACCCCAAAATATGGTGCGAATCTCCCAATGTTTTTCTGTTCACTTCCTATTCGCACTAGAAAATCAAAGTCGAGTCCGCTGCTATCCCCCTGTCAACTCCCATATGCTCCACTTTAGTCTTATAGTTATTCCCCAAATAATAAAACCTGAGGCTGTCAACTTCCTTATCAATAATATCCCCCAATACAGCCTTCAATGAAACACACTGTGTGTTATCAAGAATGCATTCAAAAACAGAATTCTGCACCCGTCTTCCATAATTAACACATTGTTTTGCAACCTTTCTTAGACGTCTTTTCCCGGCATCTGTCTCAGTATTTACATCATATGTAATCAAAACCAGCATCCTCTCACCTACTTCCAGAAAAATGGCGGGTACTCATCTAAATCTTCCCTCAGATAACGAGCCAAAAGCATTGCCTGGGCATATGGTATCATTCCCCACTCCACTTTATCACCCAAATACGGATGTGTGATAACATCTTTCTTTTTATTCTGCCACTCTGTCAGCAGCAGCTTCCTGCATTTATCACTGATCAATACCGCGCCATCTTCCTTAACAGAAAAATCCTTCTTATTCACCATCTTTCTATTGATCATGGTGAGCACAAAACGATCCACTAAGACAGGCCGCAGTTCCTCCATCATATCAAGTGCCAGCGAAACCCTTCCGGGCCTGTCTGTATGCATGAATCCCACATACGGGTCCAATCCCACACATTCCAGTGCCGAAGCGCACATGTTCGTCAGCAAAGTATAAAAGAATGAAAGCATTGCATTTACATTATCTAATGGTGGTCTACGGTTTCTGCCTTCAAACTTAAAGTCTTTTTTCTGCTGTAAAATCAGTTCATTAAACACACCAAAATAAACGCTTCCCGCTTCCCCTTCATATCCTCTCAACTGTTCCATACTTGTACAGCTCTTCACATAATTTAAGGACTGCTGCAAATTGACAGAGGCACGTTTTACCTCCTCAACATCAATCTGAAGTGCGTGATCCCTTATTGCTCTTTCAAGAACCCACCGTGAATTATATATTTTCCCTAAAATGCAATTACGGGCAATTACAAGACTTGCCTCATCTTCTTCGGAAACCTTGTACTGCTTCTTTCTCAAAACAACATTTCCTCTAACATTACCAGTCACTCTTGCCAGGAATCTGCCCTGGGGTGTCATGAAACAAAGTGAAATATTTCTTTCCGCACATCCTCCCATAAGTGCCGGGCTTGCACCTCTGTAGCCAAAAGAAACAATGGCTTCCAGATTATGCAGCGGAACCCTTCCCACTTCCTTTTCCTTATCAAGCACCACTACATTTTCTCCATCCAGGGAAAGGTATCCGTCGGGAGAGGTGATATATAACGTATTCAGCAATTTCTTCATTTGTCATCCTCCCCAATGGCAGATTTTATATATTCTTTTACTGAAGCCGCTTTTCCTAATTTCGGCAGACAGATGTCTTTCAGGGAACATGCGTTACAGCTTTTCGACCATTTAACCTTTGGGGTATATTTTCTGTCAAAATACTGATGCATTTCTGAAAACATGGTTCTCACCTGTTCCTTCAACTCATCGGTAAATTCTATTCTTTCCCGCCTCTTTATCTCTCCATAGAAAACGGCTCCCTCAGCGATCGTACACGACAGCATTTCCTCCAGACACATAGCCTGGGCTGTCAACTGGAGAATATCTATCTGCGTATCTTTCGGTTTCCCCCTTTTATACTCAACGGGATAGACCTGAAAGGTCCCTCGGTGCCCGTGAAGAGTGATTCCCTCCTCAGCCCGGCGAAACTCCACAATATCACATACACCGCTGACCCCCATTTCACTGGAATGTACGGGAAGCCCTCTGCTGATTACCACATCATTCCTTTTCTCTGAAGAATATGTGTCATGTGCTCTCTTATGAAGTAATTCCCCCTCCACAGTCCGGACATTTTCCTGCCACTGCTGCTCAATATGTATTAATGCCCACTGCCTTCTGCAAAAAGCAAAATGCTGGATTCCTGAGAGCATCAGGTAATCCTCTTCTTTATATTCCTTCATATTTTTCTTGAAATCTCCACTGTTTCCGGAATCTGATCTTCATGGATTTCAACGCTGTAATCCTGATATTTTCTGGGATAAATCACATCTTCATGTTTTCTGACCTCAACTGCATCAAATAATTTATATGCCGGGCAGTCTCCGAATTCTTTGCTGTGTTTAAAAATAATAAGCTCACGCACCGCCATCTTTCCTCTGGCGGCAGAATGATCGATCTCAAACATATTGATAATGGCCTCCCAGAGAAGTTCCAGATCATCCTCTGTAAATCCGGTCACCTTTCTGGCCAGGTTCGCTGAAATATATCCTTCCATTCTGTAAAGCGCATATGGAATAATATTCTTCCTTCCCATCTCTGTGCTCTTATTTTCTGCATCCTTTTCTGTTGTGATCGCAACGCGGGTTATGGTCACTTCCTGACTCACGACCGGGTCAATACTCCTGGCAAATCCAAGCTGTACAGGGCCTCTGACCTGCCCGCAGTTGAGGGCAGCTTTTACAAATGTGGTCATGACAGCTCCAAACGTACGGATATCAAAGAAGTTGCCGCACATAAAATCGCGTATCTTTTTATCCACATCCGGATCCTTCTTCTTTAACTCCTTGATTTCCTTCTCATTTGTCTTCAAATATTCGTAGGCGGTATTATCACTCCGATTAAGCGGTACATCCTCTTTAATATAAATCTTATACCCTTCCTCTTCTTCCTTTACTGCTTCCACATAATTTCTTATCTTTCTTTTGATACACACATCTGTGACAATCCCATATCCGCTTTCCGGATCGATACGGGGCAGATTACCTGCATCCGGGTCCCCGTTTGGATTTCCGTTTTCCACATCAAATAAAATCACGAACTCATACCTGTTTTTAATTATCTCTGACATCCTGTGCTTCCTCCTTATTTATCTTTATTAGTTCTCCGGCTTTTGATGATAATAACCCAATATAAACATTCCTTGCTCCTCAAGAGACAATCTTCGTGGACAAGAATCTTCCTGTTCATTTGTTATTTCTATTATATCTTGTAATTCTTTCAACAAATTTTCAAAATCGCCGACTTTTTTATGGTTTGATATTTTCTTAATATGGCTATTCTTCAATTTAAACAACACAGGAAAAATTGCTGCCGGTGTGGCACACGCCGAATTAAAATACTTATCCTTGATGGTCGCATTGATTCCCGGATTGGCTTCTTTCTGAATTGCTTCTAATACCGCGAACTCTCGTCCTAAAATATAAGCTATATTTCTACTGTTTTTATTCAGACTCACAGTTATCTCCTCCTCCTTATCATATCCATTACGGATCAAATAAGCCTTGATAATAGATGCCCTGCCCTTTGTGATCTTATGTATATGGCTGTCTTTATCATCCTGCTCTGCCCTGATCCTGCCCATTACGCCCTGGAACAGGGATGCCGGATACTGCCCTCCGGAAATGATTGCCCGGTATACAGCTCCGGCCATATTTGCGGTTGGCTTCTTATCCCTGGATTTTTTATTTACGGTTTCCTGAAGCATACGCCAGACACCCATATAACGCATTTCATCTGCTGCCGGCCGTACAATATCCATCCTGTCATAATGTTCTTTCAAATGTCTGAGGATGTTTCCGAAACTGTCCTGGTAGAAAAAACGCACTGCAATCCTGGCCGCATTCGGAGCAAGTCCCAGGATATAAAAACGCTGGTCCAAGGACAAACTTCCTTCCACTTCCTCCACGACAATAGGCTTACCCATTTCCAGACTATTAAACACACCCGCTACAATCGCCTGATTGTCAACTGTAGGTTCAACCGCTCCGCCGAATATATTTTGATATATTTCTTCACCATCCTCAGCCCAGTATACAACTGTTGTATCACCGATCTGGCTTGTATGGGACTTATCCGCAAGGAGATGATTAAGGGCTGTTGTATATGCATATGCCGCATAGGTCCCCACAGGCGCATTGTAGCCCTGTTCTTTCCCGAAAGACTCAAATGCCGGTGCGTTAAAAGATACAAGTGCCGCACCGCTGGACTGTGCCCCCGGCACTCCTTTGATCAACCCATGGATTCTGGATATTTCTGTCTTCTGCCCGGTCACAAGACAGATTCCTTCATTGTCCGTTTCAGCGCCGTCTCTGTAGATTTCCCAGGCTTCTCTCACATCATAATCATTTTGCACCCAGTCACCATCTACACAGAAGATCAGATTTGCCCCGGCTATCATCTCTTCCAGGCTATCTGCAAGCGCAGGATGTTCTGCGGCACCGCCCGGATTCCAGGTTTCAAAAAAATTCCGAACTGCGGCAGCAGCGTTTCCTTCCACCCCATCCAATATTTCCAAATGTTTTTTCTTTGCCGCAGCGAAACATTCTTCTGAACGCTTTGGTTTCCCTTTATTATCAATTCCCAGGAAATACCCCGAATTATCACACAAAAAGTTAGATGATACCCCGGAAGAACGTGTCACCATCTCGGGCACTCTCAACAGCTGCGGCTCCATTACCGTTTTCTTGCCCTTCTGCTTTTCTAACTTAAGAGGAATCACGCGTAAAAGCTCACCTTTTTCAGAAATATCCAGCGCAAAGGAGACTTTTGCCGTACACCATCCCGGGCTTGTAATTTTCTCTTTCTTTTCCAGTGCCTCATAATATCTAACCAATGACTGCAGGATCATCTGACCACCTCGCAATCCCGTACGTCAAGTACACCATTTTCCATGACTGCCCTAAAAAACATAGGAGTGATATCCTCCGGGTTCGAGTAGTCAAAATCATACAGCATGTACCCTAAATCCTTTACTGTATCCGGATAAGCCGTCTCTACCTCCTCTTCTTCAAAAAGCTCAAAGTTCACCGGAAATTCTCTGCATCCGAAATACGGCATATGATAACATTGCCCTCTGCGCAGACGCCTCATAATAATGTCCTTAAATTTGCCGCAGTTGTCCGTCTGATTTGCCTGGTCAGTCATGTCAAAATGCGCCTCAATCACATATTCCACATCCTGCAGCAGAATGGCAGCCCTCTGTACGATCTCTTCCTTAGTGCTCAGGTACAACGGTTTATTTGCCCCATTTATAACACTCAATACATTTCCGGCCTGCACTTTGCTTTTTACTTCATTACGTCGGATACTGGTAAACTGTATGGGTTTTCTGACGTAAATCTTGTCTATCACCCAGCGAAGGCCGGGATGCCAGTAGATGGCTTCCAGAATCCCTCTTGCAGCCGACGGTGTAATGACATCGTAACTGCAACGTTCAACTTTCATTTCCGGCCGGGAAAACAGTGCCCTGTCCCCCCAGACTCTTACGCGCACACCATGGCTCATGTCTCTCCTCCTCCCGTTAATCTATTGGAATCTATATTCTGAGTTCTGCCTGCATACCTGGTATGGATGCTGCCGGGATCACACTGCAGAAATCTATTTTTCTGTCCGTAATCACCCAAACAATGCATCTCCTCTCTCGGCTTTGACAGTCAGACCTCTGTCTTCTGTGTAAAGCTCTTTGCTGCGCAGCATATAGAAATCCGTGTCTATATCTGTGCACAGCGCTTCCAGCATACCCGCCCCGTCCAGATTATTGAAATCATTTTCATAAACATTTACACAATACTGCCCTGCAGCCCTGAATAATTCCCTGGAATGTTCTCCCCTTCTCAACCGTTCCGCAATATCTGCGGCTTCCTCCTCCATATCCACCAGAATCGTCTTGGTTTCTGATTCAATAATATGGAATTTACCTGCCACATCTGCAAACGGAAAACTAAAAGACGGGATTCCCTTTTCAAAATCCTCAAGAATACTTTTGGTATCCAGACCTTCTCCCCGGAAACGGTAAAGTCTCTTGAAATATTCGTGGATTGCCTCTGGCGATGTGATGTCTTCATATTTTCCCGTAATTTGTTTCGCTGCAGATATGGGCAGCTTCAACTGCGCAGGAATATGTACGTCCTCATCCTGCTCCAGGGTGAACACCATTGTCTCACAATCCACTCTGTTCCTGTTCCCCTCCCTATTGCATCGGCCTGCTGCCTGAATCACAGAATCAATTCCGGCAAGTTCCCTGAAAACAGAGGCGAAGTCAAAATCAACACCGGCTTCTACCAGACTCGTTGCAATCAGCTTACACGCCCTTCCATCCTTCAGCCTCTCTGTTATTTCTTTTAATATCCTTCGTCTGTGCGCGGGATACATATAGGTGGATAGGTGATATACATCTTCTCCCTTCAGGGATTCAAAGACTCTCTGAACACGTTTTCTGCTATTTAGGACGCATAATACCTGATCTTTTTCTTCAAGATATGAAATCAGATCTTCCTCTGATATCTCACCAATGTTTATGACTTCTGTTCTTTTGAAGAACTCATACTGTCCCTTAACATTTGGGCATATCTCCTCTGCTTTCATAAAGTCCGGAAAAAAATCTTTCAGTGCCGGCTGTGTCGCTGTGCACAGAACCGCGGTACAGTGATAATTATAGATCAGTTCACTTATTGCCCGGATGCATGGCTTCAGGTAATTCACCGGGAGCATCTGCGCCTCGTCGAAAATGATAACGCTGTTGGAAATGTTATGTATTTTACGACATTTAGAAGATTTATTTGCAAAGAGGGATTCAAAAAACTGGACGTTTGTGGTGACTACCACCGGTTTATCCCAATTTTCTGCCGCCAACTGCATGTTTTCCAGTTCCTCGGTATTGTCACAGACTACACTGCAGTGGTTTTCCAGGACATTCCTGCTGCCCAGGATTTCTTTAAAGACCCGGGCGTTTTGTTCTATGATGGACGTATAGGGAATGACGTAAATAATACGTTTCAGATTATGCTCTCCTGCATGCTGCAGGGCAAATGCCAATGACGATATGGTTTTGCCTCCGCCGGTGGGAACTGTCAGCTGATAAAGCCCCTGCTGCTTTTTACCTTTTTCCAGGCACGCCCGCAGAATGGCTGAACGTCTTCCATTCACTGTATTTTCATCATAATTTGTCAGCCAGGAGGCTATATGCTCATACAGCCTGTCAAACAACTGCTCTATAGAATCATAATTTCCTCTGGTATTGCTTTCCGGCCTCATAAAATGCTCCGTATCCAGATAATCTGCATCTACCAGACAGGAAAAGAGCATACGGATAAAAAAAGCTGCGCTAAACCCGCCTCGTCCTATAGGTTTCAGCGGCAGGGCCGGAAATGCCGGTATTTCAATCTCTTCCTTAAAAGCCTGATAATCTTTCAGTTCTTTTTTCATTCTTCCATAAAATGCTGCCGGTTCTGCAGGTGAACCGCCGTCTGGCAGACCGGAATGATGACCGGCTACACAATATGCCTGCATGACATTTTTATTGCGGTATAGTTCCTGAGCACCCGCAGTTGCATGATCGACTTTCGCACCTCCGCGCAGACGCTTCTGAAATTCAGCGGAATATTTTCCGATATCATGAACCAGACCACAGCCGTACCCCCATTCTTCACTGTCAAAAGAAGCTGCAAATTCAGCGCTTAATTTAGCGACTCCCTCCAAGTGTTCTCTGATGGTCTGTTCTCTTAATTTATCATCACTTATATGGGCTAAATACATTTATCTTCCTCTATTTTATCTCTCGGTTACATTTCCATTATACACCATGTATACATTTTGCACAATATTTATTGTATTTTATTGTTGTATTGCGTCATTTTTACTATATTAATCGCATGCTTATTCAAAATTGAGTGTTTGGTGGTCTTTGATATTTATTATATAAGCAGAATTGAGGAATACGCCCGGAAACAAACAGATAAATGTCTCATCATAAAGCCAAAGACATTCTGCAGTGCCTGTAAAGTCCACTGCTATTCCGAAGAAATGAAAAGATGTGATAAAGAAGTGATGAAATATGCCTGACTCAGAATGCTGTTCCATCATCCTGTTTTTGCCGTCCTGCATGGATATGTAACTTCAAGGCAAAACACAAAGAGTAAAAAACACAAATGCCAACAGATGAACCCGCCTGCAGGCCATATACGGCAGATTCATCTTTTTTTACAGACATCCATTATCTTTTTACATATCCAGCATCCTAAATATACCCCTAAGGTATTATGGATCATGTCATCCCACTCAAAAAGCCCACGTTTTAATACTAACTGTAAAAATTCAATACAAAATGACACTGACAGTCCTGCCGCGGTTATCCTCATCACCCCAACACGTCTGCCAAATGCCGCGTACAGCAGCACTCCCATGGGCATCAGCAGAAGTACATTCAAAAATATTTCCTCTGCCATGGATACGCTGCGATTCTGTATGGTAAAAACATAGGACCAAAAAGGCATCAGTTCATATTTCATTTCCGGATAAGGATTCCGTGAGAAAACGGTGGACAAAAAAACAATATACAACCAGACAAATACACCTGCTATACAGACTGCCTGCCCTGTCTTTATTATTTTTCTTTGTACCATGAAGATGAGGACAGCAGCCAGCAGGATACTGAGAATCAGGAACAATATAATCTGCTTCTGCGATATCTTCGGAAAATGATTATTGAATATTTCTATTAAGTCCATATATCTGACAACTGCCTTTCTTCTGCTGCTAATGCGCAGATTTTCCTGCTTCATGTAAATAAATCCCTGTGACAGCTTTATTCTTATTTTACTCCTGGTTTTTAGATAATAAACAAAACAACGTGGGAATAACTGCAAATTTTTCAGTTCTGGATTTTACTTTTAACCCCGCCTCTATAAATTATACGCCGGAGTGATATTTAGAAAATCTCTTCCATTTTAACGTCTGGTCATCACGATGTCAACTTTTCATAAAAGCACATCACTTTTCAGCATTGTCCGCATATAACAGTCTATCTCTTCGCACTTACACCAAAATCATATTTTATTCTGCAGTATATAACACAGCAGACAACATTACCCCCAAATGCATGAATATGCAAAAATATTTATAAGCCTTCCTTAATTTCCATCATTACACCTTACTTTTATCCACTAATCTGCAACAACAGTAGCATAAAATAGTAATAAATGGTATACTGAAACAAAATATAAAAGGAAGTGTACTCATGATTTTCCATAAAACACCCCCTATTTTGCCATTCACAGCCCGAATCCGCCAATCATGCCTCCGACAAAATCAATGGCCCCTCCCCAAATGTAAATACCGCAGGGATATTAATACACAGCCGATAATCTACGGCCTATCATACCAAGGAGAATTTCATATGACAGAGAAATTGATCGTAAAAAATCTTGTAAAAGAATACGACGGAGAACAGGTTCTAAAATCCCTTTCCTTCGTAGTAAAGGAAGGGGAATTCCTCAGTGTCCTCGGCCCCAGCGGCTGCGGCAAAACAACACTGTTAAGAATCCTCATCGGTCTGGAATCCCAGACCGCAGGAGAAATACTGCTGGACGGAAAAGACATAAGCAAGCTTCCCGCATCCCAGAGAGGAATGGGAATCATATTCCAAAATTATGCCTTATTCCCCAATATGACAGTTCTGGAAAACGTAGAGTATGCCCTGAAGATCAAACCTGAAACAAAAGCAGACTCAAGAAAACGTGCCGAAAGAACCTTAGACATGATTGGCATGAGTGACCAATTGAACAAAAAGCCCCATCACCTCTCAGGAGGCCAGCAGCAGAGAGTTGCAATTGCCCGCACTCTCGCCTTAAACCCATCCATTGTTCTGCTCGATGAGCCAATCAGCGCACTGGATGTTGAAAATAAGGAGATCATGAAGAGGGAACTGAAAGACATTCAGAAAAAATTCCATTCCACAATGATCTATATCACCCATGACCAGGAGGAGGCCTTCTTCCTGTCCGACAGGATCATGGTAATGAGCAACGGGACGATTGAACAGCTGGACAGCCCTCTGGAAATATACAATAGCCCTGCGAATGAATACATCCGAACATTTGTGGTGAACCATTTAAACCAGAAATTTGATTCTTTATCAAAATGTATCGGCAGATTGTAGGACGGAGGAGATATGAAGAACAGAACCTTTCAGAGCCTGAAACTTTTCATAGGCATATTTTTAATTCTGCATGTTTTATGCCCAATCATCGCCTTAGCTACTCATATTTCCTATGGTGATATCAGTGAAGTCCTGTCAAGCGCACAGTTTGCCCCAATGCTTTGGAATTCATTTCTTTCATCGCTTGTGACTACTATTGTCTCTGTAAGCATTGCCCTGCTTCTGGCATGGTGTGTCAACAGGTCAAATATCCGGCATAAGGGTGTATGGTCCGTGATATTCACGCTGCCAATGCTGATCCCGTCTATTTCCCATGGTATGGGGCTGACACTGTTATTTGGTGACAATGGATTTTTTACAAATCTAACCGGGATCAACATCCATTTATATGGATTGACCGGAATTGTGATCGGCGCAACTTTGTATTCCTGTCCGATGGCGTTTTTAATGCTGACAGATATCTTTCAATATGAGGATTTTACGGTATATGAGATGGCAGATGTGCTGGGGCTTTCTAAGAAACAGCAGTTAAAGGCAATTACACTTTCAAATCTTAAAAAACCGTTAATCTCCGCTTTCTTCGCCGTGTTTACCGTCGTATTCACGGATTATGGTGTGCCGTTAATAGTAGGCGGGAAAATGATGACTCTGCCGGTCTATATGTATCGGGAAGTTATTGGGCTGCTTGATTATTCAAAGGGCGGAATCATCGGGGTCATTCTGCTGATTCCGGCAGTGATTGCCTTTATTATTGATCTGTTAAATAAAGATAACGGGACAAACAGTACAATCACAAAACCGTATGTGATTGGGAAGAACAGGAAACGAGATATTTTTTCCAGGGTTGTATGTGTTGTAACTCTTGTTTTGATCAGCCTTCCGATTATTACGTTTGTCATTTTGAGTTTTGTGAAACAGTATCCTGTAGACTTTAGTTTTACCTTTGACAATATAACGGAATCTCTGGATCTGGGGATTGGCGGGTATCTGCTGAATTCGCTGTTTATCGGGCTGACGACAGCTCTGGCCGGTACATTGATTACATATTATGCTGCATTTGTGACGGCGCGCTCAGGGAAAAACTTTTCTTCCATGGCTATTCATTTGATTTCTCTGGTTTCCCTGTCATTTCCCGGTATTGTGCTGGGTTTGTCCTATGTACTGTTCTTTCAGGGAAGCTTTGTTTATGGAACGATCGCAATTTTGATCACAGTAAATATCACTCACTTTTTTGCATCGCCGTATCTGCTGGCTTATAATTCGCTTTCTAAGTTTAACAGTAATCTGGAGGATGTCGCGTATTCTCTGGGAATCTCTAAGATGAAAATGCTGGTTGATGTGTATATGCCGTGTACAAGAGGAACGATTCTGGAAATGTTCAGCTATATTTTTGTAAACTGTATGGTGACCATTTCGGCGATTTCCTTCCTGGCAAATTTCAGAAATATGCCGCTGGCGCTTCTCATCCCGCAGTTTGATTCTCAATCACTGATTGAACCTATTGCATTTATTTCCATTATTATTTTGCTGGTCAATGTAATTGCAAAGGGCGTGATCTATTTCCTGAAAATGTATTTTGCAAGGAAGGAGAATTGAGGGATGAAGAAAATATTAGCGGGGTTAGTTGTTGTAATCATGGTTTTATATTTTGCGATAAATAAGCAGGAAAGCAATACTTTAGTGATCTATTCTGCGCTGGAGCAGTACAGGAATGATGATCTGAAGGCTCATCTGGCTGAGAAATTCCCGGATTTGAATGTGCAGATCATGTATATGCCCACTGCTAAGGTTGCTGCTAAGATTCAGACAGAAAAAGAGCACTCCGATGCGGACATTGTGCTGGGGGTTGAGACAGGGTATATGGAGAAAATGAAGGACTCACTGGCTGATGTGGCAGAATATTCACATTTGGATTATATTGACGGTATGCTGCCGGAGCATGGGAAGTATTTGATATGGGAAAGTTATGGGGGCGGATTTGCGGTAAATACGGAGATTTTGAAGAAATATGGGATTGCGGAGCCGAAGACTTACGAGGACTTGCTGAAACCGGAATTTAAGAATAAGATATCTATTCAAAATCCAAAATCCAGTTCTACGGGGTATAATTTCTATCTGAATCTCAGGAATATATGGGGAGAGGAGAAGACGCTGGAGTATTTTGATAAGCTGAATGATAATGTGAAACAGTATTCCGAGTCGGGTTCCGGGCCGGTGAAGCTGCTGATCCAAGGGGAGTGCGCTGTGGGTACGGCGCTTACTTATCAGGTGGTGACGGAAATCAATAATGGCAATCCGCTGAAGATGATCTATCCGGAATCCGGATCGCCGTATTCGCTGGATGGGGTTAGTGTTGTGAAGGGGAAGGATGATAAGGGGGATGTAAGGGATGTGTTTGAGTATTTGGTGAATGAGTATTTGGTTTATGATAAGGACCATTATAATCCGGGGAAAATATTGAAGGGGCAGAAAAGTGAGATGGAGAATTATCCGGAGGATATTAAGTATGCGGATATGACGGGGATTGATGATTTGGGGTTGAAGGATGAATTGCTTGGGAAGTGGAAGTATTGAGGGGATTAAAAAATGGGAAGGAGTTCAGCAGGGCGATGGCCCTGCTGAAACTGTTTTTCGCGTTATTTTAGAGAGTGTGAAACTTTTTCTGTAAAATAGGATTTATAAGGTTCTTCTATGATAAAATAAAAATCATAGGAGGGCCTTTTATTATGGCAAGACAAAAGAAACCAGTACACAGAGTACAAATGACGGAAGGAAAGCGCAGCATTATCCATCAGCTTTTGGAAGAATACGATATTCAGACAGCTGAAGACATTCAGGATGCCCTGAAAGATCTTCTTGGCGGAACCATCAAGGAAATGATGGAGGCTGAGCTGGATGATCACCTGGGATATCAAAAATCGGAACGCTCAGACAATGATGATTACCGGAACGGTTTCAAACGAAAACGGGTCAACAGTAGTTACGCTTCCATGGAAATCGATGTGCCGCAAGACCGAAAATCTACCTTTGAACCACAGGTGGTCAAAAAACGCCAGAAAGACATTTCTGATATTGACCAGAAGATCATTTCCATGTATGCGAAGGGAATGACTACCCGGCAGATATCTGAAACTATTGAAGATATCTACGGATTTGAGACCTCGGAAGGATTTATTTCTGATGTTACAGACAAGATCCTTCCTCAGATCGAAGACTGGCAGAACCGTCCTCTGGATAATGTCTATACCATCCTTTACATTGACGCCATCCACTATTCTGTCCGTGACAATGGTGTGATCCGCAAGCTTGCCGCCTATGTCATCCTTGGGATCAATACAGAAGGAAAGAAAGAGGTACTGACAATCCATGTGGGAGAGAATAAAAGTTCAAAATACTGGCTGTCTGTTTTAAATGAACTGAAGAACCGGGGGGTAAAAGACATCCTCATCATCTGTGCGGACGGCCTTACGGGAATAAAGGAAGCCATTGCTGCCGCATTCCCCAAAACAGAATATCAGAGATGCATTGTCCATCAGGTAAGAAACACTTTAAAATATGTTCCAGATAAAGACAGGAAGGCATTTGCCGCAGATCTAAAGACCATCTACCAGGCAGCTGATGAAAAAAAGGCGCTGGCAGCACTTGACCGGGTAACAGAAAAATGGACGCCCAAATATCCGAATTCCATGAAGCGCTGGAAGGATAACTGGGATGCCATATCCCCAATTTTCAAGTTTTCAGCAATGGTCAGGAAGGTCATATATACGACTTATGCCGATATCGGCATAGTACGACAAATGCCATTGAATCGCTGAATTCCACTTATCGAAAGCTGAACCGCCAGAGAAGCGTATTTCCAAGCGACACAGCGTTGCTCAAAGCGTTATATTTAGCAACCTTTGAGGCCACAAAGAAATGGACCACAACCATCCGGAACTGGGCTCAGGTGTATGGAGAATTAAGTATCATGTACGAAGGACGGCTTCCGGAGTGATCGAACATGAGCAAATAACAGGCGGATTTACCGCCTGCTGTTGACATGCCTTTTTGTAACTGTTATATATAAAGTAAGGGTGAAAAGCCTATTCTTAAGACTTTTCACCACTCATTATCATAGAAGAATCTTATTTACAGACTTTTCTTCATAGTCTCTTATTTTAAGCAACATTTTTTTCTAATCTTTAATTAATATTTAATTAGACTTAATTTTCTCATTGCTTTTTTTGTTTCAAAAGATTATGAAATATCTTGTGTTTTTTACCAGCAGTGTATCCTGGTTTTTTACGCATAATGACAGCCGCTAAATTGAGTGTTTTATTCATATATTTATGTACTGTAGTTTTACTTAGATGAATTCCGTATCGTGACAGGAATACACGCATAACTCTGTGTCCTACAGTTCAGTTGTTGTTGTAATAAATATACTTAATCCTTACATAGATGGTCTCACGCTGCTTATGATATTCACCTTTCGTATTTTTTAAATAATTATAATAGCCATTAGGGCTGATGCCGAATCTATGGCAAAGCCACCTTAAACCAAAATAATCTTTGTTATTGTCAATGAAACGATATACCACTAATCGATTTCCTTTGCGAAGAATGCCGCTGCTTTTTTTAAGAACTCTATCTCTTTATCTTTCTCACGAAGTTCCTGATTTAGGCGTCGGATTTCCTTGGCAGAATCACTTTCACTTGTTTTAGGAGTGGTATTTTTTTTATATTGGCATTCTTCACTATATTTCTTTGCCCATTCTGAAACGGTGCTTTTGGCAATGTTATATTCCGTAGCTATTTCTACTGTTGATTTATCACCAGCCATATAGGCTCTTACAACTTCTCTTTTGAAGTCATCATTGTAACGTACTGACATCTCTTAGTCCTCCTTGGATAATAAATAAATTTTATCATATTATCCGAACAGGGTGTTACAAATTTAGTATACCACTACAGGTAATCTTCTGGGTTCCGTTTTTCATGCGATTTCTGATCGCCCAACGAATATTTGCGGATATGCTGCGCGACTCCTCCTGCGCAATTGAAGCCATCAGGCTGAGTACCATATCCGTCTTATCATCCAGGAAATACAACCGTTCCTTTTCAAAATAGATTTCAACCGGCGGATCCAGCTTCTTCAATTTCCGAATATTCGTCAAACAATCCACTGTGTTCCTGGCAAATCGACTGATAGACTTTGTAATGATCATATCAATCTTGCCGTCCTCACAATCCTGAATCATCTGATTAAACTGCTCCCTATGTTTTGTCTGAGTTCCACTGATGCCTTCGTCAGCATATATTCCTGCCAATATCCAGCCATCATGAGCCCCTATGTACTCCGTGTAATACTGAACCTGCAGCTCATAACTGGTTGCCTGTGCCTCTTCATCCGTACTTACACGGCAATATGCTGCAACTTGCTTAAGCTGCGCTATCTCTCCAGGAGCAACCACTCCCTTCGTTGCCGGAATAACCTGAACCTCAAAAGACTTATTTGAAATCATAATCTTCTTTTTCTTCTTGGTTTTTCTCACCTGCAACACTGGCGCTGTTGGAGATGGATCTTCCGCTTCCACTAATTGCTGTATGGCTTCCTCAGAAACGTCTAATAATATGTTGTTACCCTCATTCAATTTCTCTTTTTCACCCCCTTTCTGCACCAGTCTATTTCACACTATCAACCACCACATAGACTGTTTGAAAAGAGAAAAATAGCCCTCTCCGCCAGAGTAATTACTCCAGCAGAAAGGGCTTTCTGTTTACACTTCTTTATTCTTTAATAATCTGGCTATGGTCGATTGTGCTATGCTGTCAAATAGTCCCTGTCGGATACCTTCCTCTGCAATAGCCTTCTGAGTCCATCTGTTCATTCCTTCTGGTGGATCACTGGAAGCAATCTCAAATATCTTTGCCACCACCTCAGGAGTCAGTTTACTGGGACTCTTACTATAATCTGTTCTATGAACAACTCTGTGCTCTTTGGTCTCCACTCGTTTTTTCCTACTAACTGCCGCTTCAACTCCGTTCATACCATAAGTCTGCCGAACTGTCTGCACTGTTGTATGCGTTGTTCCCAGGCGTTTCGCCACTTCTGGAACAGACAACTTCTCTTTATTATTTTCATCTGATAATAAAACGATCCTCGCACGAAGCTTAATCCTGTCAGAAGACTCATCATCCGCAAGTATGGAATTTAACATCTCAATATCGTCATCACTCAGAATAATCTTGTATTTTGTCTTTGCCATATCATCACCACCCATAAGGATTGTACCTCTATATTCCGCCATAAGCAAGTTTAATTACAAATTATTCTTCTGTTTTCATCATTTCACCAAGCACATCCTCATAGATAAACTCTATCTCAATCTGGCTCTGACTATATACATACACATTACGGATAAATACATCTGCCAGCTCACGCGTAAGTTTCTTCGCTTTCCCATTTCCATTTGCCTGTTCAACCATCTCCTTCGCATGATCCAGGATATCAGCCTTCTCAACCAAGGTTTCCTCACATACCTTAATTTGCTCTTCCAGCTCCTCGATCCTACGAAGTGCTTCCTGTTTTGGGTGGAGATAAACTTCTTTCGTAAAATGCCCCTCTGCATATGCCTCATACAATCTCAGCTTATCAGCCTTCAGTCCATCCAGCTGAACCACCAGATTCATGATCTGGGATTTGCTCACACGAATCGCTTCTTTTGCTTCCTTTTCCCTGATTAAACCGCATTCCTTCAATAATTTGATATGAGACTTGAGAACATCAAATACAAGATTATCAATATAAGAGACCTCATATCGCTCACCACTGCAATTGGATTTCTTTCCAGCCCGTGCCTTATTTCTGCAAACAAATACTGGAACAGTCCCCATATCCACATAAGACATACATTGCCTGCAATTGCCACACCGAAGCTTACCTCGCAGAGCATACTTCTTTTTCTTTGGTGTTTCGACTTGCAGTACGCTTTTGAATCGCCAATTGCGCCCTGGCAAAATCCTCTTTACTGACCAGTGCAGGATTCATATCCTCAACAACGGTCCATTTATCGGCTTCCTGCAGCTTCCCAGTCTTCGCACCCACAATCTGACTCCGCTTCCTCCCCATGATCATTGCGCCGGTATATTCATATTTCTTGATAATCGATCCAACCTTTTTCGTCGTCCACAATCTTTCCGCTTCTGGTGTCACCGGCTCGGCATGAGAGTATTTCCCCTTGGATTTATGATAAGTATGCGGAGTAGGCATTCCTTCCTCGTTTAACGCATCACATATTTCTCTGGTATTCATCCCCTGGCAGGCAAGTCCAAATATCTTCTGTACGATGTCTGCTGCCTCAGGATTAATCACGAACTTCCCCTTATTCTCCGGATCCTTCCTGTAGCCAAAGGTAGCCTGCCCAGATGTACTGATTCCCTTCTTCCATCTTACCGCATTGGAGCTTCTAAGCTTTTTCGATAAATCACGGCTATAAAAAGTATTGATCAGATTGCTGACTGCCATATCAAAGCTCATGGAACCTGAACCGTTCTTCTTACTGTCATAACGATTATTCACAGCAATAAAGTGAATTCCAAGAATTGGGAAAATCTGCTCTACATAATCGCCGGTAATAATATAATCCCGTCCAAGTCTGGAAAGGTCTTTCACCAAAATAGTCTGTATCAATCCCTTCTTGGCATCTTCGTTCATTCTCATAAAAGCAGGGCGATTGAAATTTGTTCCGGAGTATCCATCATCCACATATTCCTTAATCTCACCTGCCAAATCATCTCTGTTCTGAATATAGCTGTACAGTAGCAATCGCTGATTCTCAATACTGTTGCTCTCATCCTTATGGTCTACACCTAAGTCTCCATCAGCCTCCGACAACCTCAGATAAAGTGCTATCGTCACATACATCCCCTCCCTCAATAAATTCATCAATCACAGCATCCGTAAATACATCCTGACACTTAAATTTGATTTCCACTCTCTGACCATCCTCATATAGCCAGATTTCATCGATCAGTTCTTTCACCAGTTCCTGTGAAAACTCCATAGAATCCGTATATTTCTTAAGTTTATCCGCCATTGCGTGGAACCGTTTGATTGCCAGCTCCATCTCCTTCAGCTTTGTTTCCTGTTCCGACCGTTTCTCCTTCAAATTGGCTCTCTCAACAGACATTTTATTTTTGATATACTGATACTCTTCCTCATCCAGAATCTTCTCCGCATAATCCATATAAGCCTTAAGCAGCTTATCATCCAGTTCTCTGATTCTTTCATCCATCCGGTAGATTTGACAAGTCCGGTCTCAGTGAGAAATCACGCCCGGAATATTCACCTTTACGGAATTGAAATGTCTGCTGAGATGGTCAGCAAAATAACCGATAAGATCCTTCCATGAATATTCCGCTGGTTGGAACCGCCCAGACCAGAGGTTGGTTCCAACCAGTCCGGGCTGATGTCCCAATGGTTCCGGTGTGGAACCGTTAACCGTTTTCTTTAATACCGTATACTTCCCGCATCGATTTGTCATGTTCTTTATCGATATACTGAATCTCTATCATATAAGAGTCATGAACAATGCGGTCAAGGATAGCATCTGCGATCTGTCCTTCTGGAAATTTATTGTACCAGCCAAGTGAGGTAAACTGAGAACAAAAGATTGTTGATGCCTTATGATGCCGGGCATGGATGATCTCCAGTAAGTCCCTTGCTTCTGTTTCTGTAAGTTTTACCAGAAGCCATTCATCCCGAATAAGCAGTGTATATTTCTGGTATTGCTTAATGGTTTCCTTGAACTTTCCTTCTCCTCTGGCAACTGCCAGTTCTGAGAGGAGTTCCAGCAGCTGGATATATTTTGTTGAGTAGTAACGCTTACAGGCTTCCATACCAAGGGCACAGCTCAAATAGGATTTTCCAGAACCGGTTGCTCCGGTAATAATGATATTGTGCTTCTCCTGTATGTATTCACAAGTGGCAAGCCGCTCAATGAAGGTTCTGTCCAGCCTTCTGCCTGATGTGTAATTGATATCATGAACATTTGCCTGTGGCTGATCAAGAGCTGCTTTTTTATAAGCCGTTGCCGCTTGTTGTTCTTACGAGTAGTATATTCAAGGTCTATTAGCAGACCAAAACGGTCTTCAAACGATACTGTCTGCATGGAATCATCGGAAAGCTGAGTCCGATATGCGTCTGCTAATGTAGTAAGCCGCATTTCAATCAATTTATTTATGGCTGCCTCATTTGTCATTGATCCTTACCTCCATAGTATTCTGCGCCACGGGTGTAACCGTAAGCATTGCTTTCCGGTTGTGGTGTTATAGGTACTTCTGTCTGAATGTCAATTTTATCCTGCCCTGTGGTAAGGATATTTTTAACACTTTTATAGCTGGGGTGCGGTGTATAGGAAAGTGCCTTATGACAGGCAGCCTCTAACCGTTCCACCAAATATTTATCCGCCAGCTTCAGAAGTCCCATGCAGGCTTTATAACCCTGCTGTTCCACTTTGTAAGAGGAAAGGATCGATTTTTCTGTAATGTTTGTACTGGTGCCGATTTTATCAGCCTATTCAATAAATCTGTTCCCATCCCATTTCAGATATTTCTGATGGTCTTCCGGCATATGAATTTCCAGTGTGCTGTATTGACCGGGATGTCCATACAGGCGTTTATGGGAACAGATCCGCTGATTGTGGTAGAAGACTTCCACAGCAGAGCGTGTTAAACGTACATCTACTTTCTGCCTGATATATTTATAGGGTGGTGTGCTACCCGTCAAGAGGACAATGAAAAATAATAAGCTTTATAATAAGCTTTTTTGCCGTCAGCTGGTTTACCAGCTGGCGGTATTTTTATGCTGCCTTTAACCCCAATTCATGAAACGCCATTGGGGACATTACATTTAGTTTCCGCTACAATCGTTGATTATTATAGTAATCTATGTATCCCTTAATCCCCTGCACCAGTTCATCCCTGCTTTTATAGCGGTGACCATAGTACATTTCTCTCTTTAAGATTCCCCACAATCCCTCCATCGGTCCGTTGTCTATACAGTGTGCGACCCTCGACATACTCTGCTTCATGTGATGGTCCTTCAAGAGGGTATGGAACTGTGTGCTGGTGTATTGGAATCCTCTGTCGCTATGGAACAATGGATGCGCTTCCGTTTCCCACCGGACCGCCTCATCAAATGTATCCATGACCAAAGCATTATCGTTGCGGTCACTTAGCTTAAATGCCACGATTCTCCTGTCATATAAATCCAGGATTGCACTCAGGTAGACTTTATGGACCTCCATACCAGTATCGTATTTAAATTCTGATACATCCGTCAACCATTTCTCTTTTGGCTTTTCTGCGTGGAACTCGCGATTTAAGTAGTTCTTTGCGATGTGGGTCGGGTTTCGCTCCGCCCGTGTACAGCTCTTAGGTTTCCATTTGATGGAGGATTGTATCTTCTGGCTCCGGCAGATACGCAGAACCCGCTTGTCGTTTACATGAATCCCATGGTATACATCAAGTTCGTCCCGGATGCGCCGGTATCCCATGTCCGGATGGGCTTCGTGTATCTTTTGGATTTCCACAGCAATACGACTGTTTTGGATCTCACTGCTGCTTTCCGGGTGCCTGATCCAGTGATAGTAGGCAGAGCGGCTGATTTTAAGGAACGCGCACAGCCTTTCTACCGGGTATCCTTTCGTTTGGGATAGTTCTTTAACCGACTGATAAGTACACAGCCTGCGTACTAGAGATAGCGATTCCCCCTTTCCAGCTCCCTGACTTTTTTTAACAGGTCATTTTCCATCTGTAAGTCCCTGTTCCGTCGTTCCAGCTCTGCGATTTTAACTCGCATTTCTTCTTCCGGGGTTCGGCTTGGCTGGGAGCCAGCCCGCCTTCCCCTGCGGTCCTCAAGCCCGGCGCTGCCCATTTTCTCATATTTCATGACCCAGTGGCGGACCTGCTGGTAGGAACATTGGTACTTCAATGCCATCGCCCCATAGTTTCGGTTGTGTTCCAGGCAATCCCGGACAATCTGCAAACGCTCTTTTGGTGTTGTTTCCCTTGCTTTCTTCATGTATGCACCTCCGGTAAGTTCTTTAAACTCCTTACCGGTATTATACATCTTTATCCATTCTCTGAGCTGCCTCTCTGAGCGAATTTCGTATTTTTTACACAGGTCGGAAAGGGAACCTTTCCCGTCCAGGTAGTCGTTGACAGCCTGGCGTTTTATTTCTTTGGGATAACATCTATTCTGGGCCTGGTTAAGCAGTCCCGCAGGGCCTTCTGCTTCGTAAATTCGTATCCAGTTGCTAATACTGGTCGTTCCGACACCGAGGCTATTAGCCGCCTCACCCAGACTGTTTTCGCCATTCAGATATCGTTCAACGGCTTTTACTTTTTCCAGAGGTGTTACTTTGCTCTTCCTTGACAGTAAGCGCTTAATTTTTGGGTAACTACAAATTTACTCTTTTATCATTCATAATGATAGAAAATAGTTTTTTACTCCATCATCTTGATAGGAAATAGATTTTTTACTACAATTGGAGGTTTCATTATGAATGCTAAACGTGCCCCAGGTCGTTCCCTGGACGAATGGATGGAACTGGTGACAGCCTGCAGGCAAAGCGGTCTTACCGACGCTGCCTGGTGCCATGAAAATGAGATTTCTCCCAGCTGTTTTTACAATGCTGTCAGCAGACTTCGCAAAAGAGCCTGCGAGATACCAGAACCATCTGTAAAGGACAGCACTCTCGATCTTACATCCCATAAACAGGATGTTGTCCGGATTGCTATAGAGCCGGATAATACACCGGAGGAACTGGTTTCAATGAAAAGAAACAGTTCTCTGTACCTTGACCATTCACATACGATTGAAATCGAAGCAAATGGGTTGCGAATCCGCATGAGCAATGATATCCAGCCAGTTTTATTAAAGACTCTGATGGATGTGCTCAAGGGGTCCACATGCTAGCGGATATCTCGAATGTCGATGCAATCTACATTGTCTGTGGCAGAACGGACATGAGAAAGTCCATTGATGGTCTGTGTGCCATCATCCAGAATCAATTCTCCATGGAAATCGACCATGCACTCTATCTCTTCTGTGGCCGTAAATGTGACCGGATCAAAGCAATCCTGAAAGAACCGGATGGGATTGTCATGATCTATAAAAGATTGACAGCTCAGGGGTCTTATCGCTGGCCAAGAGATAAATCGGAGGTAAGAAATCTTACCTGGAGAGAGTTTGACTGGCTGATGTCCGGCATCGATATCGAGCAGCCAAAAGCGATCAAAACATCCTGAAAAGCCAGTTTAAATCTTCACATAAAAGTGTTGGATTTCCTTGTGTTTTCGGCACTTTTCAGGCTTTCACACGCCCTGTTTTTCTATGAAAAGCCTCCTTTTTCTGGTATAATAGAAACATCAGAAAAAGGAGGGAAAAGCAGTGGCCAACAGTTCCAAAGACCTTCAGCTACGTGAGCTGAAAGATATGATTACAGATCTTAAAAACATGATAAAGACACTTCAGGCAACTGTGGATGCTGCCAACAAACGGGAAGAAGTTCTTGTTCAGGAGAGGGACAATCTAAAAGATGAGATCAGCCTTCTCCGCAAAAAGCTTTTTGGTTCCTCCAGTGAAAAACGTGTGATTGATGTTCCGGGTCAGTTAAACCTTTTTAATGAAGCAGAGCTGGAGCAGGATCCTTCGGCAGCGGATGCAGAAGAGCTTGCCGCAACACTTCCGTCGGAAGCCTCTAAAAAGAGAAAGACCAGAGCAACGGATGCAGAACGCTTTAAAGGTATCCCTGTAATAAAGAAATATCTTGATATTCCGGAAGAAGATAAGGTCTGCCCTGTCTGCAATACTCCGTTAGTTAAGATCGGCGAAGAGTTTGTCCGCCGTGAACTGGTCTTTGTTCCTGCAAAACTGAAAGTTATTGAGATCTATAGTCTTAATTACAGCTGTTTGGAATGCAGCAAAGAGGATGTTCCTGTCATTAAAAAGGGAAAAGACGGAAAACCTCATATGCTTTATGGTATAGCCTCTGCTGGAACAGTCGCGTGGGTCATGTATCAGAAGTTTTGCAACAGTCTCCCATACTGCCGCCAGGAAAAAGACTGGAAACAGTATGGAGCTACAATCACCCGTGCAACTATGGCGAACTGGGTGATCCGTAATTCTGAGGCATTTTTCCGCCCGATGTATGAATACTTTCACCGGAAGCTTCTGGAAAGGAACTTTGCAATGGCTGATGAAACGCCTCTTCAGGTTTTGCATGAAGAAGGGCGTCGTGCTCAGACGAAGTCCTACATGTGGCTGTTCCGCAGCGGTGAAGATGGTGATGTACCAATCATTCTCTACAAGTATTCACCAACCCGTGCCGGAGACAATGCAGTTGAATTCCTTCAGGGATTTGACGGTTATCTGATGTGCGACGGTTACAGCGGATACAATAAAGTATCTAATGCAAAGCGGACAGCCTGTTGGGCACATATCAGGAGATACCTGACAGATGTCATTCCTAAAGGAAAGCAGCTGGATTATACTCAGCCTTCCGTACAGGGCATGATGTATATCAATCAGCTCTTTCATCTGGAAGATGTCATTAAGACAAAGTATTCATCCTTCGATGCTATCAAAAAGGCCAGACTTGAAAAAGAAAAGCCGATAGTGGAAGGCTTTTTGTCGTGGCTTGATAAGCAGAACCCTGTCAGAGGTTCCAGGATGGATAAGGCTGTAACTTATATCCAGAACCGGAGAGACTATCTTATGACCTATCTGGAAGATGGACGATGCAGTTTTTCTAACAATCTCAGTGAAAATGCCCTCCGTCCGTTTACAGTCGGCCGCAAAAACTGGCTGTTCTGCGATACACCTCATGGTGCTCAGGCCAGTGCCATAGTATATACGATGGTAGAGATGGCCAAGGCAAATGGAGTAAATGTCTATCACTATCTAACCTATCTTCTGGAAAAGCTGCCAGATGATAGTATGAGTGATGATGAATTAGATCAACTTGCTCCATGGAATAAAAATGTAAAAGCTGAAATCCAACGCCGAACAGAAAACTCAAATCAATCATAAATCATATGTGAATTGTCAAGGTATTCCGATTACCGAAAGGTAACCGGATATTTTTCTATCAACGGCTGAAAATTAAGCGCTTACCCTTGACATGACAATACCCCCAAGTAGGTTTTCATATTTCAGTGTCCTACTTGAGGGTATCATATCAGACTGACCGTTCCGACCTTATTCCTTCGGCATTAATAGTATTACCAGGAATCCCCAATCTTATTCCAAAGGCCGGGTGTGGGCAGCGCCCACGTTGAATATTCTTGTGCGATGAAATCGCACTTCCGGAAATTTGGGAATCAGATGTCCGGAAGTGGAAATCACCTATGTAATTATGCGAGTTTACTCGCGTAGTTCTTTATCCAAACCATAT
>NZ_JALIFQ010000018.1:0-116734 GCF_022867815.1 Blautia sp. NSJ-175
TGTTTAATAATCAGGGAGCAATTAGTGTGATTGTCCAGCTTTAGGGAAGCACCTGGAAGAGGCGTCTAAAATGAAGGGACTACACTAATTCGATTGTCCACTGTTATGGGTACATTATAATTCGGGAGAAAAAGGTGGAAATTGGACGGGGTGGGGGGCATAGGATAGGTAATAAGGGTGAATTTTGGTGGGATTATGCGGGTTTGTGATTTGAGGCAGAAGGAAGTTATTAATATCTGTACTTGTAAGAGTCTGGGGTGTCCTTTGGATGTGGAGTTTGATCCTAAGACGGGGTGTCTGACGGCGATCATTGTGCCGGTGCCGGGGAAGCTTTGCGGACTGTTTGGGCCGGCCAGTGAGTATGTGATTCCATGGCAGTGTATTAAGCAGATTGGGGAGGATATCATTCTGGTGGAGATCAAGGAGGATAAGTTTCTAAAGAAAGAATAAGAATTTACGCGGAGGTGGTTCCTTGACACGCTTTTTCTGTTGAAGTATGATAGAGGGCAGTAATAAGGAGGGGAACCAATGAAGGGATTTTTGGTGAAGTATAAGAGAGCGTTTCTGTTCTCACTGGTGTTTTCTCTTGTTTGTTTTGGGTTTATGCTGACGCATTTTACCATAACGATCGATGAGGAGACTTGGATTCTGGCAAATCAGCCGTCGCTTTTGTGGCTTTTGCAGGGGAGATTTTCAGTCTGGCTGTTTGATCTGGTTTTTACAAGGGAAGGGAATTTTGCTCCGTTTCTCTGGGATTTCCTTTCGGTGGTGTGCTGGCATTTTTCAGGGGTTGTATTTGTCTATGCGCTGCTGGGTAAGGAAAAGGTCAAAGAGTGGCAGATGTTTATCTTTACGGCCTATTATGCTTCACTGCCGTTTGTGGTGGGAGAGATTCTTTCTTTTTCCATGTTCAATCTGCAGGTGTGTACAGCAATGGTGGCTGTGGCTTTTGGGTTTGTGTACAGTATCCGGTTTGTGGAGGGCAGGGGGAAAAAGGATGCAGGTCTTGCATTTTTGCTGCTGCTGTACAGTTTTGCTATTTATCAGGCATTGATCTGTGTGTATGTGACAGGGGTGGTGGCTTATTGTCTTCTAAAATTTGTGAAGAGGGAAGAGAAGGGGCTGCTGCGGTTTATTGTGACCTGTGCGGTGCTCTGCGCTGCGGCTGCTGCGGTATATTATGGGATTGATATGATCATCTGGCATTTTTCAGGGACTGCCGGGTATCTGGAGGAGAATTATATC
This sequence comes from Blautia sp. NSJ-175, assembly GCF_022867815.1. Lineage (NCBI taxonomy): Bacteria > Bacillati > Bacillota > Clostridia > Lachnospirales > Lachnospiraceae > Blautia > Blautia sp. NSJ-175. The sequence goes on from NZ_JALIFQ010000018.1 coordinate 1,246, forward strand.
GGCTGGTTCAGTGAGAACTGGAAGGCAATGTTCGCGGCTTCCGTTTTCAATGTGGGCAGGGTCTCTTTTTCCATTCCCTATGAGGGAGAATATATTTACGGCGGAGAGGTGATCCGCTGTGTGACAGTGCTCTTTGTAATCTATGCTGTCTGGCTGCTTTTTAGGCGCAGAGGGGCAAAGGATAAGCTTGGGGTATTTTTCTATACGGTTGCTCTTTGTATTGCACCCTTTGTTATGTATCTGCTTTTGGCAACCTACAAGACCCATGGCAGGATGCTTCTGGCAATTCCCCTGGCGGGTGCTGTGCAGATTTATCTTATATTCAGTGCGATCAGGAGAAATGTGGTAAAGAAGGCCATGATTGTGCTTGTGTCTTATCTGCTGTTTCTGAACGCGCGGAATATGAATATGATCTATTATTATGGAAGTATTGCCTATCAGAGGGATGTGACCACAGCGTCCCAGCTCATGTATGACATCCAGAGAGCAGGCATGGACTACCACGCAAAGCCCATAGCTTTTGTGGGGATGGTACAGCCGGACGAGCTGCCTGTTCAGAAGTCGGATACACTGGGCGGCTCCATTTTCGCCTGGGATGAGGGAAATGTATCCAGAATGAAGGACTTTCTCCGAACACAGGGGTACGCAGTGACAGCGGCATCTGCAGAGATGATCGGAAGAGCCGCAGCGGAGGCGGAATCCATGACCTCATGGCCGCAGGAGGGCAGTATCCGGGAAGTGGATGACATGATCATTGTAAAATTCTCACAGCCCACGGAAAAATGGTACAGTGTAAATAATGTAGTGACAGAATAATGCGGATGACCGCAGTGTGAAGAACAAACGCACTGCGGTCATTTTTTTCGGAAATGATTAAAAAACAAATTGTATTGAAGTGCATACAAGTGATACTCTATAGGTAAGAACTTTACGAGGAAAAGGAGCATTCAGGATGACAAAACTGGTGATTAACCCAAAGGTAAAAAAAAGTAAAATACATAAGGAGATTTACGGACATTTCTCTGAACATCTGGGAAGGTGTATCTATGAGGGGCTGTATGTGGGAGAGGACTCCCCCATCCCAAATGTGAACGGTATGCGGACGGATGTAGTGGAAGCCCTGAAGGAAATGAAGATTCCGGTGCTGCGCTGGCCGGGAGGATGTTTTGCGGATGAGTATCACTGGAAGGACGGAATCGGGCCGAAAGAGAGCAGAAAGAAAATAATCAATACCCACTGGGGCGGTGTTGTGGAGGACAACAGCTTTGGAACCCATGAGTTTTTTGAACTATGCCGCCAGCTTGGCTGTGAAGCCTATGTAAACGGAAATGTGGGGAGCGGGACTGTGCAGGAAATGTCAGAGTGGGTGGAGTATATGACCTTTGACGGTGTTTCTCCCATGGCAGACCTGAGAAAGGAAAACGGACATGAGGAGTCCTGGGACGTGGCGTTCTTCGGTGTGGGAAATGAAAACTGGGGCTGCGGCGGAAATATGACGCCGGAGTATTACGGCAATGAATACCGCCGTTACCAGACTTATGTGAGGGATTATAAGGCAGATAAAAAGATTTACAAAATTGCCTGCGGAGCAAATGTGGATGATTATGAGTGGACAGAGGGTGTGATGCATACCTGTTTCCGCCACAGCCAGCCTTTCCAGCATGGATTTATGGATGGCCTTTCCCTGCATTATTACACGCATCCGGAGGGATGGGACATCAAGGGAAGCGCTACGGATTTTGACGATAAGGCGTGGTACAAGACGCTGAGCAAAACACTTTATATGGAAGAGCTGATCAACCGTCACGGTGCCATTATGGACAAGTATGACCCGGAGAAGAAGATTGGAATGATCGTGGATGAGTGGGGGACCTGGTTTACCGTGGAGCCCGGCACAAATCCGGGATTCCTTTACCAGCAGAACACCATGAGGGATGCGCTGGTGGCAGGCATCAACCTGAATATTTTCAACAAACACAGTGACCGTGTCCATATGGCAAATCTGGCCCAGCTTGTGAATGTTCTCCAGTCTGTGATCCTGACAGAAGGGGAGAAGATGCTGCTGACACCGACCTACCATGTATTTCATATGTATAAATACCATCAGGATGCGGATCTTCTGGAAAGCCGTATCGACACAAAGACCATAGGAGCGGAGGCGGAGTATCAGGTGCCGAACCTGACAGAGTCCGTATCAGTGGATGCGGAGGGAGTGATGCATATAACAATCACAAACCTTTCCCTGGATGAGGATTACGATGTGGATGCACTGATCCTGGAAAAACCTGTGACAGAGGTTAGAGGAGAGATCCTGGCGGAAGAGATGCATGCCATGAATACTTTTGAGGAGCCGGAAACTGTTAAGGTGAAAGAGTTTAGAGATGTGAAGATCACGGACAAAGGAATTGCGTTTACCATACCTGCGTGCAGCGTGCTGCATCTGGCAGTAAAATAAGAGAAAAACAGGGCGTTTTCCATGGGGAAAGCGCCCTGTCTGCGTCATCCAAGGAAGGCAAAATAGAGGATGACGATCATGCCGAGTATGATACGGTAGACACCGAATATTTTAAAGTCATGTTTTCTGATGTAGCCCAGAAGCATGCGGATGGCAAAAATGGATACGATAAAGGAGACAAAGGTTCCGATTATCAGGAGAATCCATTCTTCACCGGAAAACATGCCTGTTTTCAGGAAATATTTCAGCAGCTTCAGACCGCTGGCGCCGGCCATGACCGGTATGGCAAGAAAGAAGGAAAATTCACTGGCTACATAACGGGAGCAGCCCAGAATGACAGCGCCCAGGATGGTTGCGCCGCTTCTGGAGGTTCCGGGAATTGCCGCCAGCACCTGGAAACAGCCGATGAAAAAGGCTGCCTGATAGGTAAGTGCCTCCAGAGAATCCATTGTCGGCTGTTTTTTTCTGCTCTCAATGACAAGAAAGGCAATACCGTACAGGATCAGGGTTGCAGCGATTATGTATACACTGGACAGATAGTCCTCCAGAACCGTATCAAGGGGCAGTCCCGCAATCACGATGGGAATACATCCCACAGCCACCTTTTTCCACAGTGTGTAGGTCTCCTGTTTTTCAGCGGTACTTTTCTTTGGAGAAAAGGGGTTCAGCTTATGGAAAAACAGGACCAGAACAGCCAGTATGGAGCCGAACTGGATCACCACTTTGAAGACTTCAAAAAATTCCGGTGTGGAGGTCATGGGCCAGATATTGTCAAACAAGATCAAATGCCCTGTGCTGCTGATGGGCAGCCATTCTGTGATACCCTGTATGATACCGAGAATGACCGCCTTTAAGATTTCAATAAAATCCATGAATATTTTTCCTTTCTGTGATGCCCGTCGTGAGTCGTGAGATTACTGGTTGTTTGGTGTTTCGATGCGGCGGATTTCCTTTGTGCGGATTTCCTTGCAGAGAGCATCAATGAAATCATCCAGGGATTTCTGGCCTTCATCACCAAGGAAACGGCTTCTGACTGCCACTTTTCCTTCTGCTTCTTCCTTTTCGCCCACAACGATCATGTAAGGAACTTTTGCGAGCCTTGCCTCACGGATCTTGTAGCCAATCTTTTCGGAACGCTCGTCTATGGTGCAGAGGATACCGTTTTTCTTTAACTCGCTTTCTACTCTGACCGCGTAATCCTGGTATTTTTCAGAGATGGGAAGGATGCGGACCTGTTCCGGGCAGAGCCAGGTGGGGAACATGCCGGCATATTTTTCAATGAGCCATGCCAGAGTCCTCTCATAGCAGCCGATGGAGGTTCTGTGGATAATGTACGGGCGGACTTTTTCTCCGTTCTGGTCAATATAGTACATGTCAAACTGTTCAGCCAGCAGTGCATCCCACTGTATGGTGATCATGGTATCCTCTTTGCCGTATACATTTTTGGCATTGATATCTACCTTGGGGCCGTAGAAGGCGGCTTCTCCCACATCCTCCACAAATGGAACATCCAGTTCCACTAAAATGCTGCGGATATGCTGTTCCGTCTGTTCCCATACCTCGGCATCGCCGATATACTTTTCTGTATTTTCCGGGTCCCATTTGGATAAATGATAAGTCACATCATCCTGAAGGCCCAGTGTGGTCAGGCATTTCTTGGCAAGCGCCAGACAGCCTTTGAATTCTTCCACCATCTGATCCGGGCGGACGATCAGGTGGCCCTCCGAGATGGTGAACTGGCGGACACGTGTCAGGCCGTGCATTTCGCCGGAATCCTCGTTTCTGAACAGTGTGGAGGTCTCGCTGTAGCGAAGAGGCAGGTCGCGGTAGGAGCGCTGTCTGGATTTATATACATAATACTGGAAGGGGCAGGTCATGGGACGCAGAGCAAACACTTCTTTGTCCGTCTCCTCATCTCCCAGAACAAACATGCCGTCTTTGTAGTGGTCCCAGTGACCGGATATCTTGTATAAGTCACTTTTGGCCATGAGGGGTGTCTTGGTACGGATATAGCCCCAATTGTTGTCCTCCTCATCCTCGATCCATCTCTGGAGTGTCTGGATGATCTTAGCGCCTTTTGGCATCAGCAGGGGAAGGCCCTGTCCGATCACATCAACGGTGGTGAATAATTCCATTTCACGTCCAAGCTTGTTGTGGTCACGTTTTTTGATCTCTTCCAAGTGCTGGAGATATTCGTTCAGCTCATCCTTTGTGGAAAAGGCGCTGCCGTATATTCTCTGCAGCATGGGTTTGCTGGAATCCCCTCTCCAGTAAGCACCTGAGGAGGAGGTCAGTTTAAACGCTTTGATGCCTTTTGTGTTCATAAGATGAGGTCCTGCGCACAGATCAACGAAATCTCCCTGGGAGTAGAAGGAAATCTCAGCATCTGCGGGAAGGTCTGTGATCAGTTCCACTTTGTAGGGTTCTTCTTTTTCTGTCATGAGGCGGATGGCCTCCTCTCTTGGGAGAGTGAAGCGTTCAAGTTTGTTTCCTTTCTTGATGATCCGTTTCATCTCTTTTTCCAGTTGGTCAAGGTCCTCTCTGGAAAATGGTTCTGCCTCAAAGTCATAGTAGAAGCCGGTGTCGATTGCCGGCCCGATTGCCAGTTTGGCATTGGGAAACAGATGTCTGACAGCTTCAGCCAGTACATGAGAGCAGGTATGGCGGACAACACGAAGTCCTTCCGGATCTCTGGCTGTGAGAATGTTCAGGCTGCAGTCCTTGTGGATGACAGTTCTTAAATCCACAATCTGACCGTCCACCTGGCCTGCGCAGGCAGCCCGTGCCAGTCCTTCGCTTATGTCAAAGGCAATGTCAATGACTGATTTGGACTCCGTATATTCTTTTACGGAGCCGTCTTTTAATGTGATCTTCATTCTTTTTTCCTCCATGAGTAATTGATTAAATAAAAAAACCCTGAACAATCCTAAGACTGTTCAGGGACGATAAACAAGATACCGCGGTTCCACCCTTTTTGCAAATACCACTCATTCAGACGATAACGGTGTCGGCCGGACTTTATTAAAGCCGCTCCAGGGTGGTCTTCAAATGTTTCCCCATAGAATGCTCACACCGTATGCATTCCTCTCTGCATGGATAGACATTTTACTCTTCCTGTCTACGCGTTGGATCATATGGCAGAATGCAGCGGCAGACCTGTTGAAAGGCTGCGGATACATTCTGAATTGGTGTTTAGCATATCATCTATGGGCGTGAATGTCAAGTCAGGAGCGTGAGGATTTTCAGGGACGGAGATAGTTTTTCATGTTTTTCAGCGCGTGCTTTTCCAGACGGCTGACCTGAGCCTGGGAGATGCCGATTTCCCGGGCAACCTCCATCTGGGTTTTTCCTTCGTAGAAACGCATTTCGATAATGTGTTTTTCCCTGTCATCCAGGCGTTTCATGGCCTCCTTCAGGGACAGATCCTCAATCCAGTTTTCCTCTCTGTTCTTTTTATCACTGATCTGATCCATAACATACAGGGTATCCCCGCCCTCTGTGTATACAGGTTCGTAGAGGCTGACCGGGCTTTGGATGGCATCCAGGGCATAGACAATGTCTTCTTTTTCAATGCCAATCTCCTCGGCAATCTCATTGATGGTAGGCTCTTTGAGATTTTTCTTGACGTAATTTTCTTTGGCATAGATGGCTTTGTACGCTGTGTCCCGGAGAGAACGGCTGACCCGGATAGAGTTGTTGTCGCGCAGATACCTGCGGATCTCACCGATGATCATGGGAACCGCATAAGTAGAAAATTTCACGTTCAGTGTCGTGTCGAAATTGTCAATGGCCTTCATCAGCCCAATGCAGCCAATCTGGAAGAGATCATCTACATTTTCGTTGCTGGCGGAGAAGCGTTTGATGATACTGAGCACCAGCCTCAAATTTCCCTTGATATATAATTCTCTGGCTTCCGTATCTCCCTTTTTGATCCGCTCGAACAGAATGTCTTTCTCTTCATTGGTAAGTACAGGGAGTTTGGAAGTGTTCACACCGCATATTTCAACTTTATTAAGTGCCATTGCAAGAATCCTCCTGGAAATTTTAATGTCTAGTAAAATGATTCTCACCTGGTGCGGACAATATACGACAACCTGGAAAATTTAATAAAGTTTTAGCCCTTGACAATTCAGAAAAACAGATATAAAAACCCCTTGTTTTCAACAAAATTGTTTGGAAAACAAGGGGTTTGGGTTATGGTTAAAGCTGTTCAAACCGGGGAATGGTAATCACTTCCCCGCCTTTCATGGCGGATTCATGTGCACAGATTCCGGTGCCGGTCCAGTAGGCGCCCATGATATCATCGATGGCGGGTTTTCGGTCTTCCAGGATGGAACGGACGAATTCATGTACCAGGTGGGGGTGAGAACCACCGTGTCCGCCGCCTTGCTTAAAAGAGAGGTGTGTATTTTCATTGTTGTAAACCGTATTGGTGGTGAAGGATGCAATCTCATCAGGTAGAAGGTGAGCATAATCAGGTATCCTGACCCGTTCCTCCAGAATTTCTCCGCCTCTGCTGGATTCTTCTTTTTCTTCATTCAGGATATCCACTTTCTGCAGTGCTCCTGTTCTGGTGTAGATGACAGGATCTTCCTCTGCAAGCTGCTGCCACTCAAAGCTTTTATTCTCCCCATATACACGGAAACACTCAGAATAACTTCTGGCAACTCCGTATAAAAAGCGCTCCATCTCAATTGTGATATCACTGTCCTGAAGGGTGATAAAGGCTGCTTCAAAAGCGTAAGGGCATCCATACGGTTCTTCCAGTTCGCGGCGGACTTTACCTGAACCTCTGGCGTATACTTTTTCCGGCAGATGTCCCGCAAGCATCAGACACGGTGCAACCGCATGGGTGGGATGCATAAGGGGAGGAAAACCTTTCCAGTAATCAGGCCAGCCTTCCATATCCTGATAGTGGGCGCATGTCATGTACTGCAGACGACCAAGTTCCCCTTTCTCATACAGTTCTTTCAGATAGAGAAATTCCCTCTGGAAGATGGTGGTTTCCATGAACATATAATTCTTGCCTGCGGCCTTTCTTGCGGCAATAACCTGTTTTAATTCCTCCAGGCTCATGCCCATGGGGATTGTGCAGCCGCAGTGTTTTCCTGCATTCAGCACCCGTACAGAAAACGGTGCGTGTGTGGAAGGCGGCGTCACCAGATGGACGGCATCGATCTCGGGTATATCCAGTACATCCTGCAAGTCAGTGAAGCACTGGCTTTGGGGGATGCTGTACCGTTCTCTGGCAAGGTCCAGAAGTTTTTGATTTTTGTCTACAACATAGACCTTATCCACATCGGGATGCCTGCAGTAGATGGCAACGAATTCCAGTCCAAAGCTCAGCCCAACCAGGGCTACATTTAATTTTTTCATATTCAAAGTCCTCCTTTTCTTCTGTACATAAGATTTTAGTCCAGATACACGTATCAGGGAATGAAGATAACTTTTGAATCAGAGCGAAATAATCGAAAAAACAGACAGGTTTTTTTGCGGATCAGTACATATTTTATTTTTAAGCCGTAAAAAACTTAAAAATACAACAGGTGGAAAAAAGATAAGGAATTTGAAAATTTTTTAAGAAGGAACGGTAAAAAGTCAAATAATATATTTATTCTAAAAATAACAGGGATATGTTTTAATGTGTTTATAGCAATTCCGAAACAGCCGGCGTTTTGAAAATGCAAAGAAGGGTACAGTAAACCGTTAAAAAATTGTAAGGAAAAGAAGGTATGAAGGTATGAAAAGAAAAAAAGTGACAGCCGTACTGATGGCGGCAGCAATGATATTAGGGACCACAGCGTGCGGTAGTTCCGACAGTGGTCAGGAGAACAAGAAAGAAGAAAGCACCGAGAATGAAAAAAAGGAAGACAGCCGGGAGAACAGTGATAAGGGAGATTCTGCAGAGATTACACTTCTTATGACAAATGACTGGGTTGATGAATCCACGGACCTTGGCGGGGAGTTTACAAAGACTATCAGGTATTATGAGGAGGAACATCCCGGTACAAAAATCACGCTGCAGGGAGCTTCCCAGCAGGATATTAAGGAATCTTTTCAGACAGCGGCCCTGGCAGGCGGCGGTGCAGATATTGTGATTATGGATAATTCAGGACATGCCATTGATTTGGCGGCAATGGGTCTTCTATATCCTTTGAGTGAACTGGCCACGCCGGAGGATCTGGTTTCCCAGTATCAGGAAGGGCCGCTGAATTCCGGTAAGTTCCAGGGAGAATATTACTCGGTTCCCTGGTACATGGACTGCTGCGGTCTGTACTATAACAAGGAACGTCTGGATGAACTGGGACTCTCAGTTCCCACAAACTGGGAAGAGCTTTCCGATGCCCTTGAAAAAGTGAAGGAGGCCGGATACGGCGGAATCATCACCTATCAGAGTGCATATGCGTTTTATTCCTTCTTCTATCAGAATGAATGCCCGGTCATTGATACCAGCGGTGAGACACCATCTGTGGTGATCGATAATGAACAGGGGAAAGAAGCCTGGGACTATATCTGCAGCATGATTGAAAACGGAGGGCTGGTAGAATCATTTAAAGAGGCCACAACATGGGATAAGGTTTATGAAAGCTTTGCCAATGGAGAGGCCACCTTCCTTCTGGGCGGGGACTGGTGTGCAAACGGTGTTGACGGCATCAATCCTGATCTGGATTATGGGATCACCACCATGGTGGAAGGAAAGACACAGGCAACCGTACTGGGAGGCTGGACCTGGAATATCAACGCTAACAGTAAGAACCCGGAATTGGCATATGATCTGATCCAGTACATCAATTCCGAAAAAGGAGATCCGATTCTGGCAGTCCAGGGAAAGATTTCCGCACGTAAGGATTTTGATTATGCAAAAGCGCTGGAGGGAAAAGAACGCCTGAAGGTATTTACAGATGAGTTCCCATATACCTGTGCCCGTCCGGCTGTTATCAATGAAAAGGCCATCGACGAACTGATCACCAATGCAATCCTGGAGGTGGATTACGGAAAGGCAACAGCAGAGGAAGCGCTTAAGTCCCTGACGCAGAAATTAAACGAGAACATTGCATCTAACTATAAGTAGACAAGAAAGCGGGTTATCGTCTCTCCGGCGCAGCCGGGGAGAGCTGCCCGTCCTGAGGTGGGATTATGGGAAGAAAACAAAAAAGGGCGGGACTGGAACTGAAGAAAAACTGGCCTGGGTATCTGCTTCTGGCACCGGCAGTTGCGGCAGTCCTGACCCTCTCAATCTATCCGCTGTTCCGCGGTATTTATCTTAGTTTTGTCAATTACAATCTGGTTCGTCCAAAGGACAGTATCTTCAATACCTTTGCAGGACTGGAAAATTATAAGAATATATTTGCCAACAAGATTTTTCTGCAGTCTATCGGAAATACAGTAAAATGGACACTGGTGAATCTTGTGATACAGCTTGTGGCAGCCATGCTGCTGGCGCTGGCACTGAATATGAAACTGAAAGGAAGGTCTGTATACCGCACTTTGATTCTGGTGCCCTGGGCTGTTCCGCACGCGATTGCGGCAATGACATTTACCTTTTTATATAATGCAAATGTGGGAATCATCAACATACTTGCCGTAAAGTTAGGAGCTATCACGGAATCCATCTCCTGGCTTGGAAATATCGGCTCTGCCTTCTGGTGTGTGGTTCTTGTGGCAATCTGGAAGGGGATTCCGTTTCAGATGATATTTATTCTGGCTGCGCTGCAGGGCATTCCCGGTGATGTATATGAGAGCGCTGAAATTGACGGGGCCAGCCGTTTCCAATGCTTTTGGAGAATCACGCTGCCTATCATCAAGGAACCGCTGGCAATAGCCACAATCCTGAATCTTATAGGTATTGTGTCCTGCTTTAACACCATCTGGCTGATGACCGGCGGCGGCCCCCTGTACAGTACGGAGATACTTTACACCTTTGCCTACCGTGAGGCCTTCATCAACCATAACTTCGGTACAGCAGCGGCGGCGTCTGTGATCTTATTTATTTTCATGGCAGTATTTTCCGGGATATATCTGCGCATGGTAAGTGAGAAAGAGTAGAGGAGGGGCAAATGCTGAATAAAAAACAGAAAAAGAATATCAGAATGGCAGGTGCTTATATCTTTACAGTTCTGATGGTATTTATTGCTGTGGCGCCGTTTGTGTACGTTGTGCTGACAGCGCTGAAAACACAGGAGCAGATATATGATCCAAAGCAGATTATTCCTACATATGTGACATTTGAAAATTTCCGCCATGTGATTTTTGAATCAAATTTTGTCAGATATTTTATGAACAGTATATTTATTACGGCAGTGACAACGGTTATTTGTATGGTATTGTCTGTCATGGCTGCATATGGGCTGACAAGGTACCGCATTTTGGGCGCCGGGAAAATCAAGATGGCAGTACTGATGACGAGAATGTTTCCGGGAATCCTGCTGTGTATACCGTATTATATTATCATGAAACATTTTCAGCTCATTGACAGTTATGTGGGGCTGATACTGATGTACTGTTCCTTTACTCTTCCTTTTGCCATCTGGAATACCTGTGCATTTTTTTCCACGATTCCGTGGGAACTGGAGGAGTCAGCCATGATCGACGGATGCAGCAGATTACGTTCCTTTTTCTCCGTTATCTTTTACGTGGCAAAACCGGGACTGTTTGTGACAGCGCTTTTCTGTTTCATGTCATCCTGGGATGAATATATGTATGCATCCATTTTCATCAATACAACACTAAAAAAGACCATTCAGGTGGGAATGCAGGATTTTATCGGACAATACTCTGTGGACTGGGGATTATTGATGTCAGCAGTGGTTATCAGCCTTGTTCCCATATTGCTGTTCTTCGCATTAGTGCAGAAGAACCTTGTGGAAGGACTGTCTGCCGGAGCTGTGAAGGGGTAGCTTTAAGGGTTGGCGCACAAAATGTGCGGCAGCCCTGTTTTGCTGAGTAGGAATTGCGGAGAACGCCATATAGCTCAGACAAGCTTCGCGATGGGCCGGACTGGAAAGTAATGGGAACACAAGGCGAAAAGTTGACAAAAAGATTTAAGATATTAGAATGAAGGATAAAAGAGGGCGGATACCGTATGGAGAGGGAAAGAAGCAGACATTTCAGTCTGAAAAACAAAAGTATCAGGACACAGCTCATTGTGTACATGGGGTGTTTTGTGGTCCTGCCGTTGTGTCTGGCACTTATGTTTCTGAACATTTATTTACAGAGGGTTACAACAGAAAATATGACCAGTTATGATTCAACACTTCTGTCTCAGATCAAAGCAAACGGAGATCAGATGATTGAAGTGACCAACTACTCTACCAGTATGATGATGACCAGCAAAAGTGTATTGGAGAATCTGCGCACGATGGCTCGTTCCGGGGACAGTTATGATCTGTATCGGGCTAAGACGGAGCTGTCAGCAAGGCTGTCCGAGATGGAAAGCTCAGTTCTGAATGCAGTGGGGGGCAAAATTGCCATTTTGACAAACTCCGGATATCTGATCGGTGCACACAATCTGAGCCGTACTTCCGTAGATTATGAAGGACAGGACTGGTATCAGCAGATTGTATCCAATGGACGAAAAACCACTTTCTGCACAGAACTGCAGGATTTTTTTGCAGAGATGACCACATATCCTATACGGGAATACCGCTATCTCTACATCGGCAGAAGTGTGTTGGATTATTCCGGCGAGAAGCTGGGGGTTCTTCTCATTCAGCTCTCCGGTACAAAAATATGGGGGAAATTCACGCAGGCCATGGTGCCCCTGGACGAGGGGACTTTTTATATTTTTGACGGCAGCAGGGAAATGCAGATGGAATATAATGGGGAAAAAGATGGGCTGGTGCAGTTACTCATAAAAGAGGAACCTGTGTGGAGGAAAGAAGCTGATACCATTATCCAGGGAGTTTTGAAAAATGGTTATAAGTACATGGCAGTTTCTATGGAGCACGGCGGGAATACTTTGGTGTACGCCGTTCCGGGCAGGGTCTATCTGGAGGGAAATCTTAGGATTTCCAGAAATATTCTCGGAATGGTTCTGCTTTTAATTGCCGCCACCATAATCACCATGATTTATTTTTCCAGGAAACTGTCAAGGCCACTTACGAATCTGGTGGAGAATCTGGAAAACTCTGAGAACGGAATCCTGAAGATTCAGGAGCCGGAACAGTCATTTCTGGAAATACATAAATTTATTGCAAGCTACAACAGGGCGGGACTGAGGATAGAAGAACTGATTGAAAAGGTGAAGACAGAAAGCCATCTGAAAGAGAAGGCTCATTATGAGATGTTGATGTCGCAGATCTCTCCGCATTTTATATTCAACACCGTGAATTCTATCCGAATCATGGCCAGGGAGGAGCAGGATGTGAGGACCTCCCGTGCATTGGAATCCCTGGGGGAGATCCTGCACGGTGTCTATGACAACAGAAACGGCATGACAACAGTGGGACAGGAGACAGCGCTTTTAGAGGCCTATGTGGATATTATGAAATTCAGATTCGGAAATTCTTTTCAGTATTATAATGTGATCCCCACGGATTTATATTTCTATGAGATCCCTGCATTTACCATGCAGCCTATTGTGGAAAATGCTATTCTGCACGGCGTAAAAGATGTGACGGCGGGGCAGATCATTGTCTCAGCAGTGGAATATGAGCATGATTTTCTGATTTCCATATTTAACAACGGAAATTCTGCAGATAAGGATATGGTGGAGGAGATGCTGAAAAGTCCGCACAGGAATCAAAGGACATTTACCGGTATGGGGCTTTACAATGTGAACTCCCGTTTAAAAATGCTGTACGGGGACAATTATGGGCTGATATTCAATGAACAGGTAAAAGCGGGATTTGAAATATGGATTCGGATTCCAAAGAAAACGGAATTTCAGGCACATTCACGGGCAGAAAGGAAAGGGTATGAAGAATAAGGTATTGATCATAGAAGATGAGATATTGGCCAGAGTCGGCCTGCATCAGCTCCTTGATTGGGAGGCTCTTGGATTTATTCTGCTGGAGGATGCAAAGGATGGACAGGAAGCAATCCAATCCATAGAAAATAATCATCCGGACATTCTGCTTCTTGACCTGAATATACCGAAAGTGAACGGACTGCAGATTCTGGAATATTTAAATAAAAATAATCTGGACTGTAAAGTTATTGTTATAAGCTGTAATGAAGAATTTGAGATGGTAAAAGAGGCTATGAAGCTGGGGGCATATGATTATCTGCGGAAACTGAATCTCTCTTCCCAGGAGCTGAAGGAAATTCTTTTGAAATGCAGGGCAGAAAAGCAGCCGTTTTTCCGTGTCCGGGAAATACGGTATGAGGAGATTATCAGCCACACAGGAAAAGACATCTTTCAGGATGTGGGGACTTACCGGACGCTTCTGTGTATTCTGCCCCATAAAGAAAAACAGGATGGGATATTTTCTGTTACCGAGCAGTGCAGAGCGTGGTTTCAGAAGCGCGGGCAGGAATATCTGCAGATTCACAAAGGGGCGCAGTGCTGTTATTTTGTGTTTGACAGCCGGTTTCCGGGAGAATTTTATGAGGAGCTTTACCAGATATTGATGCAGCGCTGTCTGATAAAGTTATATTTGGGAATCTATGAGGGTGTCATGAAGGAAGAGACGGACATTAACCGGGCCATTGCCCTTGCAGAGCAGATTCAGATGATGAGCTATTATGATGAAGAGCAGAGAATACATTATTTTACAGAAAAAATACCGGCGAAAGAACATAGTCCAAATAGAATGACGCATATGCAGGCAGAGCTGAAGAAGGCGGTAAGTGAATTGGACAGGGAGGAGATAAAAAAGACTATAACACATATTTTCACGGCTGTATATGAAGAACGGTATATAAATATGAATGTGCTGCGGCGTATTTTTATGGATATGCTTGGGGTATTCTCTATGACTGCCCAGGGATTAAACGGGGCTATTGAGGAAATTGAAGTGCGCGGTGATAATTGTCATTATCAGTCACTGATGATGAGCAGCAGTTTGTCAGAAATAGAAAAATGGTTTTTGAAATTTACAGATGCTTTTTATGAGCGGTTTTTGATTGATTATAAATGCAGCCGTTCTGAGATTCTCTGCAGTGTTTTTCGTTATATTGATACGCATCTGCGGACACAGATACATCAGTCAGAAGCAGCCAGAGAAATCGGTGTTTCCAGTGCCTATCTGAGTACAGTATTTAAAAAGGAGATGGGGCAGAATTTTATTGAATATGTGAATATGAGGAAGGTGGAGCTGGCAAAGGAAATGTTGGAGAAGGGTTATCTCGTATATGAAATTTCTGACGTATTGGGATTTGAGAACTGTACATATTTTTCAAAAGTGTTCAAAAAATATACGGAAATGTCGCCGGATACGTTCAGGAAAGAGAGAGGAAATAAAAAGTTGTAAATGACAATATATAGATTGCAAATGCAAAATGAATATGATATCATAAAAATTGAGGAACAACCGTGTGAAAGGGTGGCTTGACCTTCATTCTATAGAGAATGGAGGTGGTGCACATGAAGAACAAATTCAGTTTTAATGATCTGATGCAGTTCGGAATTTTTCTGATCGCACTACTGACTTTCATTTACTTGATGAGTCATTAGTTTACATAGAAAAACCACCCTTAAACTTTGACGAGCGGGGGTGGATTTTCTACTTTTGCATAGGTCAAACCACTTTGGACGGTTGTTCCTTTTCTATTTACAATATATCATATTAGCAGGTGAAATTCAATAGGTTTTGAAAATTTAATTCATGAATAAAACGATTAAATAATTTGTTTATATCAAGATATAGATTGCAAATATAAATATAGGTATACAAAACAGACCACAGACAAGCATAAATAATAAGCGGTCATGTCCTGTCAATGAATGCATGGATCAATACAGGAAGTTTGCAGTAAACAGTATTGCTAGGGGTAAAAATACAAGAATGTATTATAAGATTTGTGTAAAGTGTCTTAGAACGGCGGGTGGGTCAAATATGCAAAATCGCAAAAGGGAATATAGAACTATGATTTAAGATTAAAAACGGAAAACCCGTTGATAAATTTAAAATGAGGTGATATACTACAATTATCTGAAAAAATATAAACACCAAAATCGTGTATAAATTTGGAGGTAATTATGAAGCTTCTTCGTATTACAGCGGAAGGATTACCGCTTTTTAAGGAAAAATTGGATTTGAGCTTTTATGCACAGCAGAGAGTTGTAGAAGAACATAAGAACATTTTGTGTCCATTATTTTCAAATATTTATTTGAATTCTGCAAATGGATTCATTGGTATTAATGCCTCAGGAAAGACTTCTGTACTGAAGGTGATTTTGCTTGTATTGGAAATGATCAATAATGAACCAATCAACCACATTGAGACCAGAGATATTTTGGGGGATGCACAAGAAGTTAAATTGAATTCGTATTTCTTTTCGAGAAAGACTAAAGAGATTTGTCGATTGGAAACGATTATTACGTCTCGTAAGAGCAAGTCGGAAGGGGCAAGTTACAGTATTGTTTCAGAGTCTTTATGGACAAAGAATGTAGATGAGGTAACTACCCGTAAAGCAATGTTAGATTTTGATGGAAGAGAGCCGGCAATAATCAGAAGTGGTCAGGAGGCATTTTTATCTGATGATGTAAGTATAATGATTGCCAAAAATAAAAAGACAAAGGAACATGTGCGTATTGTCAATCTCTTGAAATATACGAATGTGAATGTGCTTCCGTTCTCGGAAGATATACCTGCAGAGGTTATCACGTTCCTAGATCCAACAATTGAGAGCCTGCATTTTGATGAAAAGGACCAAAAGCCCTTAATCCATCTGAAATTTAAGGGAAAAGAAGAAATCCTGTTTCATAACCCTGTAGAATTGAACAACTACCTTTCCTCTGGTACTGTAAAAGGAATGATAACTTTTACCTTGGCTCAGGAAGTACTGCAAAACGGTGGATATATTGTTGTAGATGAAATTGAGAATCATTTTAACAAAGAAATTGTTACAACGCTGATGCGTTTCTTTATGGATAGCAAGCTGAATAAGAATGGTGGTACACTTGTTTTTTCTACACATTATCCGGAACTACTGGATGAATATGATCGCAATGACAGCATATTTATTACCAGAAATCGCAATGGTATTACGGTAGAGAATTTATCTAATATACTGAAACGAAATGATATCAAGAAGAGTGATGCATACCAGAGCGGTTTCCTTGAAGGTACAACTCCAACATATGAGGCTTATATGCAGCTAAAGAAAAGTATAGCAGCAGCCCTTATATAGGAGGTGCCTATGGAATTAGCAGAATATAAGGCGTGTATCTGTGAGGGTTCAGCTGAAAATGCAATCATGGATATACTCTTGGATCATGAACTTTTAATCTTTTCCAGAGAAGAGATGATTGAAGAGGAAGTGATCCGTTGCAGAGAAGGCAAGAAGTTTGAGGAAAAGTACTTGAGAAAAGGATTTATGAATAAGATTTCTGTTATAAGGATTCTTGACTCAAGGCGTGAAAACTTTAAGCTTAGTAAGGCATATGCCAATAAGGTGGATGTCATAAATGTGATTACGGCTCCGGAAATTGAAATGCTAATCATTTTTAATGAGGATAAGTACAAGGAATTTAAGAAATCCGGGAAGAAACCAAGTGGTTTTTGTAAAGAAGATTTGAAGATGGCAGAGGTAAAGTCCTATGATTTTGTGAAGGATTACTTCAGCAATCCGACAGTTCTTGTGGCAGCTATAAAAAAGTATCATGAATTGTCGAAAGTTCAAAAGGGTGAATATACTTTATTGGACTTGTTGCGATAGTAATAATCAAAATGTTGAAAGGCGCTTGCAGAGGTGCAGGCGCTTTTCTTATGCTAAAAATCAGGAAGGAGGGATCCCGATGGCAGTAAGCATCAAAGAGCCGGTTCCGGCAAAGGGAATGCCCGATTGCCCGGAATGGATTTTAAAGGAGTTACAGATTGTTTCCGAACATCCCCCTATGCTATAATCTATTTGTAAGACATTATACAGTAAGACTAAGGTAACTGACAACGATGTTTGTAATAAACAGGCAGGGGGAAAAAATATGGAGAAAAATTGTATATCTAAAATAAAAAACGAACCAAAGATCAAGAATAAACTCATCCAGGCTGTCAGAGGACAGCTTGAACAGCGTGCAGCGTGGCTGTATCTTCTTTGTGATGAAGCCGGAAAAAGAGGGCTTGACTGGGAAGATTTCGGAAGCGCGGCAATCCGCCGCTGTGGCCTGGGGCAGGGGGCGGAGTTAGTAAAACAAGGAGGGACCAATAGTCTGAAAGGTCTCAGAAAACAGTTATTTACAAAACCTGCCCAGTGGGTATTTGAAATGAAGATCAGAAAAAGCACAGACAAAGAGCTGGCTATTGATTTTCATTACTGTCCGTTAGTAAAAGCCTGGCAGAAAGCCGGCTGTACAGACGAAGAAATATCGAAACTCTGTGACATAGCCATGTGCGGCGACCACGGCATTGGAGAGGCTTACGGCGGCCGTCTGAAACTTCTGAGATCCATAGCCAAAGGTGATGATGTATGCCGTTTATATTATCATAAAAAGTAATACCTGTGACGGTTCACAGTCCTGCCTTGGGGCAGCAAGGTGAACCGCAGTCATGCCGCACCGTATCAAACATAAGGAGAATACATGAATATTGTCAATTTTACACGTGAACATATTGCAAACGCAAAGAAACTTGCCCTGTCATGCTACCAAGAGGAGCAGAACAGGGTACCGGATCTTCCGGGTGCCAAGGAACTAACCGACTTAACATATTTTGCTGACAACGGCCTGGGAGCAGCAGCATACGAAGGCAATACGATGACAGGCTTTCTGTGCTGTACAGAACCGTTTGACCATGCGTTTGGATCAACAGATGCCAAAGGGATATTCTCTCCTATGGGCACTCATGCAGCAGTGAGGCAGAACAGAGCAGACATATACGCTGCCATGTACCGGTTTGCCGCACGGAAATGGGTCAGAGCCGGTGCGGTCAGCCACGGCATCTGCTTATATGCTCACGATGAAACGGCGCAGCAGCAGTTTTTTCGCTATGGTTTTGGCATGCGGTGTATCGATGCTGTCCGAACCATGGAGCCGATAACCTGTATCCGAAATGAAAACTATGAAATCGAGGAGCTTACCCCGGAAACAATTTCTCTGGCGTATCCGCTGGAACTTATGCTGATGCGTCACTATTACAGCAGCCCGTTTTTCATGAACCGTGCCGCAGCGGCACAGGAAGACTTCTGCAGCACATTTACAGCAGAAGAAGAACGATGTTTTATATCCAGGTATAAAGGTCAGCCATGCGCATACCTGAAAATTTCCCAGTCCGGTGAAACCTGTATTACCGAAATTCCGGAGTATCTGCACATAACAGCAGCATACTGCCTTTCGGAACACCGGGGCAAAGGCGTATTTCAGAACCTTCTTAATTATGCGGTTGATTTATTAAAAAAAGAAGGCTATGCGTATCTGGGTGTAGACTATGAGAGTCTTAACCCGACCGCATATGCCTTCTGGCAGAAATATTTTTCAGCGTATACCCACGGTCTTGTCCGTCGTATTGATGAACATATTCTGCAGGTATCAGAGCGTATCTAAGCTCTTTATGTAGTAATCGGACTGAAAAGCGCAGATTCGGGGTTATCCAAGATATCCTTTCAGCAGTAAAAAGGTATTTTTCATTCCCTCCACGTGGCTTCTCTCATATCCATGGGAAGCATATACGCCTGCGCCGATCAGTCCATGCCGCACGTCATATCCCGCGGTCAGCGCCACATCCGCATCTGACCCGTAATGGGGATACACATCCACCGCATAAGCAAGTCCCATATCCCGGGCGGTCTTCACTAAAGATGTAACCAGGTCATAGTGATAAGGCCCCCTGCTGTCCTTGGCACAGATGGATACCTGCCGTTCCGTACAGCTAAGGCTGTTGCCGACACATCCCATATCTACGGAGATCACATCCTTTACCCCATCCGGGACAGAAGCGGCCCCGCCGTGGCCAACTTCCTCAAAGACGGTCATGTGCTGATAGACCCTGTTTTTCAGGGAGACATTTTCATCTTTTACATATTTTGCGTACCCCAGCAAAATGGCAGCGCTGAGTTTGTCATCCAGAAAACGGCTCTTGATATATCCTGATCTTGTTATCACAGTCCTGGGTTCAAAACATACATAATCCCCTGTAGAAATACCAAGCGCAGCCACGGACTCTTTATCGGTGACCGGTTCGTCCAGCACAATTTCCACAGTATCGAATGATCTTCCGGTCTTGTCATATTCCCCGTTTACATGAATGGAAGCATTGACAAGCTGACAGGTGCCCTCATAAATGCCGTCAAAGCGTGTGACGATCCGGCAGTTTTCCGCTTCCGCGTTATTAGCATTCATCCCGCCGATGGGTGTAATCTTCAGCCGTCCGTTTTCCTTGATCTCAGAGACCATGGCCCCAAGCGTGTCCACATGTGCCTCCAGGAGAACACCGTGTTTTACGTCGCCGCTTTCCAGATCCACCAGCACACCGCCCTTGAAGGTTTTCTGCGGATGGTATCCCAGCCGTTCATACTCTGCCATCAGGTAATTGGCAGCCTTTTGGGTGTATCCGGAGGGACTGTCAATTGCCAGCAGATTTTTCATTTGCTCCAGAATATAATCCAGATATTTGTCCATAATGATATCCCTTTTCTTTTTTTGTCACATTTCCATCTTTTTTATGTTTTATCCGCCGGGCCATATATACAAACGGTGTATCAAGCAGACTGGTAAATACAAAAATCACATAACTGGATACACAGATGCGCAGAAGCACCGGAAACTGATACATGCCCCAAAACGCGCCAAAAGTATACAGAACAGTATTTAAAAGCTGTGACACCAATGTGGAACCATTGTTGCGGAGCCATAAAAATCCCTCTGCGTTTCCAAAACGTTTTGTTGTAAATGCCCACCATTTATGGTAAGCCCAGACATCAAATTTCTGGGAGACCGCATAGACCAGCAGACTTGCAAACAGCAGGCGCGGCGTATTGGAAAATATGGTATGGAACGCAGGACTTGCCCAGTCACTGGCAGAGGGGGTGTATAAAAGCCACATCTGGGAGATCAATATAAAACAGCAGGAAGTACAGATTCCCAGATTGACCGCCTTCTGGGCCTGCTTCTTGCCGCCAATCTCACTGATGATGTCCGTCACAAGAAAAGACGAGGCAAAGAGCACGTTTCCAAGCGTCTGCTCCATGCCAAAAGCACGCACCATGAGCAAGACCTCAATATTGGCTGTGATAGTACAAAAAACAGTCCATCCATACAGACCGGAAATATCAAAAAAGTAATACGCCAGCAGTACAAAACTATAAATCAGTACCAGGGATAAAATCAATAAAATCTCATTGCTCATACTTGTCACCTACCCCGAATTCCGTATTTTCCATTAAGATATCCACCCGGTCATTTCCTATATAAACAGGATAGAGATTTTCGGCAAAAAGCCGGATCACATCCCGGTCCGGTTTCATTTTCGTGGAATTTTCCACCATAATATTGATACAGACCCTCTCAAACAAAGCCAGGCCGGTCTCAATATCTTTTTTCATGGAATCGAGCGTCTGACCTGTCAGCCCGAACAAAAGACACACCTCATCCGCATACTTTGCAATCTCCTGTGGTGATTCGGCAGTAATGCCCTTTTTGAGCCCTTTTTCGCGAAAATCAAAATCAAAGGTTTCCACTCCCATTTTAATCTTCAGGCGGATACCCTTCTCAGCAAAAAACTCCCGTGCCTTTGGAATCTCATCCTTGTGCATCCAGTGACATTCAAAATGCAGTTCATGGATTTCTTTTTCCTCGCAGACACAGCGTATCCGTTCCAGAGTCTTTTTATCCAGGTCACAAAAACTTCCCGAATTGATCACTTCCAGTTTCTTAAAACATCCTGTGACTTTTGCAAGCTCCCTTTCGTTTAAAAGGAAATTGGCCTCCTCATCCCTGGAAAAATCCAGATGATAGTCACAGAAGGAGCAGCGGCGCCATTTGCACCCGTTTCCCCGAAGGAGTAAAATCTCCCTGGGATTTTTTTCCCGTATCACACTGTAACGGTTACTTGGTTCTTGAATACTCATTTTTTCCTCCTTAGTTTTATTTATAGACAGGATGGTTACGAACTGTCTTTGGCAGTTCAGCTTATCTGAACTGTTGCCATTCTAGCAGAAAACATACAAAAATACAAGTGAAAATCATTGACGTAAGACGTCCATATGTACTATACTTACCCATAGGTAACTTTACATAACATAAGTTCAAGGAGGACCTTTACATGAAATGTCCATTTTGCAATCAAGACAACACCCGCGTCATAGATTCCAGACCGGTTCCAGATAATAATTCCATCCGAAGGAGAAGACAGTGTGACGAGTGCGGCAAGCGCTTTACCACTTACGAGAAAATAGAGACGATCCCACTGGTTGTTATCAAAAAAGACCAGAGCCGCGAACAATACGACCGCACCAAGATCCAGGACGGCATCATGCGTGCCTGCTACAAACGCCCCATCTCCGTAGAGCAGATTGAAAAAATTATAGATGAGATCGAAACCGAGATCTTCAACAAAGAAGACCGCGAAATCCCCAGCACCGAAATCGGCGAAATCGTCATGGACAAACTAAAAGACCTTGACGCCGTAACCTACGTCCGCTTCGCCTCCGTCTATCGTGAGTTCAAAGACGTAAACACCTTCATGGACGAATTGAAAAAAATCCTGAATTGATAGGTTTCGTGGAGCGGCGGGCAGATCCAGCCTTGGCCATGTCTCCAAAATAATACTTGCAATCCCCCCACCATTCCGCTACAATAACCATGACAATTAAATAATGAGGGAACTTCAAATGTTTAAAGGAGAAACCATGAAAAGAGCAAGATTAATACCAACACTTCTCTTTGCACTTACCCTGACTATTGTACTCGGCGGCTGCCAAGACAAAAAGGAAAGCGGTAAAGAGTCCAAAAACAACGAAAGTTCCACAGAAACAAAAGCGGAACCAACCATGGGAGGTTCCATTGTAGTAGGAATTCCTCAGGATATTGAGGATAGTCTTGACCCACACAAATCGGTAGCGGCAGGAACAAAAGAAGTCCTATTCAACATTTATGAAGGCTTAGTAAAGCCTGATGAAAAAGGCAATTACATCGATGCAGTAGCCCAGTCGCATACCATTTCAGAGGACGGCAAGACTTACACCTTTACACTTCGTGAGGGCGTAAAATTCCACAATGGAGCGGACGTTACCGTAGACGATGTGAAATATTCGATCGAGCGATGCGCCGGTATCACGGAAGGAACAGAACCGTTGATAGCGGCGTTTTCTAATGTGGAAAACGTCGAAACCCCCGATGACAAAACCATTGTCATCCATTTAAAAGAAGCTGACACAGAATTTCTGGCCTACCTCATTGTGGCTGTCATTCCCAAAGATGCCCAGGATCTGGCGACCAACCCTGTGGGCACAGGTCCCTTTATGTATGCATCCCGGTCTCCCCAGGAGAATATTAAGATCAAAAAATTCGCAGACTACTGGGATACGGAAAACCAGGCATATCTGGATGAGGTCACCTTCAAGGTGGTAAGTGACAGCAATGCTATTGTGACCGGATTAAAGGGCGGCTCTCTGGATATGGTAGCACGCATTGATTCCAACCAGTCTGCCCAGCTTAAAGGTGAGGATTTTACCATCTATGAAGGCGGCATGAATCTGGTGCAGGCATTATACCTGAACAATGGAGAGGCACCCTTTGACAACGTAAAAGTACGTCAGGCACTCTGCTATGCAGTGAACCGCCAGGATGTGCTTGATATGATCGCGGACGGAAAGGGAACCATAATCGGCAGCAGCATGTTCCCTGCATTTGACAAATACTACATGCCGGAGCTGGCAGACAAATATCCGCAGGATGCAGGTAAAGCCAAAGCCCTGCTTGCGGAAGCCGGATACCCGGACGGATTTGACATGACGATCACAGTGCCATCCAACTATCAGCAGCATGTGGACACTGCCCAGATACTGGTGGAGCAGTTAAAACAGATTGGTGTCAATGCCAAGATCCAGCTTGTGGAATGGGACAGCTGGCTCAGCGATGTTTACGGCGACAGGAAATTCCAGTCTACAGTAGTCGGTGTGGACGCAGCTTATTTAAGCGGCCGTGCTCTGCTGGAGCGTTTTACCTCTGATTCTTCTAAAAATTTCATTAACTTTCATAATGAAGAGTATGATAAACTCTATCAGCAGGTAAAGAAAAGCACAGACGATAAAGAACAGACAGAACTCTACAAGAAGATGGAAACCATTCTTGCAGATGACGCGGCAAATGTCTACATTCAGGATATGGCTTCAGAGGTTGCTCTCAGAAAGTCATACAGTGGTTTTGAATTCTATCCGCTGTACGTTCTGGATCTGGCAAAAATCTACAAAGTAAAATAAAGCCCGGCCGGATGTACCGGGGAAACATACACGGAAAAGGAGAAAGACAGAATGAAATATATTGTGAAAAAAACAGGAACTCTCATTATAACATTGTTAATTGTCTCTTTTCTGTCCTTTATGGCTTTTTCCGTGATCCCTGGTGATGCGGCTAAATCAAAACTGGGAACAGAGGCCACAAAGGAACAGGTAGAGGCACTGCAGCATGAGATGGGCCTGGATAAACCGGTTCTGGTCCGCTACGGCCTGTGGCTGAAAGATTTTGTAACAGGAGACATGGGTGAGTCCTACAGTTATTCCATGCCGGTGCAGGAGATGATCGCGGATAAAATACCTGTCAATCTTACCATGGTACTCATGGGATTTTTTATCATCCTGCTGTTTTCCATACCTCTCGGCATTTTTACTGCCAGCCATGAGGGCGGGATGCTTGACCGTTTTCTCATGACCTGTAATCAGGTGGTCATGTCGGTTCCCGGGTTTTTTCTGGGTATTTTGATCACATATGTATTCGGACTGGTGCTTAAATGGTTTACACCTGGAGCCTATGTCTCCCCATCCGAAAATTTTGGCGGATTTTTGTCCTACCTCATAGCGCCCAGCATAGCCATCGCTCTTCCAAAAAGTGCAATGGCGGTGAAAATGCTGCGCAGTTCCGTGATCACCCAGCTTCATATGGATTATGTGCGCACTGCTTACAGCCGCGGAAACAGGACAGGGCGTGTCCTCGGCAGGCATGTGCTGAAAAATGCACTGATTCCGGTGCTCACGTTCTGGGCTATGACCATTGCGGATATTATGGCAAACAGCATTATTCTGGAGCAGGTGTTTACCATTCCCGGCATGGGCAGCCTGCTGATCACCTCCATTTCCAACAGGGATTATCCTGTCGTTCAGGGAATCATTGTGCTGATCGCAGCAATGGTGGTGCTCATCAATTTTACGGTTGACATTTTATACGGAAAAATAGACCCGCGGATACGCATGGATGCTTAGACAGGAGGAGAGAAGATGAGAAAAGACAGAAAAAACAAGTCGGTCAATCTGATCATCGGTGCCTCTCTGGCAGGATTCATGCTGTTATTTCTGCTGATTGGCCTTTTGTACACGCCTTATGATCCTGACGCCATGAGCGGCGGCGCTAAATTCGCGGCACCTTCCCTGGCGCACTTATTTGGATGCGATCAGTTTGGGCGTGATATTTTAAGCCGTGTCATGAAAGGAACAGGTACCACCTTTTTTGTGGGCGCAGCGACCGTTATGATCGGGGGCGGAATCGGCCTTTTGGTGGGGGCGTTTACCGGATATTTTGGTGGATGGCTGGATGAGATTCTTATGCGTTTTAATGATGCGGTTGTCTCTTTTCCAAGTATTTTGCTGGCCCTGGTATTCATCAGTATCTTAGGACCTGGAAAATACAATGTGATCCTGGCCCTTGGTGTTGTGTTCATTCCCAGCTTTGCCAGGATGACGAGAAGTGAATTTATATCCCAGAGGGAAATGGATTATGTGAAAAGTGCAAGGCTTATGGGAGCTTCTCATCTGCGGATCATGTTTATACACATCCTTCCCAATACCCTGCCAACTGTTCTGGCTACGGCTGCCATTGGATTTAACAACGCGGTGCTGGCTGAGGCGGGTATGAGTTATCTGGGAATCGGTGTGCAGCCTCCGGATGCCAGTCTTGGAAGAATGCTGTCTGAGTCCCAGGCATATCTGGCAACAGCGCCCTGGTGCGCTCTTTTTCCCGGAGTGGCGGTTATCCTCCTGGCACTGGGATTTTCCCTGTTAAGTGACGGGCTGCAGAAGAAAGGCGGGAAGTAATATGGCATTACTGGAAATAAAAAATCTGGCAATTGAATTTCATGATACCGTACCGCCCACAAAAATTGTGGAGAACATTTCTTTTTCCATGGAGGAAGGGGAAATACTGGGAATCGTAGGGGAATCCGGTTCAGGCAAAACGCAGACGGCCCTTTCTGTCATGGGTCTTTTGGGCGAACATGCCAAAATGCCCAGAGGAGAGATTTTGTTTCAGGGCAGAGATATTCTGAAGATGCAAAAAGAAGAGTTGTGGAAAATACGGGGCAGAGAGATCGGCATTATTTTCCAGGAACCCATGACATCCCTGAATCCGGTCATGACAATCGGAGAGCAGGTGGAGGAAGCCATGCGGATTCACAGCCATTTCAGTGCCCGGGAACGAAAAGAAAAGGCACTGCAGATGATGAAAAACGTGGAGCTTCCCAATCCGGAGCTTCTGTATGACAAATATCCCCATCAGCTCTCAGGCGGCATGCGTCAGCGTGTCATGATCGCGGCAGCTCTTGTGATGGGGCCCAAGCTTCTGATTGCGGATGAGCCCACCACAGCACTGGATGTGACCATACAGGCCCAGATCTTAAAGCTCCTTCAGAAAATCAACAGGGAACAGGGAACCGCAATTCTCTTTATCTCCCATGACCTGGGTGTTATCCGTCATCTATGCAGCCGTGTTATTGTCATGAACCGGGGAAAAGCTGTGGAACAGGGAAGTGTGCAGGAGATATTTGAGCATCCTTCCATGGAATATACAAAAAAACTCCTGGCAGCCATACCAACCAGAAGAACTTCTTTCAGAAGGCGGTCAGCAGCAAAACAGGAAAGGGGCGGGGCATAATGGAACCTGTACTGGAAGTAAAACACGTAAGTGCATCTTACCGTGAAGGCAAAAAAGAACAGCAGGTGCTGAAGGACATTGATTTTACGGTCCATAAAAACGAGATCCTGGGTCTGGTCGGAGAGAGCGGATGCGGAAAAACCACACTCTCCAAAGCAATCCTGGGATTTGTAAAAGTGCAGGATGGTGAGATCATACATCACACCGGGAATCCCCAGATGATCTTCCAGGACCCCTATTCCTCCCTCAACCCTTCAAAACGTGTGGCATGGATCCTGGAGGAGCCGCTGCGCATGCAGAAAATACCAAAAGAGGAGCGGCGCAGGAAAGTCCTTGCCATGGCAGAAAAGACAGGGCTTTCCAAAGAACACCTGAAACGCCGTCCCCGGGAATTATCCGGCGGCCAGCGGCAGAGAGTGAGTATCGCGGTTTCTCTTCTCCAGGGATCACAGTTCATCATTGCGGATGAGCCGGTGTCAGCCCTGGATGTTACCATTCAGCGGCAGATCATGGAACTGATCATAAAACTACAGGAAGAGATGAAGTTTTCCGTTCTTTTCATCTCTCATGATCTGAATGTGATCTATCAGATGTGTGACAGGGTTATGGTGATGAGAGATGGCAAGATTGTGGAAGAAGGGAATGTGGAGGAGGTATTTGCCAGTCCGAAGGCTGATTATACAAAGGAGCTGATGGCGGCAACATTGGATGTGGAGGTATAACGGCATTTGGCGGACGCCGGGTCTGGTCATAAGCTTCCCTGTACGGACGGGAGCAGAGAACTTCCGAGCTAACACGCAACCCGCACTAAGTTCATCGCCTTAGGGCTCTTCACTAAGTGCTTGCTAGCGTGTGGATCTCGTAAGATTCTCTAAGCGCTCCTAAACGTCCGTACAGGGAAGCTTATGACCAGACCCGCCTGTTTTTCAATATGGGAATATACCTCCAGAATAACTGTGCCACGAAATAGATTATAAACTGCATGAAAAAGAAATTTCCTGTATTTACCTATAAGTTCAATAGAAATATCAGGGCTATATGTAATAATAAAGAGGTTTTGACAAGAATTATAATAATTTACCCATAATTTTTGTCTTAAGTAAAAAAATCATATGCAATATCTGGAATTACATTTTAAAAGTCTCTTATATTTACCTATAATTTCTTAAATGATAAACTCATTTATTTGTAGCAGCTTAAATTCGCCATTAAAATGATTCCGAATTTACATACCATATCATATCGAAATACCAAACTTATATGAAGTCATAAAAAAGAATGAGCATTATTCTGTCCTGTTATCAGGAATTTATCCGGCAGGATCTCCAATGCAGTTCGCAACATTTTTCGTGTTCCAATTATTTCCCACTTATCAACTGTTCCACATACAAAGTCAGCCGAACCTGGCCGCAGGCTTCCCCGCACGGGCGTTTAGGAGCGTCCAGAGAAGCTTACAAGATCCATGCGTTAGCAAGCACTTAGTGAAGAGCCCTAAGGCGATGAACTTAGTGCGGCTTACGCATTAGCTTGTAAGTTCTCTGCTCCCGTCCGTGCGGGGAAGCCTGCGGCCAGGTTCGGCGTCCGGGTATATATCCTCTCCAACCAGAAGTTAACACAGCACTATTTACCACATAAAAAGCATCATGCCGCTTGCGTTTTCCACGGCGAAGTGATAAAATTTTCAACAATAACATCTGCAGTGCAATATAACATAAATCACGATCCCACTGGAATAGAATGGGAAAAGCGGAGAGGAGAATAACATGAGAACTTTTGATAAATCTTCAAAATTAGACAACGTCTGCTATGATGTCCGGGGACCGGTGCTGGATGAGGCCAACCGGATGCAGGAGAGCGGCATTGATGTGCTGAAATTAAACATAGGAAATCCGGCACCCTTTGGTTTCAAAGCACCGGAGGAAGTGATACTGGATATGATCTACACACTCCGGGACTCTCAGGGATATTCAGATTCCCATGGGATATTTGCTGCCAGAAAAGCGATCATGCAGTACTGTCAGATTAAGAACATAAAAGACGTGGCCCTGGAAGACATCTATACAGGGAATGGTGTCAGCGAGCTTATCAACATGGTGACTCAGGGGCTTATTGATGACGGGGATGAGATTCTGGTACCTTCCCCGGATTACCCGCTGTGGACCGGCTGTGTGACGCTGGCAGGAGGAAAGGCTGTGCATTATATCTGTGATGAACAGGCAGACTGGTATCCGGATATTGAGGATATGCGCAGCAAGATTACGGATAAGACAAAAGCCATTGTGATCATCAATCCAAACAATCCGACGGGAGCTGTCTATCCCAAGGAAGTGCTGGAGGAGATCGCTGCGCTGGCAAGAGAGCATGATCTGATGATTTTCTCTGATGAAATCTATGACCGCCTGACCATGGACGGGGTGGTGCATCATTCCATCGCTGCCCTGGCACCGGACGTGTTCTGTGTTACCATGAACGGCCTTTCAAAATCCCACATGGTGGCCGGATTCCGCTGCGGCTGGATGGTCTTAAGCGGGCCGAAAGAGAGGGCAAAGGGATATATCGAAGGGCTGAATATGCTGTCCAACATGCGTCTCTGCTCCAATGTTCCGGCACAGTCCATTGTACAGACAGCCCTGGGCGGTTTTCAGAGTGTACAGGAATACCTGCAGCCGGGAGGGCGCATCTATGAGCAGAGGGAATATATTTACAAGGCAGTCAATGATATTCCCGGTCTGTCGGCTGTGAAGCCAAAAGCGGCTTTCTATATTTTCCCAAAAATAGATACAAAGCGTTTTCATATTCTGGATGATGAGAAGTTTGTCCTGGACTTTTTGAAAGAGAAGAAGGTGCTTCTGACTCATGGAAAAGGATTTAACTGGGGAGAGCCGGATCATTTCCGTATTGTGTATCTGCCGAATCTGGAACAACTGAAAAGTGCAGCCAATAAACTGGCTGATTTCCTGGACGGTTATCATCAGAAACTCTGAAAGAGGCAGATAGAATGAAACAGAGACAAAAGGGAATTCTCTGCATTCTCATGGCAGCCTTCTGTTTTGCGCTGATGAACACCTTTGTGCGTCTGTCAGGGGACCTGCCGTCTGTGCAGAAGAGTTTTTTCAGGAATCTGGTGGCAGCAGCCTTTGCAGGTTCCATACTGATAAAAAATAAAGCCTGGTATTCAGGAAAAAAAGGAAATATGAAATATCTGCTGTGCCGTGCGGTTTTCGGCACAGCAGGTATTTTATGTAATTTTTACGCGGTGGATCATCTGGTGCTGGCAGATGCCTCCATGCTCAATAAGATGTCCCCGTTTTTTGCCATAATCTTCAGTCTGTTCCTGCTGAAAGAAAAACCGAATAAACTGCAGGTGGGAGCTGTGATCCTGGCCTTTGCGGGAAGTCTTATGATCGTTAAGCCTACGGGGACGGGAATGAGCTTTCTGCCTGCCCTTATTGGACTTGCAGGGGGAATGGCGGCAGGGTTGGCTTATACTATGGTGCGCGTGCTGGGAGGCAGGGGAGAGAAAGGGCCGTTTATTGTGTTTTTCTTTTCCTGTTTTTCCTGTCTGGTGACGCTTCCGTATCTGCTTTTCTTCTACCATCCCATGAGCCATATGCAGCTTTTGTATCTGCTTCTGGCGGGAGCAGCGGCGGCAGGGGGGCAGTTCTCCATTACAGCCGCTTATTGTTTTGCGCCTGCCAAGGAGATTTCGGTTTATGATTATTCTCAGGTTATTTTTTCGGCAGTTCTGGGCTTTATCCTGTTTTCACAGGTGCCGGACGTGCTCAGTATCCTGGGATATTTGATCATCTGTGCCATGGCAGTCTGGATGTATCTGTATAATACGGGAAAGCTGGGAAACGCAGGGGCTATGGGCCGTTCCCGGTGAAAGGAAGTGTAGGAAAGAATGCAATGGATAAAAAAACTGCATGAGGCACATAATGAGGAGCATGATTTTTCCCGGGGCAGTATCCCCGGGAATATTTTAAGACTTTCTCTGCCGCTTATGGTGGGGCAGTTCATCAACGTGCTCTATAGTATTGTAGACCGAATGTACATAGGACGTATCCCGGGGGCGGATTCCTCGGCGCTGACCGGTGTGGGGGTTTCCTTTCCGATCATTACGGTTGTCATGGCATTTGCCTTTCTGATCGGAACCGGCGGGCCGCCGCTCTGCTCCATTGCGAGAGGAAAACAGGAGGATGACAAAGCGGAAGTGATCATGGGCAATGCGTTTGCCCTGGTGGTCATTGCCGGTATCCTTATTATTATCCTGGGGCTTGCGGTAAAACGGCCTCTTCTATATGCGCTGGGCGCAAGTGAGGCTACTTTCCCATATGCGGACGATTACATCAGTATATATCTGCTGGGCAGTGTATTTGTCATGATCAGTATGGGGATGAATGGATTTATCAACTGTCAGGGATTTGCCAGGATCGGTATGCTGACCGTGCTGATCGGCGCTGTGATCAATATTGTGCTGGACCCTGTGTTCATTTTTTTATTCCACATGGGCGTGCGCGGGGCGGCAATCGCCACGGTCATCTCCCAGGCGGTGTCAGCTCTGTGGATCGTTCGTTTCCTGACCGGACCAAGGACACTTCTTCGTCTCAGGGCAGGATGTATGAGACTGAAATTGTCCTATGTAAAGGACATTCTGGCTCTTGGGCTGTCCGGCTTTATCATGCAGGCTACCAACTGTATGGTGCAGATCGTCTGCAATGTCACCCTGCAGAATTTTGGCGGGGATATCTATGTTGGAGTTATGACCATTATCAATTCCGTGAGGGAGGTCTTAAGCGTCCCGGTCAATGGATTTACCCAGGGGGCTCAGCCCGTAATAGGCTTTAATTACGGCGCGGGAAAATACAGCCGGGTGAAGCAGGGAATCAAATTCATGTCCGTGATCTGTATCGGCTATACCACGGTGGTCTGGATCCTCACCATGCTGGTGCCCGGCGCCTTTATTGCTATTTTCAATGGAAGCGGGGAGCTGATGGAGGCAGGTGTCCATGCCATGAGGATTTATTTCTTTGGATTCTGCTTCATGTCCCTGCAGTTTTCCGGTCAGACTGTCTTTACCGGGCTTGGAAAGGCAAAGCAGGCAATCTTCTTTTCCCTGCTCAGGAAGGCAGTGATCGTGGTGCCCCTCACCCTCATTCTGCCCCACGTGGCAGACCTTGGGGTGAACGGTGTATTTTTAGCGGAACCCATCTCTAATTTTATCGGCGGTACTGCCTGTTTTGTTACTATGCTGTGTATTATGTGGCCTGCGCTTTCCAGAGAAAAAGCATGACGAAGAAAAGAGTGGCATTTACAAAAGTGCATCGTGCGATTGACGAAAAAGTCATCCGCACGGTGCCTTTTTTCGGCTTTTTTTAATTCTCCGGTGTAACAAAAAGATTAGCCGGCTAATAAAATAAGATAAAGAAATTATAAAAAAAGGATAAAATATAAAGCTTTATATTGAAAAATGATAAATGTTGGGATAAACTAAGTTAGTCGACTAACTAATGAGAAGGGAGGCGGAAGAAATGATGTGTGGTAATGAAGACAGCCTGCAGAGTCTGTTTATAAAAACAACCCATATGTATTTTGGCAGGGCCTATGAGGCGCTGCGGGAGATGGATGTGCATCCCAGGCAGGTGCCGATGCTTCATCTGCTGGGAAAAAAAGAAGGATTGAGCCAGCGGCAGATTTCGGAGGAGATGAAGATAAAACCTCCGACTGTGGCAGTCTCCATTAAAAGGATGGAGAAGTCAGGGCTTATTATCCGCAGGGCGGATGAGAAGGACCAGCGCATGAGCCGCATTTATCTCAGCCCCAAGGGACGTGAACTCAATGAAAATGTTCAGAAAATGGTGGAAGACAGCGAAAATGCCATTTTCCGCGGCTTTTCAGAGAGCGAGATTTGTCTTATGAAACGGTTTTTCAAGCAGATGATCGAGAATCTGGAACAAACCAAATAAACTAAAAGGAGTGACACCATGATAAAAATGTTTCATTACATGAAAGAGCGCTGGTACTATATTGTGCTGATCATTGCTCTTTT
The DNA here is from genome assembly GCF_022867815.1 of Blautia sp. NSJ-175. Classification (NCBI taxonomy): domain Bacteria; kingdom Bacillati; phylum Bacillota; class Clostridia; order Lachnospirales; family Lachnospiraceae; genus Blautia; species Blautia sp. NSJ-175. The sequence continues at coordinate 33,926 of NZ_JALIFQ010000018.1, forward strand.
ATTCCTTCAGGCGAATTGTGACCTGGCTCTGCCGGATTACACATCTAAGATCGTCAACATAGGTATCCAGCAGAAGGGAATTGAAGACGGCGTTCCGGAAAAAATCCGGGAGGAGTCCATGGATAAACTCTTTCTGTTCATGGAAGAGAAAGATGTGGAGACAGTCAAAGATGCCTATACCTTAAAAGGTGATATTTACGAATTAAAAGAAATTGACGCAGATAAGAGAGAAAAGCTGAACAGCATTTTCGGTATGCCCATGATGGCTGTGGAAGGTCTGGAAGAGGGCGGGGACCAGGTAAAGCAGATCAGGGAAAAAATGCAGCTTCCCGAGGATGCGGACCTGTTCCAGGTATTTTCGCAGATGCCGAAAGAACAGCTTCTGAAAATGATGGATGCCATGACCTCAGGTATGAAAGATATGCCGGATTCCATTGTGACACAGGCGGCTGTACAGTATGTAGAACTGGAGTACGAAGGCCAGGGAATCGATGTGGACCAGATGCAGATCCGCTACATTCTGATGTCAGGCCTTAAAATGCTGGGGCTGGCGCTTGTCATAATGATAGCTGCCATTTCCGTTACATTTTTGTCAGCCAGGGTGGCGGCAATACTGGGACGGAATTTGAGAAACGGTGTGTACCGCAAGGTCATATCCTTTTCCGGTGAGGAGCTGAATCATTTCTCCACAGCTTCTCTGATCACCAGAAGTACAAACGATATACAGCAGGTGCAGCAGGTGTTTGCTATGATATTCAGGATCGTACTCTATGCGCCGATCTTGGGCATCGGCGGTGTGTTAAAGGTACTGCAGACAGACGCATCCATGACCTGGATCCTCGGTGTGGCAGTAGCGGCGATCATGGTTCTGGTGGGGCTGCTCTTTAAGATCGCTATGCCAAAGTTTACAAAACTGCAGTATCTGATCGATGAGCTGAACCTGGTTTCCAGGGAAATCCTGACAGGTATTCCGGTTATCCGGGCCTTCAGCCGTGAGAAACACGAGGAGGAGCGTTTTGAAAAGGCCAATGACAGGCTTACGAAGACAAACCTGTTTGTCAATCGCTGTATGACATTTATGATGCCTGCCATGATGCTTATTATGAACGGTATCACCATTCTCATTGTCTATAACGGAGCCCATGCGGTGGACAACGGAACCATGCAGGTGGGAAATATGATGGCGTTTATGCAGTATGCCATGCAGATCATCATGTCATTCCTGATGATCACCATGATGTCCATTATGCTGCCAAGGGCAAGCGTTGCGGCAAAACGTATCAATGAGGTGATGGACACCAAGGTTTCCATCCTGGACGGCGATGCAGGAGCACTGCCGGACAAAGGGGCAAAAGGTGAGGTGCGTTTCGAGCATGTGGGATTCTCATATCCGGGTGCTGATGAGGAGACGCTTACTGATATTGATTTTTCAGCCCATAAGGGGGAAACAGTGGCATTTATCGGAAGTACAGGAAGCGGCAAGAGTACGCTGGTGAACCTCATACCGCGATTCTTTGACGTGACATCAGGCCGGATTCTGGTGGATGGCGTGGATGTGCGTGATATGAAACTCACAGAGCTGCGTGACCGCATCGGTTATGTGCCGCAGAAGGGTGTGCTCTTCTCAGGTACCATTGATTCCAACATCCGCTACGGAAAAGAGGATGCTTCGGAAGCAGAGGTTCAGCGTGCAGCAGAAGTGGCTCAGGCTTGGGATTTCATACAGGAAAAAGAGGAGAAGATGGAATCAGAGATTGCCCAGGGCGGTACCAATGTATCCGGCGGACAGAAACAGCGTCTCTCCATTGCCAGGGCCATTGCCAAACGGCCGGAGATTTACATTTTTGACGACAGTTTTTCTGCCCTTGACTATAAGACCGATGTGGTGCTTCGACGCGCACTGAAGAAAGAGACAAAAGATGCCACGACTCTCATCGTTGCACAGCGTATCAGTACCATTTTACATGCAGACCGGATCCTCGTTCTGGATGAGGGACGCGTGGTCGGTCAGGGAACCCATAAAGAGCTTTTGAAATCCTGTGAGGTATATCGTCAGATTGCCATGTCACAGCTGTCGGAGGAGGAATTGGCTAATGAGTAATACTGCGAGAAGACCGAGAGGGCCGATGGGTGGTCACGGAAAAGGAATGCCGGGCGAGAAGGCAAAAGATTTTAAAGGCGCCATGAAACGCCTGGTGAAATACATGGAGCGGTATAAGTTCCGCCTGATGCTGATGATCCTGTTTGCTGTGGGCGGTACGGTATTTAATATTGTGGGGCCGAAGATTTTAGGAAAGGCTACCACGGAACTGTTTAACGGACTGGTGTCCAAGATAAACGGCGGCAGCGGAATTAATTTCGATAAAATTGTCCAGATCCTTTTGGGATGTCTCTGCCTGTACCTGGTAAGTGCCCTGTTGTCCTTTATCCAGGGATTTATTATGACGGGAATCTCAAATGATGTAACTTATAACCTGAGAAAAGATATTTCCGAGAAGATCAACAGAATTCCCATGAAATATTTTGAGAGCAGGACCCACGGAGAGATCCTTTCCAGGATCACCAACGATGTGGATACCCTGCAGATGGGTATCAACCAGAGCGTGACCCAGCTCATCACGTCCTGCACCACCTTGGTCGGTGTGCTGGTGATGATGCTGAGCATCAATGTGTGGATGACGCTGGCAGCCCTGCTGATCCTGCCTGTTTCCATGGCGATCATCAGCAAGGTCATGAAACATTCACAGAAATATTTCCAGGCGCAGCAGAAGTACCTGGGTGAAGTAAACGGGCAGGTGGAGGAGATCTACGGCGGACATAACGTTGTGAAAGCCTTCAACAAAGAGGAATCCGTGATCAATGAATTTGAGAAGACCAATGAGAAGCTGTACAGCTCTGCATGGCGCTCCCAGTTTTTCTCCGGCATGATGATGCCTATCATGCAGTTTGTGGGAAATCTGGGATATGTGATGGTTGCCCTTTTGGGCGGATTCATGGTTATTAAGAACAGGATTGAAGTGGGCGATGTGCAGGCATTTTTCCAGTACATCAGAAACTTTACCCAGCCCATCCAGCAGATTGCCCAGGTGACGAATATGCTGCAGTCTTCAGCCGCCGCATCCGAGAGGGTCTTTGAATTTCTGGATGTCCCGGAGGAAGAGCAGATTGTGGAAAACCCTGCAGATGTAAGCCATATTGACGGCAATGTGGAAATCTGCCACACTTCCTTTGGATATGATCCGAACAAAATCATTATCCATGATTTCTCCGCATCTGTAAAAGCGGGGCAGAAGGTGGCAATCGTCGGCCCGACAGGTGCCGGCAAGACGACCATGATCAAACTGCTGATGCGGTTCTACGACGTCAATTCCGGTGAGATCCTGATCGACGGCCATAATATCAAAGACTTTAACAGAAGTGAACTGCGGGAACTGTTCGGCATGGTGCTGCAGGATACCTGGCTGTTCCACGGAACGATCATGGAAAATATCCGTTACGGCAGGCTGGACGCCACGGATGAGGAGGTTATCGCTGCGGCGAAAGCGGCGCATGCCCACCACTTCATCATGTCACAGCCCGGCGGCTACCAGATGGTGCTGAATGAGGAGACAAACAACATTTCCCAGGGACAGAAGCAGCTTCTGACCATAGCAAGGGCAATTCTGGCGGACAACCGGATACTGATCCTGGATGAGGCTACATCCTCTGTGGATACCAGGACAGAGGAGCGTATACAGAAGGCTATGGATAACCTGATGAAGGGCAGAACCAGCTTTGTGATCGCGCACCGGCTTTCTACCATACGTGACGCGGATTTGATCCTTGTGATGAAAGACGGAGATATCATTGAGCAGGGAACCCATGAATCGCTGCTGGCAGCAGACGGATTTTATGCGAATCTGTACAACAGCCAGTTTGAGAGAGCTGAGGCAATGTAAAACGCTGATTTTTATGAGCGGTCCCGGCGGTGGGAGGACTCCTGGCAGGAACGGAAAGAGCCGTTCCCTGCCAGGGGTTCTTTTATTTTCGGGCTGCGCTTGCAATTTAAACCGTTACACTTTAAATTGATAAAATAATCTGATATAAAATGATTGACAAAGCAGCCGCCGGGTAGTATTATTGGGAATAACAAAGTGAGATAGAGGTTTTATTATGACAGCAGAAATGAACGTTTGGACAAAAGCATATTATTTTGGCTTTCTGGGTTATTTTTATAACGCAGGTTCATTTTGCTACGGTAAAACATCTGTTTCATAAAGTCTTTTAAAATATTGAAAGATAGTGGAATCAGACCGGTGTTTGCGCGTAGCAGACATCGGTTTTTTGTGTTCATTGGGAAATGATTTTCCGGAACAGGAGTCAGATATCTGAAGAGAAGAAATGGAGGAAATGCATTATGATCATTGTACTGAAAAAGGGCGCGGACGAGAGAAAGGTGGAGGAGCTGAAGAAAAACCTCCTTGATAGAGGACTGAAGCTTCACATGTCCGAAGGGCTGGATACCACACTGATCGGCCTGATCGGTGATACCACAGAACTGCAGGAGGACCAGTTTCAGGCGCTGGAAGTGGTGGAGTCGGTAAAAAGAATTAAGGAGCCGTACAAGAAAGCCAACAGAAGCATGCACCCGGATGACACGGTGATCGATGTGTGCGGAAGAAAGATTGGCAGCGGGAATTTCCAGGTCATTGCAGGGCCGTGTTCTGTGGAAACCAGGGAGCAGATGATCGAGGTGGCCGAGGATGTGAAAAAATCAGGTGCAGGACTCTTAAGAGGCGGCGCATTTAAGCCCAGAACCTCCCCCTACTCTTTCCAGGGACTGGGAGACGAGGGATTGAGGCTGCTTTTAGAAGCCAAGAAACAGACCGGACTTCCCATTGTCACGGAGATCATGCGTCTGGGCCATCTGGAATTATTTGAGGATGTGGATGTGATCCAGGTGGGCACCAGAAATATGCAGAACTTTGAGCTTCTGAAAGAGCTCGGAAAGTTGAAAAAGCCCATTCTCCTCAAACGCGGCATGGCGAATACCCTGGATGAACTGCTCATGAGCGCAGAATACATTATGGCAGGAGGCAATGAGAATGTGATTCTCTGTGAGAGAGGTATCCGCACATTCGAGACTTCCATGAGAAATACCCTGGATATTTCCGCGATTCCCATGCTGAAGAAAAAGACGCATCTGCCGGTCATCATAGACCCAAGCCATGCGGCGGGAATCCGTTTCATGGTAGAGCCCCTTACCATGGCAGCGATTGCGGCGGGAGCCGACGGCGTCATGATCGAAGTACACAATAATCCGGAAAAAGCGCTGTGTGACGGTATGCAGTCTTTGACACCAGCCATGTTTGACGATATAATGCAGAAAGTGAAGAAGACAACAGAATTTTTTGGAAAGGTAATGTAATTTCATGAAATCATTAGTTTTAGCAGAAAAACCGTCCGTCGCCCGGGATATTGCCAGGGTGCTGAAATGCGGGAAAAAGTTAAACGGCGCCATGGAGGGTGACAAATACATTGTGACCTGGGCCCTAGGCCACCTGGTCACTTTAGACGACCCGGAAGGCTATGACAAAAAGTACAGGGAGTGGAAAATGGAGCATCTCCCCATGATTCCAAAGAAAATGGAGCTTGTGGTGATCAAACAGACAGCCAAACAGTACAATGCAGTGAAAACACAGCTTTACAGAAACGACGTGGGAGAGATCATCATTGCCACCGATGCGGGGCGTGAGGGCGAGCTGGTTGCCAGATGGATCCTGGAAAAAGCAAACTGCCGAAAACCCATCAAACGTCTGTGGATATCCTCTGTCACAGACAAGGCGATCCGTGACGGCTTTGCCCATTTAAGAGACGGCAGGGACTACAATAATCTGTACGCAGCAGCAGTTTCCCGTGCGGAGGCTGACTGGCTGGTGGGAATCAATGCCACAAGAGCCCTGACCTGCAAATACAATGCCCAGCTTTCCTGCGGACGTGTCCAGACGCCGACCCTTGCCATGATAGCAAAACGCGAGGAGGAGATCAGAAACTTCAAACCCGTGGATTACTACGGCATGACTGTACTTGCCGGAGGCGTTCATTTTACCTGGCAGGACAAAAAGAGCGGTTCCTGCCGTTCCTTCCAGCAGGAGAAGATGGAAACCCTGTTAAAACAGGTCAAGGCAGGCTCCCTTACCATAGAATCCGTAGACAAGACTGCAAAAAAGACCTTTGCGCCGGGCCTTTACGATCTGACTGAGCTTCAGAGAGATGCAAATAAAAAATTCGGCCTCTCCGCAAAAGAGACTCTGAATATTATGCAGCGCCTGTATGAGAACCACAAAGTCCTCACGTATCCGAGAACAGATTCCCGCTACATCGGAAGCGACGTGGTCGGAACCCTGAAAGAAAGGCTGAAAGCCTGTGCAGTAGGTCCCTACCGCAAACTTGCGGGCAGCCTCTCCATGAAACCCATAAAAGCCAGCAAATCCTTTGTGGATGACAAAAAGGTAAGCGACCATCATGCCATCATCCCCACAGAACAATTTGTCCAGTTAGATCACATGACAAACGAAGAGCGCAAAATCTATGACCTGGTGGTGCGCCGTTTTCTAAGTGTACTCATGCCGCCTTTTGAATACGAGCAGACAACCGTGAAAGCCCAGGCCGCAGGGGAGTGTTTTCTCGCAAAAGGCAAAATAGTAAAAAGTCCGGGCTGGAAAGAAGCCTATGAAAGCGGCTGGTCCGATGAGGATGACGAGGAGGAATACACGGGAAGCCAGGAACCGTCCCTGAAAGACCAAACTCTCCCAACCGTGAAAAAAGGTGACACCTTCCCAGCATCCAAAGCGGAGCTGACCACAGGAAAAACAAAACCCCCGGCTCATTTCAACGAGGCAACCCTGCTCTCCGCCATGGAAAATCCCATTAAATTCATGGAAAGCCATGACGCTAAAGCAGCCAAAACACTGGGCGAGACAGGCGGCCTTGGAACCGTAGCCACCCGTGCGGATATCATTGATAAACTTTTCAACACCTTCCTGATGGAAAAACGAGGCAAAGACATATACATCACCTCCAAGGCAAAACAGCTTCTGGAGCTGGTACCTGAGGACCTGAAAAAACCGGAGCTGACAGCAGACTGGGAGATGAAACTTTCCAGGATCGCAGACGGCAGGCTGAAAAAAGACGCCTTCCTCTCCGACATCAAAGACTATACCCAGGACATCATCCGGGAGATCAAGACAGGAGACGGCACCTTCCGCCATGATAACCTGACCAACACCAAATGTCCTGTCTGCGGCAAACGCATGCTCTCCGTAAACGGCAAAAACAGCAGACTCCTGGTCTGCCAGGACCGTGAGTGCGGCCACCGTGAAACCATTTCCCGTACCACCAATGCCCGCTGCCCCAAATGCCACAAACGCATGGAGCTCTATGTAAAAGGCAAGGAGGAGACCTTTATCTGCCCCTGCGGCTACAAAGAAAAACTCTCCTCCTTCCAATCCCGCCGTGAAAAAGAAGGCGCCGGCGTCTCCAAAAAAGATGTCCAGAAATACCTCACCAAGCAAAAAAAAGAAGCCTCCGAACCCCTAAACAACGCCTTCGCCGATGCCTTCGCCAAACTAAAACTATAATCATACAACCGGCGGTATCCCCTGCCTGCAAACAAGCAGCCGGGATACCGCCAGTTTCATATAGTTACTCATTTATATTCCCACTTTTCCACAGCTCCCGCCAACAGCAGCCTTCACCAATATCCGCCCTCGCAGTCAGATACACCCCTACTCCTGCACATGCTCCAACCCCTGACTAAGTATAGTCTCCACATGCGCATCCGCCAAAGAATAATAAACCGTCTTCCCCTCCCTCCGGAATTTTACCAGCTTAATCTGCTTCAACACCCGAAGCTGATGCGAAATCGCACTCTGCGTCATATTCAGCACCGAAGCAATATCACAGACACACAATTCCCCGGCCGACAAAGCATACAAAATCCGAATCCTGGTAGGATCCCCGAAAACCTTGAACAGATCCGCCAGCCCATACAATGTAGTCTCGTCCGGTATTACTTTTTTTTGTATATGATCATGCTTATGCACGCAATCACACACATCTACAGTTTCATCCATTTTCATAAGCGAACCATTCCTTTCATTCCTTTAGTTTAAAGGAAAAAATCCTTTTCTGCAAGTATACAATGCAAAAACATAGTTATGCCGGAACAGTTACTGTCTGATAAATTTATAGAATGTTTAGAAAAATTTTTCTTGTTACTGACCTTTTCTTATGGTAAAATATCGTTATGCTAAAGCGATGAAGATAAAAGAACAAGGGGGAATCTAAAATGGGATTTAATATGAAAGTAACACCTGAAATCGAAGCCCTTACAAAGATTTGCGAGGATCACAGCAAGATGGATGTGTCCCTCTATGCGAAGTATGATGTAAAGCGAGGCCTGCGTGATATCAACGGAAAAGGCGTTCTTGCCGGACTGACACAGATATCCAATATAGTCTCCAGCAAAGAAGAGGATGGAAAATCAGTTCCCTGCGAAGGTGAGCTGTACTACAGAGGAATCAACATTGAAGAATTGACCAAAGGATTTCTCCAGGAGAAACGCTTTGGATTTGAAGAAGCTACATACCTGCTGTTATTCGGAACACTGCCGACACAGCAGCAGTTAGATGATTTCTGCAAGATACTGGGCGACCAGAGATGTCTGCCACGGAATTTTGTCCGTGATGTTATCATGAAAGCTCCCAGCAGGGACATGATGAATACCCTTTCAAGGAGTGTTCTAACCTTATATTCCTACGATACGAACCCGGAGGACATATCACTTCCCAATGTACTCCGTCAATGCATCAATCTTATCAGTATTTTCCCGATGCTGTCCGTTTACGGATATCAGGCGCACCGCCATTATAACCAGAACAAGAGTTTATATATACATCATCCGAAAAAGGAACTGTCCACAGCAGAGAACATTCTTTTAATGCTGCGTCCGGATAAGAAGTATACGCCGTTTGAAGCAACCATTCTGGATTTGGCCCTGGTGCTGCATATGGAGCACGGCGGCGGTAATAACTCTACCTTTACCACGCATGTGGTTTCCTCCTCGGGAACAGATACCTATTCTGCCATTGCGGCGGCTCTCGGTTCCTTAAAAGGTCCGAAACACGGCGGAGCCAACATTAAAGTTGTACGCATGTTTGACGATATGAAGAAGCATGTAAAGGACTGGAAGGACGAGGAAGAGGTTTCCGAATACCTCAGAAAACTGCTCCATAAAGAAGCCTTTGACAAGAGAGGTCTGATTTATGGAATGGGTCATGCGGTATATTCCATATCCGATCCGCGTGCCCAGATTTTCAAGAAGTTTGTAAAACAGCTTGCAGAAGAAAAGGGAAGACAAAAAGATTACCAGCTTTACGAGATGGTAGAGCGTCTGGCACCTCAGATCATCGGACAGGAGCGTCATATCTACAAAGGTGTCAGTGCCAATGTGGACTTCTACAGCGGATTTGTTTACAGCATGCTGGAGCTTCCGCTTGAATTATATACACCGATGTTTGCCATTGCCAGGATCGTGGGATGGAGTGCGCACCGCATGGAAGAGCTGATCAACACAGACAAGATCATTCGTCCGGCCTATAAAAATGTACTGGAGACACAGCAGTATACAGTCCTGACAGAAAGATAACTGAAAAGTGACAGTTCAGACAGGTCTGCAGATTTACTGCGCTGCCTGCCTCAGGATTTTATATCTTCGGTTTAAAAACACCTGGCGGGACAGAGAAGCGCGAACAACGGCACAGTCGGGCAAAACGAACTTGAAATAATACAAAAAGAATTGACAAACACCCGGGAAAACTGTTACCATCACGGTATACTATATGCGGCACATTTGCTGTGCCTTCAGGTACGGGGTGCCATCTATGGCATGCCACAGTATCTAAAAAGTATGCCGTGAAGAATACAAGAATTTTTGGATGCGCGGCAGGGTATAATAAGCCATGCCGCGTTTTATTTTGCTTACAGATGGGAGAGAATCGACAATGTTTCGCACTTTTTTTCCGGATGAATATCTGGATTCCACATATGTCATAGACTTTGAAAAATTATATGCGCAGGGATACAGGGGTCTGATCTTCGACATTGACAATACCCTGGTGCCTCACGGGGAGCCTGCAGATGAACGGGCAAAGGCGCTTTTTGTACGGCTTAAAGAGATTGGATTTCAGTGCTGCCTGCTGTCAAATAACCAGTATGAAAGAGTTTCTTCTTTTAACAGGGATGTACAGGTACATTTTATTGAGAATGCGCATAAGCCATCCCGGAAGAATTACAGAAGGGCTATGGAGCTGATGGGAACAGATCTGCAGACCACGGTGTTTATCGGTGACCAGCTTTTTACGGATGTGTACGGTGCAAAGAGAACAGGGATGCACAATATTCTTGTGAAACCGATTCATCCCAAAGAGGAGATTCAGATAGTTTTAAAGCGGAAATTGGAAAAAATCGTCCTTTATTTTTACAGGAAAGACCAAAGAAAGCGAAAAAACAGTTGAAAAATCGGATGAGGTATTATACAATGGAGTACAGTGGAAAAAGAGATGCTTTTCCAATGGAAGAATTTAAGGAGGAATATTCATTATGATATCAGCAGGAGATTTTAAAAATGGTCTCACTCTGGAAATTGATGGCAATGTAGTGCAGATTATGGAATTCCAGCACGTAAAACCTGGAAAGGGTGCTGCTTTCGTAAGAACAAAATTAAAAAATGTTATCAACGGCGGAGTTGTAGAGAAGACATTCAGACCTACTGAGAAATTCCCGCAGGCACGTATTGACCGTGTGGACATGCAGTATTTATACAATGATGGTGATTTATATTACTTTATGAACAATGAGACATATGACCAGATTGCCATTGACAATCAGACTGTAGGCGATGCTCTGAAGTTCGTAAAAGAGAACGAGACGGTAAAGGTATGTTCCTACAACGGAAATGTTTTCGCTATCGAAGCTCCGTTATTTGTAGAACTGGATATCACCGATACAGAACCTGGATTCAAAGGAGATACTGCTCAGGGAGCTACCAAACCGGCTACTGTTGAGACTGGCGCAGTTGTGTATGTTCCTTTATTTGTAGACCAGGGTGATAAGATCAAGATTGATACAAGAACAGGAGAATACCTGTCCAGAGTATAATGCTTCTGGTAAAAGAAAAGCCTGGAAACCTGGATTTCCAGGCTTTTATCATGTCTGAAATTATTCTGTCAAACTGTTTTGAAATTCATACAGCCGGCAGTCCTCTCCCTGTACCAGATAGTCATCCAAATGATTCTCCTGCAGAAAGGAGAGCTTCTGCTCGTACTGCTTCATCTGCTGCTTTTGTCTGCGCTGCTGCCTGCGCAGACGGCGGAGGAAACTCCGGTGGAAGTCGTTAAGCGGAAATAACCAGTCATCCAGCTCCCGGTCTGCTTTTAACGTGCATCTCTGCTCCCAGGTGTTATATTCCTGTACCGCTTTGTTGGAGGCCGCATAAGAAAGCCCGAACCGCAGGTGGATGTCCTCTGCATTTTTGCAGCCATAATGGCGGATCGCAACCCGGGGAGCCAGTATATTACCGGAAAAACAGTCTGCAATTTCCTCGTTTTCCGGATCTTCGCCGGTGTGTTCAAAGACACAGTGTGCCAGTTCGTGCATGAGAGAGAAACGTATACGGCCTAAAACCGCTTTTTCATTGTAAGCGATGATGCGGTTTCTCTGGTCACAGAAAGCGTCGTTGGAGGCAGTGACGCAGAGTGTGTAAATCTCAGGATTTAATTCTTTCAATCTTGAATATGTAATCGTCCTGAATTCATAATGCCTCAGGATATCAAGGCAGGGAATGGGGAAATCTTTAATGCCGCACTCCCTGTAGACTTTCAGAATCATATCTGCTATATAAATATACTCCAAAATAAATCGCTCCGAAATTACTCATCTATTTCGGACAACAGTTGTATCAGGCGAAGTTTCTGTTCTTTTGACATTTTTTTTCCGTTTCTGGCTATGAGAAGCTCCACGTCGTCGTATGTGGGGACGGGTTTCTCCGGCTCTCTGCTCACATCATCAAAATCATCCAGGGTAAGTCCAAGAACCCGGGCGATGGCTTTCAGGGTTTCCAGTTTAGGATCTCTGGTCACGCCGCTTAATATTTTGTCAAGCGTTCCTTTCGGAACACCGGATTTCTCAGAAAGCTCTGCAGTAGTCATTCCCAGCCTCTTTTTGTATTCTTCGATTTTTTCAAGACCCATTTCAGTATCCTCCTGTTACTGAAAGTTTACAGCCGCCAGCGGAAAAAATCAACAAAAATCAACTTGAGAATAGATAATAAATACTACTTGACGGAAAAAAATGGAAGAAAAATAGTTGACTATAGTAATTAACGGTGATATTATATAAATGTAATAACCGTTAACGGAAACAAATGCCAAATACAAACATATGTTCGATAAAATGAGTATACTTTATTATCTCAGCAATGTCAATAAGGATTGGAGGAAGAATATAAAAATACTGCATAAACCGTTACATATTACAGGCTATAGTTCCGGGAGATGTTTTCTAAAGATGGATGCTGCGCGATGCGAAGCAAGATACCCGCCAGCAGGCATCAAAAAGCTATTTATTGTTTTGGTACTCTAAAGGACAGAACTGTGCATCGCGAAGCGCGTTACTGGTCACAAAGTGGACAAAAGCCATAAGCTTTATAAAAGGAGGGTCGGATACACGGTCCGGCAGTATGGGTAAAACAGGAAAAGATTTTTGAAACTACACAGATACGGCAAAGAATTTGAGAAGGAATAGGAGAGATGACGGTTTTGGAATATTTAAAAAATATTGGTGTGGATAAGCAGCAAATGGGCATTAAGATCCATGACCTGCCAAACTACATAGAACACCCTGTATGGGACAGCAGAACGGAACAGTGGCTGATCATCAAATCTGTTGTATACGAGCGCGATACCGCGAAAGTTTACGCCACAGACGGAAGCTGCCGTGAAGTACCGGTAGGGATGGAGGATACCTGGCTTTGGAGGACAGAGGGGCAGTGACAGCCCCTGCCTCCGGGTTTAAAAGAATGAGAGATTCAAAAAAGAAATATTATCGTAAAATGTACTTGAAATATCCCTTGCATTCCTGTATAATGATATTTACATTTTTACAATGTATAGCAGTCAAATATCTATCAGCATTCTTGCACATTCGTGCAGTGTTTTCCAATTACAGCAAAAAGAATATTTACGGACTGTCAATGGAAACCATATGTCCATTTGCAGCCCTTAAATATAGGACAGTATTTTTACTGTCTGAGATCCTATACGGCAAAATTCCGGTAGGCAGTAAAAAAAGAAAGAGAGGTTCACAGATGGACTACAACACATTTACACAGGAGATACTCAGCAGCCTGAAAAAAGAAGCGGGGGAACAGAGGGTCACACTTCACAGGATTGAGAAAAACAACGGGAAGATTCTGGATGCTGTCACGATTATGGAGAGCGGTGCCCATATTGCGCCTACCATATATCTGGCTGATTTCTATGATTTCTTCAGACATGGAATGTCTCTGGAGGAAGTGACGCTTAAGATCCTGGAGCTCAACGCAGAAAGGCAGGTGGAGGAGGAAGAGTTTCAAAATGCCGGGTTTGAAGATTACAAAAGAGCCAGAAGCCATATCTGCTACAAACTGATCAATTTTGAGATGAACCGAAAACTTTTGAACAATGTCCCTTATATTCCGTATCTTGACCTGGCTGTGGTGTTTTATTACCGGTTGGATGAGGAGATTTTAAACGGAGCAAATTTTCTGGTACATAACTGTCATCTGGAAACCTGGGGGGTCAAGCTGAAGGAAATATATGAGGATGCACATAAAAATACCAGCCGCAGACTGCCCTTTACGTTTCAGGGGATGGAGGAGCTGATCCGGGAGATGTCCGGGGAGGATGATTTTCTGTCCCTTGGTTTTCAGAAGCGGGAGCCGATGTATATCCTTACCAATGAAGAAAAGTATTTCGGCGCCGCGGTGCTTTTGTATCCCCATGTACTTTCCCATATCAGCAGACTTCTGCACTGCAATTACTTTGTGCTGCCCAGCAGCATTCATGAATGTATTCTTGTGCCCGATTCCGGGCAGTTTTCCAAAAAGGAGCTGGAGACTATGGTCAGAGAGGTCAATGAGACCCAGGTGGTGGACGAGGAGGTTCTGTCCCATAATGTATACTATTATGACAGGAAAAAGGATGCACTAATCCTGTAAAAGTGGGGGATAGCCGCCGAAATCTGCCGGTTTTCGGCGGCGCATGCCCAAATTTCTGCGTAAGGCTTTACAATTTCAAAAATATGTGGTAATATACTAAGGATGTCATTTCTAGGAAGACATATGCACTCGTAGCTCAGGGGATAGAGCAGTGGTTTCCGGTACCACGTGTCGGGGGTTCGAATCCCTCCGGGTGTGTTTGGTGCTTTGGGGAAAAGCATTGGAATAAGGGAATGAAGGGTAACAGTCTTGAAGGAGGACAAGGATGTTAGACAATTTCAGAGAATGGCTTTCAGACAATCTGAGGTATATTCTTCTGGGTCTGGCTATTTTGGTCGTTCTGGTGGTTCTGTTTTTCGGCATTAGAGCCCTGACGGGCGGTTCTTCAAAAGAAGAAAAGAAGCCGGACGCACAGACAGAGCAGCAGAAAGGGTCTGACGATACCAAGAAGTCGAAAGATTCTGATGCTGATGCAAAAGCACAGGACGAGAAAAAAGAGGATGAAAACTCTTTGGAGAAAAATGCATACCCTGAAGTAAATTCTTTGATTGATGCATTTTATACAGCCTGGGGAGAGAAAAATGTTGACCGTATGAAAGAACTTGCGGACAGCTTTGATGCCACAGACGAAGCAAAAGTATTAAATGCCACTTATATTGAAAGTTACAGCAATATCAATGTATATACGAAAAAAGGTCTCACAGATGACAGCTATGTAGTATTTGTTTCTTATGACCTGAAGTTTACCGATGTAAATACACCGGCTCCGGGGCTGGCACAGCTTTATGTGGTAAAAAAGGATGACAAATACATGATCCATAATGACAAGAATGATACGGAGGTCAATGAATACATTGACAAGACCAATCAGGATGAGGATGTCAGGAAGCTGATCAGTGAGGTGGAGACCAACCTGAACAAGGCGATGGAGTCAGATGCTGATTTGAAAACTTTTGAAGAACAGCTTGGACAGGAAACCAGTATGGCTTCCATGGCGGACAACGGTTCTGAACTGACAACTCAGGATGTCTGTAATATGCGTTCCGAGGCAGGAACAGACGGAGATATTCTCCAGGAGCTGCAGGCCGGAACAAAAGTGACCAAGGTTGACAATGCAGACGGTAATTGGATTAAAGTAGAATACAATGGACAGACCGGATACATTTTCGGAGATTTGTTACAGTAAAATAAAACTGGTGTACAGTGAAATTCATCACTGTACACCAGTTTTTTCAGTTTATCTGATAGCGCCGTATGCAATGCCGTCTCCAAGGGATATTCCTTTGGCGGCTGCCAGTTCACTGACAGTTACCATCTGGAAGCCTTTGGCTTTCAGCGCCGGTACGATCATATCCACCGCGTCTGCCGTAGGGCCGTGAATATCATGCATAAGAATCACATCTCCGTCCTTGGCGGCCATGACTGCGTCATAAGTGCTCTGTGCATTTCGAGTTTCCCAGTCCAGCGTATCTACAGACCAAAGAATCATAGGAAGCCCTACATTGGCCTTAGTAGTAGAGTTATAAGCGCCGTAAGGCGGGCGTACTAAGGTAGCTCCGTGTCCTACGATCGCTGCAATTTTGCTGTTGGTGGATTCCACCTCATTCTGTACGCCGGAGGCATCCAGGGAATCCAGGCTTGTGTGGTCATAAGTGTGGTTGGCCAGTTCGCATCCCATACTGTCCATTTTTCTGACTGCGTCCGGATAACTGGGGACATTTTGGCCGAGCATGAAGAACGTTGCTTTTGCTCCGTTTGCCTGCAGTGTGTCCAGAATCCGATCCGTGTATTTTCCGGGACCGTCGTCAAAAGTCAGGGCAACCATAGGGCCGGAACCCGCAGCGGCAGTCTTTGCCGCTGCTTTGCTGTCCCAGACACCATTGTCTTTCAGGAAATAAGCCTTGCCGTCAACCGTGATCCATCCGGTAGCCATACTGCCGTCTTTGTTCAGATAGTACCAGTCTTTTCCAATCTGGAGCCATCCGGTCTTGGCAGTACCGTCACTCTTCAGGTAGTACCATTTTCCGTCATCTTTGATCCAGCCTTTTCCTGCCAGAGTACCGTCATCTTTCAGATAATACCTCTTGCCGTCCACAGTTACCCATCCGGTCTGAGGCTTGCCGTCATCACCCAGGTAATACTTTTTGCCGTCTTTTTCTTCCCAGGAGTTGGTGACCATTTTGCCCTCGCTGTCCAGTAAGAAATTCGTGCCGTCAGAGGTGATCCAGCCAATCATCATGGCGCCGTCCTCATCACGGAAGTAATACCAGGAATCCTCGATTTCCTTCCACCCGGTACTTATGGTTCCGCTGCTGTCCAGATAATAGCGGTTGCCGTCACGCTCCACCCATCCGGAGGCCATGGAACCGTCATCCTGCAGATAATAGCTCTTACCATCCACGTCTATCCATCCGGTAGCCATGGTTCCGTCATCCTTCAGATAGTACCACTTTTCGTCATTTTTGACCCAGCCCGTTGTGGGAACTCCGCTTTCATCCAGATAATACCAGGATTCACCTTCCGGCTGTACCCAGCCGGATGCGGGAGTGCCGTTTTCCTTCAGGTAATACCGCTTACCCTTATCGGTAACCCATCCGGTTTTTACATACCCTTCATCATCGAAATAGTAGCGGGTTCCGCCCACTTCACGCCAGGTGTTCTTGATAACAACACCGTCGTGGTAGACGAATTTCCTGCCGGAGTCATTATAGACCCAGTGGTCTTCCTTCATGGCTTCCTTCTTGTTGCTGTAGGTATCCATGCTGGTCTTGACCGCAGAAAAAATATACTTAGGCACAAAAATCAGCACGGCACCCAGAATACAGGTCAGCAGAAGGATGCCCGCGGTTTTCTTTTTGTTTTTCATTACATTAACCCCTTTGTAATTGATATGTCCGGTCATATCTGACCGGGCACATTCATAAGTACACGTTATCATTATACTATCGCAGTGGAAGGATTGGCAAGGCGCAAACCGAAAAAATGTCGAAATAACTGCTTAAGATATCTTAAAGGCATGGGAAAGCGAGCGCTTTACTTGCGGGCAGAACTTGTGATATACTCTTTATCATAATACGTAAAGGAGCGCACAAAACATGCGTTTAAATAAATATCTGAGTGACGCCGGCATCTGTTCCAGGCGGGAAGCGGACCGTCTTGTGCAGGACGGTAAAGTTACGGTGGACGGGAAAACGGCTGTTCTCGGCATGCAGATCGAGGTGGGACAGGAGATTTGGGTGAACGGAAAAGAGGTTCGCCGTGAAGAAAAAAAGGTCCTTCTTCTCTTTCACAAGCCAAGAGGAATTGAATGTACAGCCAATCCAAAAGTAAAAAATAATGTAATCTCTTATATAGATTACCCAATTCGGATATATTATATAGGCAGGCTTGATAAAGATTCAGAAGGACTTCTGCTTCTGACGAACCAGGGTGAACTGGTCAATAAAATGATGCGGGCCGGCAATTGTCATGAGAAAGAGTATCTGGTGACTGTGGATAAGCCTGTGACAGATGATTTCATCAGAAAAATGTCATGCGGTGTCCCGATTTTGGGAACGGTGACGAGAAAATGCCATGTGGAAAAGACAGGTGAAAAGTCATTCCGCATTATACTGACCCAGGGTTTGAACCGTCAGATTCGGCGGATGTGTGAATATCTGGGATATAGAGTAAAACGTCTGAAACGGGTTCGCGTCATGAACCTGGAGCTGGGCAGCCTGCCGGCAGGACAGTACCGGGAGGCTACAAAAAAGGAACTGGAGGAGCTGAAAAGTCTCATCCGGGATTCTTCGGAGACAACTGTCATAAGGAAAAATGAACGGAGGAAAAGGTAACATGGACAAGACAGCGAGGATGAAAGAACTGATTCCTCTTCTAAATGAGGCGGCTAAGGCATATTACCAGGAGGACAGGGAGATTATGAGTAATTTCGATTACGATAAGCTCTATGATGAACTGGTTTTGCTGGAGCGTGAGACGGGGATCACTCTGACAGGAAGCCCAACGGCCATGGTGGGATATGAAGCATTGGACGAACTGCAGAAGGAAGCCCATGAAAGTCCCATGCTCTCCCTGGACAAGACAAAGGATGTGGAAACCCTGCGGGAGTTTATCGGGGACCAGAAGACTCTGCTCTCCTGGAAACTGGACGGACTTACCATTGTACTTACTTACCGGGACGGCAGTCTTTCAAAGGCAGTTACCAGGGGAAACGGTGTGGTGGGTGAAGTTATCACCAACAACGCCAGGGTTTTCAAGAACATTCCCCTTCAAATCGCCCACAAAGGTGAGCTGATCCTTCGCGGGGAGGCCATTATCACCTATTCTGACTTTGAAAAGATCAACGAACAGATCGAGGATGTGGATGCCCGTTACAAAAATCCCAGGAACCTTTGCAGCGGTTCCGTGCGCCAGCTCAACAACGAGATCACAGCAAAACGGAATGTGCAGTTTTACGCATTCTCCCTGGTCCGGGCAGAGGGCGTGGATTTTGAGAACTCCAGGCAGAAACAATTTGAATGGCTGGCAGGCCAGGGATTTGATGTGGTGGAATACAGGATGGTGACAGCGGATACCCTGGATGATGCCATTGCCTATTTTTCAGACAAGATCACCCGCAATGATTTTCCCTCAGACGGTCTGGTAGCCCTCTATGACGATATCGCTTACGGTGATTCTCTGGGCAGCACTGCAAAATTTCCCAGGAATGCATTTGCCTTCAAATGGAAGGATGAGATCCGGGAGACTACTTTGAAAGAAATAGAGTGGAGCCCGTCAAGGACCGGACTGATCAATCCTGTGGCAGTCTTTGAGCCGGTGGAACTGGAAGGAACTACCGTGAGCAGAGCCAGTGTGCATAATATCAGTATCTTAAAAGAGCTGGAGCTGGGAATCGGAGATAAGATTCAGGTTTATAAAGCCAATATGATCATTCCCCAGATTGCGGAGAATCTCACAAGGAGCGGAAATCTGGAGATTCCCCAGGTCTGTCCCGTCTGCGGGCAGGAAGCCAGGGTGGTCAAAACCAATGATGTGGAATCCCTGTACTGCATGAACACAGAATGTCAGGCAAAGAGAATAAAATCTTTCACCCTGTTTGTCAGCAGGGATGCCATGAATATAGACGGCCTGTCAGAGGCAACCCTGGAAAAATTCATATTAAAAGGGTTTATCAAGGACTTCGGCGATATTTTTGAGATCGAGAAGTACAGAGATGAGATTGTTTCCATGGAAGGGTTTGGACAGAAATCCTATGACAATCTGATCGCCAGCATAGAAAAGGCGTCCCACACCACCCTTCCGAGACTCCTATACAGCCTGGGAATCTCCAATGTGGGGATTGCCAATGCGAAGATGATCTGCAAAGAGTTCCGCTATGACCTGGGGAAGATCATACATGCCACACCGGAGGAGATCAGCAGCATTGAGGGAATCGGACCGGTGATCGCGGGAACCTTTACGGAATATTTTGCGGATGAGGACAATATGAAAAGGCTGGAGCACCTGCTGTCCCACCTGACCTTTGAGGAGGTAAAGACAGAGAGCACCCAGAGCCTGGAGGGAAAACAGTTTGTTATCACCGGAAGCGTGGAGCATTTTGCAAACAGATCGCAGTTAAAAGAATATATAGAGGAAAGAGGCGGAAAGGTTACGGGAAGTGTAACTTCCAAGACCGATTACCTGATCAACAATGATACCACATCCTCCTCCTCTAAGAATAAGAAGGCCAAGGATTTGGGGATCCCCATTTTATCAGAGGAGGATTTCCTGAAGCTTTCAGGGGAAGGATGACAGAAAGAAGGTAGGAAATGCAGTCCGAAGAGATGAAGAAGAAAGGGCTGAAGGGCGTTAAGACTATTATTTTCGGCAGGACCCTGATTGTGGTCTTTGCCTTCCTGGTCCAGTTTGCCCTGATCATCGCCAGTTTTATCTGGCTGAGGGATTACAGCTTTTATATTTATGCCGGATTTGTAGTTTTGGGAGTTCTGGTACTGCTGCATCTGTTCAACAGCAGAGGAAATCCGGATTTTAAGCTGGTCTGGATGATTCCGGTGACGGTGGTACCCGTATTCGGAGCGCTGTTTTATCTCTATATCAACAGCCAGCCGGGAACCAGGATGATCTACCAGAGACTTCAGTATCTGGGAAAATTCACAAAACAGTATGTGACCCAGAAGGAAAAAGTGAAAAAAGATCTGGAACAGAAAAGCCCCCAGATGGGGCATCTGGCCTCTTATCTAATGGAGTACGGCACCTGTCCGGTCTATGAGCATACCCTTGTGACTTATTTTCCGCTGGGTGATGAGCAGTTTCCGGCCATGTTAAAGGAATTGGAGAAGGCCGAGAAATTTATCTTTATGGAATATTTCATCCTGGAAGAGGGGTATATGTGGAATACGGTGCTGGAACTTTTGAAAAAGAAGGTCAGAGAAGGCGTAGAAGTCAGGGTCATGTATGACGGAATGTGTGTGCTGGCGCTGCTCCCCTCCTTTTATCCGAAAATCTTGGAGAAAGAGGGAATCCAGTGCAAAATGTTTGCCCCCATCAAACCGTTTTTCTCACCCCATTACAATAACAGGGACCACAGAAAGATACTTGTGATTGACGGCAGGGTGGCGTTTACCGGAGGAACGAACCTGGCAGATGAGTATATTAATAAGAAGGAACGTTTTGGCCACTGGAAGGACACGGCAGTCATGCTGAAGGGCGAGGCAGTGGAACGCTTTACCTTCATGTTTCTGGAAATGTGGGGTGTGTCAGAGCGTGGAGATCTGGAATATGAGCCATACCGGACGCCAAAGGATATGCAGATGCCAAATGACGGATATGTGATTCCCTATGATGTGATGCCTTATGGATATGAGCGCACAGGGAAACAGGTATATCTGGATATATTAAATACCGCACAGCGTTATGTACATATTATGACGCCGTATTTGATTCTGGACCATGAGATGATCATGGCACTGACTTATGCGGCAAAGCGCGGTGTGGAGATCTGCATCATCATGCCGCATATTCCGGATAAAAAGACTGCCTTTGCCCTTGCGAAGACGTACTACAATGAATTGCTGGAGGCAGGTGTGGAAATCTATGAGTATACACCCGGATTTGTCCATGCGAAAGTATTTACCTCAGATGATGAAAAGGCCATTGTAGGTACTGTGAATATGGATTACAGGAGTTTTTACCATCATTTTGAAGATGGGGTACTCTTTTACCGGAATTCCCAGATTTCCCATGTGGAGCGGGATTTCCAGGCTACGAAAAAAAAATGTGTGAAAATATCAGTGGCAGATTACAAGCGGCTCAGCATTTTTAACAGAATCATGGGTAAAGTGCTCCGTATATTTGCGCCGCTGATGTAAAAATAAAGCAGCGGTTCGGTCTGCCAAATAGCTGCAAAAACAGTAACTGTTCAGTCAGGTCTGCGCATTTACTGCGCTGACCGTGCAAAAGAGTAGTGGCGGCAGGTATTCGCCCCATCGCGAAGCGATTTTTAATGGGCGAATACCCGTAACTATTTAGCTGGCTGAATAGTTACCAAAAACAATACATAAGGAAAGAAGGAATAGTACATGCCGATTAAAATACAAAGTGACCTGCCTGTTAAGGAAATACTGGAAAAAGAAAATATATTTGTCATGGATGAGGGGCGTGCGGTCCATCAGGATATCCGGCCGATCCGTATCCTGATCCTGAATCTTATGCCGCTCAAAGAAGAGACAGAGCTGCAGCTTCTGCGCTCACTGTCCAATACTCCTCTGCAGGTGGATGTATCTTTCATGATGGTTGCGACCCACGAGTCAAAAAATACGGCGACCAGCCATTTGAACAAATTCTATGAGACCTTTGACCAGGTAAAAGCCCATAAGTATGACGGAATGATCATTACAGGCGCACCGGTGGAGCAGATGGAATTTGAGGAAGTGGATTACTGGGAAGAGTTAAAGGAGATCATGGAGTGGACAAAGACAAATGTGACCTCCACCATTTACCTGTGCTGGGCTGCCCAGGCGGGGCTTTACTATCACTATGGCCTGAAGAAGAAAATGATGGACCACAAGGTGTTCGGCCTCTTCCGCCACAGGGTAAAAAACCGCAGGGTGCCCCTTGTGCGCGGATTCGACGATGAATTTTTAGCGCCCCATTCCCGTCATACAGAGGTAGCAGCAGAGGACATCCATGCCTGTGATGCGCTGACGATCCTGGCGGAATCAGAGGAAGCCGGAGTATTTTTATGCATGGCTATGGACGGCCGCCAGATCTTTGTCATGGGACATCCGGAGTATGATCGTGTGACTTTGGACGGAGAGTATAAGAGAGATAAAGGGAAAGGGCTGGATATAAAGCTTCCCGAGAATTACTATCCTGAGGATGATCCGGATAATAAGCCGCTTCTGCTGTGGAGGGCACATGCGAATAATCTGTATACGAACTGGCTCAATTATTACGTTTATCAGGCTACTCCTTATGATTTGGATGGGACACCATTCTGATTATGCGAATGCCATTTTGAAAGGAGAAGTATGCCAGAGTTTGAATTTTATTTGACCGGCAGTCTGGAAAAAATATTTCCGGATACTGAGCCAAAGGCAATGGGCGAGGCACACAGAATCTCAATTCTGAGAGGAGAAGTGCCTGCGGTACAGATTGCCTACAGGAGAAAATGCGGTGGGGAGAACCTTCCATATAAATACCGTTTTCAATGTAAAGTGACAGGAATACCGGCTAGCGCGCGTTTCCGTGATGTGGAGTTGGTACCATCCGCCTTTCCCTGTTATGAGGTTACGGATGAGAATTATCTGACAACCCGGCCGGGGCTGTTTCCGGACCTGCTGAAACCCAAAAAAGAGAATATTATCACGCCAATGCCCGGGCAGTTTCGGGCATTGTGGATTGATTTTCCGGATACAAAAACGCTGGATGCCGGGGTATATCAGGCGGCGGTTGAGCTGACCATGCTGCCGGAAGTATACATGGGAGATGGTACACTTAAAAAGCCGGAACACATGGAATGTGAAAGAGCGGTGTTTCCTTTTGAGCTGGAAGTGGCGGAGGCGCAGTGGAGACCGCAGTCTCTCATACATACAGAGTGGTTTCATGCTGACTGCCTGGCAGATTTCTATCGGACGGAAGTATTCAGCGAAATGCACTGGAAAGTCATAGAAAAGCAGATTGCCCTTGCAGGGAGAGAGCTGGGGGTCAATATGATCTTGACGCCTGTGTTTACACCGCCCCTGGACACTGCGATTGGAGGAGAGCGCACAACGGTTCAATTGGTTGAGGCAGAATTGAAAGAGGACGGTTATCTTTTTGATTTTACAAAGCTGAAAAGGTGGTGTGATATCTGCAGACGGTCAGGGATTGAGAATCTTGAGATTGCCCATCTCTTCACCCAGTGGGGGGCAAAGGCGACGCCGAAGATATATGTCACAGAGAATGGCCTTAAGACACATAAATTCGGGTGGCATGTACCGGCTGTGAGCAGAGAATACAGAAGATTTCTGGAAGCCTTTCTTCCGGCGCTTCAGGAGAAGCTGGAAGCGTTTGGGTTTGACAGAGAGCATGTTTATTTTCATATCTCTGACGAACCGTCAAGGGAGAATCTGGACAGTTATATACAGGCTAAGGCAGCAGTGGAGGACCTGTTGAAAGGGTGGAAGGTGATGGATGCCCTGAGTGATTACGTGTTCTATGAAAAAGGGATCGTGGAAAATCCAATTCCCTCCAATGACCATATCCAGGCTTTTATAGATCACGGGGTGGAGCATCTCTGGGTATATTACTGCTGTGCGCAGAATAATAAAGTGCCAAACCGCTTTTTTGCCATGCCAAGTGCCAGAAACCGGATTATGGGTGTGCTGATGTATCTGTATAGGATAGAGGGTTTTTTGCACTGGGGATATAACTTTTATAATTCTATGTTTTCCATAGAGCATATCGATCCCTTTTTTGACACGCATGCAGGTTTTGCGTTTCCATCCGGAGACCCATTTCTGGTGTATCCCGGTGCGGACGGGGAACCATGGTCTTCCATCCGGGCAGAGGTACAGCGGGAGGGACTTGACGATATGCGTGCTTTGGAGGAACTGGAAAAAAGTGTTGGCAGGGAGAGGGTAGTGGAAATTATATATGAGGGTGTAGAAGGAAAAATCACGTTTGAGAACTATCCGCAGGATGCAGAGTATCTTTACAGACTGAGGAATAAAGTGGCAGCAGAGATGAAAAGGGCTGTGGGAAAATAAAGAGATGGGCTTCCGGGGAAATCGACCCGGGAGCCTTTTTACACATCACAAAACAAAAAGAAGGCAGCAGGCCGACTGGCACATTCTCCTCATATGCGCTATAATATATATGCAAAGATAAAAACACAACGTGCGGCAGGGCCACACAGACCCGGTAGGTAGTCCGGGCGCAGATCGGATGTGCAGTTATCCCGGTCTGTAAGTAACCTTCCTCCTTAGGTCGTCCCTTCTTTGCAGGACATGTGCAGTGGTATTCGGATGGATAACCCTCACAGTCCATAAAAACATTTCAAGGAGGAACGATTATGGACAGGATTTCGATAACAGTGAAGGTGTTTTTTCAGGACCCCTTTTGGATTGGCCTGTGTGAGAGAATGGACAGCAGAGGATGTTCCGTGTGTAAGATCACATTCGGACCGGAGCCAAAAGAGTATGAGGTACAGGAATTTATCAGTCAGAACTGGTATCGTCTAAGTTTCAGTCCGGCTGTTGCTGAAGCTGTGAGAAGAACAGAGCATAAAAATCCTAAAAGGATGCTGCGCCAGGTAAAAAAGCAGATGAACCAGACGGGCATCGGCACGAAATCCCAGCAGGCTCTGAAGCTCCAGCATGAGGAAGATAAGGAAATGCGCAGATCCCTTTCCAAAGAGAAAAGGGAAGAGGAGGAGCAGAGAAAATTTGCCTTAAGGCAGCAGAAAAGAAAGGAAAAGCACAGAGGAAGATAGCCTCTGGGTATTACAAAAAGACTCGGAATGTTCATTTGTTCCGGGTTTTTTTGTAAGTTCTTAAGAAAATATAAAGAATGCATAAAAACAAAAATAATTTTAGAAGAATGATGTATATTGTGCTGAATGATGATATGATTAAAAAAAGATGATATGTGATATAGTCACAGAAAAATGAATTTATATATGTTATAAATATATAAATAACATGCAGTAACTGGCGGCAGAATAAGAATATTTTCATGGAGCACGAGTTACCTCATTTGTCACGGAGGTGTCTGAAAGAAAAGGAGATTAAAGCATGGAAGAAAACAAATGGAAACTTACGAATGAAGCCGGTGCACCTGTGGCAGAAAATGAACATTCCCTGACAGCAGGTCCGAGAGGCCCGGTACTCATGCAGGATGTGTGGCTGATGGAAAAACTGGCGCATTTTGACCGTGAAGTGATACCGGAGCGTAGAATGCATGCCAAAGGATGGGGAGCCTACGGAAAACTTACGGTTACCCACGATATTTCCCAATATACAAAAGCGAAGGTCCTGCAGCCCGGTGCAGAGACAGAGCTTTTTATCCGTTTCTCCACGGTTGCCGGGGAGCGGGGGGCCGCGGATGCGGAGCGTGATATCCGCGGTGTGGCTGTAAAATTTTATACGGAAGAGGGAAACTGGGACCTGGTGGGAAATAACACGCCCACATTTTTCCTTCGCGATGTACATAATTTCCCGGATTTGAACCGGGCTGTAAAACGTGACCCAAGGACAGGCATGCGTTCCGCCCAGAACAACTGGGATTTCTGGACACTGCTTCCTGAGACCTTTCATCAGACCACCATTGTAATGTCAGACCGGGGAATACCGGCATCCTTCAGGAACATGCACTTCTATGGTGAACATACCTATTCATTTTATAATGAAAAGAATGAACGGTTCTGGTGTAAATTCCATTTCCACACACAGCAGGGAATTAAAAATCTGACGGATGAGGAGGCAGAGAAAATATGCGGCATGGATCGGGAGAGCCATGGACGTGACCTTTTTGAATCCATTGAGCGGGGCGATTATCCCAAGTGGACCATGTATGTGCAGATCATGACAGAAGAACAGGCGAGAAACCATTATGAGAATCCGTTTGATATTACGAAAATTTGGAGACACAGAGAATATCCGCTGATAGAGGTGGGGGTGCTGGAACTGAACAGAAACCCCGAAAATTATTTTGCGGAGGTTGAACAGGCAGCATTTACACCTGCCCATGTAGTGCCAGGCATTGGATTTTCACCGGATAAGTTTCTGCAGGGCCGCTTGTTTGTATACGGAGATGCCCACAGATACCGTCTGGGAGTCAATTACAATGAGATACCGGTAAACAGGGCAAAATGCCAGGTCAGCGACTATCACCGGGACGGCGCTATGCGTGTGGATGGAAATTACGGGAGGGCGCCTTCCTATTCACCAAACAGCGCAGGCGTATGGTCGTCACAGCCGGAGGTCATGGAGCCGCCTCTTGATCTGTCAGGTGCTATGTATGCCTATGATCCCACGGATGATCCTACGGATGACTGCTTCCGGGCAGGCGGAGATCTGTGGCGTATCCTTGAGGAGGACAAGAAGGTCCTTCTGATAGAAAATACGGCGAGAAATATTGCGCCGGTGACTGATAATATCAAGTATCGCCATGCAGTACACTGCTTCTGGGCAGACCCGGAATACGGAGAACGCATCACAGAGGCTATGCATTTGGACTTTGACAGGGTAAAAGAACTTGCAAAAGGAGACCATAACAGCCTGATCCGAGCTACTTTAAAGTAAAAATAAAGGCTGCGGCAGCCAATCTTATACAGGAGGCACACAGAGAAATCTGTCTGTGCCTCCTGTTTTTACGTGTATAAAAAGATTATTTTTTTCTTGCTTTTTCATTTTAAATAGAGTATAGTGGAAATAAATATTTTTGTCTTTCGGAAACAGACAAATGCCTTTAATAGAAAGACAAAACCGGAAACAAATCACGTTATGGTCAAAAAACAGGAGGAAAGGTATGGAAAAAGAAAGGTGCGGCAAAAACTTTAAGAAAGTGATGGCAGCTAACAGGGGAGAGATCGCCATCCGTATTTTCAGGGCGTGCTGCGATTTGGGGCGCAGTACCGTTGCGATTTATTCTAAGGAAGATGAGTACAACGTCTTTCGGACAAAAGCAGACGAGTCTTACATGATAGGAGAGAATAAGAGTCCTTTAGGTGCATATCTGGATATCGGCATGATCATAGATATTGCCAAAAAGCATAAGGTGGATGCCATTCATCCGGGCTATGGTTTCCTCTCAGAGAATGCGGACTTTGCCAGGGCCTGTGAGGAGAGCGGCATTGCCTTTATCGGCCCGCCGTCCCATGTGCTGGAACAGATGGGGGATAAGCTGAGCGCAAAGGAAATTGCAAAGCGCTGCGGTGTTCCTACTGTTCCGGGGTCCACAGTGCCCATCCGTGATGCCCAAGAGGCGGTGGAGCTTGCAGTATCTTACGGTTTTCCGGTGATACTGAAGGCTTCTGCAGGAGGCGGCGGAAGAGGCATGCGGCGGTGCGCAGATGAACAGGAAGTGAGAGATACCTTCCCGCTGGTGCAGAGTGAAGCTTTAAAGGCTTTTGGATGCGGTGATATTTTCATAGAAAAATTTTTGGAGGAGCCAAAGCATATTGAAGTACAGATATTGGCAGACCAGTACGGCAATATTGTCCATCTTTTTGAGAGAGACTGCTCTCTGCAGCGGCGTTATCAGAAGGTGGTGGAATTTACGCCTGCATTTGCCATTTCACAGGATATACGGGAAAAAATCTGTGAAGACGCAGTGAAAATAGCAAAAGAAGTTGGGTATGTAAATGCGGGGACGGTAGAGTTTCTGGTGGACCGGAAGGGCGGATATTATTTTATCGAGATGAATCCCAGGATTCAGGTGGAACACACAGTCACAGAGATGGTCACAGATATTGATATTGTCCGTGCTCAGGTACTCATTGCTGAGGGAAAGACCTTGGCAGCTCCGGAGATCGGGATTGAAAAGCAGGAGGATGTAAAACGGCATGGATATGCCATCCAATGCCGGGTAACCACAGAGGACCCGCAGAACAATTTTGCCCCTGATACCGGAAAGGTGACCGCATATCGGACCGGAGGCGGATTCGGTGTACGTCTGGACGGCGGAAATACCTACGCAGGTGCAGAGATATCCCCCTACTATGACAGTCTTCTCGTAAAAGTTACCACACATGACAATACCTTTGAAGGTGCCTGCAACAAATCTCTCAGGGCTTTGAGCGAGACACGGGTGCGCGGTGTGAAGACCAATATCGGATTTATTGAAAATATCTTAATGCATCCCATGTTCCGCACAGGAAAATGCCATACAAAATTCATTGACGAGACACCGGAACTGTTCTCTATCAAGAGTTCCCAGGACCGGGCCACAAAAATGCTGAAATACATAGGCAACATTGTAGTCAATGACCCGACAGCCGGAAAATACCGCTATGAGCCGCCGCGTTTTCCAAAGGTAACGGGAACGAGGAAAGACGGTCTGAAACAGATCCTGGATGCTCGGGGACCCGAAGCGGTAAAGCAGTGGGTGCTGGATCAGAAAAAGCTGCTTATTACAGATACCACTATGCGGGACGCACACCAGTCCCTTCTTGCCACCAGAGTGAGAACACGCGATATGGTAAAAGGCGCGGAGGGGACTGCAGAGATACTGGCAGATGCTTTTTCATTGGAAATGTGGGGCGGTGCCACCTTTGATGTGGCCTACCGTTTTCTTAAGGAATCTCCGTGGGAACGCCTTGACCTGCTCAGGGAAAAAATACCCAATATTCCCTTCCAGATGCTGCTGCGCGGTGCAAATGCGGTGGGATATACCAACTATCCCGACAACCTGATCCGGGAATTTGTAAAAGAGGCAGCAAGAAGCGGAATAGATGTATTCCGAATTTTTGACTCCCTGAACTGGATCCCGGGAATGGAAATCGCCATGGATGAAGTGCTGAACCAGAATAAGATCGCAGAGGCAACACTGTGTTATACAGGGGATGTCTCTGACCCGAAAGAGGATAAATACACATTGGGATACTATACGGAGATGGCAAAAGAACTGGAGCGGCGGGGTGCCCATATTCTCTGTATCAAGGATATGTCAGGACTTCTGAAGCCTTATGCTGCACATAAGCTGGTGAAAGCACTGAAAGAGGAGACGGGTCTCCCCATCCATCTCCACACCCATGACACCAGCGGAAATCAGATCGCGGCGCTGCTCATGGCTGCGGGGGCCGGGGCGGACATTGTGGATACGGCTGTTTCCAGCATGTCATCCCTCACCAGCCAGCCTTCCATGAGTTCCCTGGTGGCAGCTCTTTGGGGTCAGGAAAGAGACACCGGCCTGTCTCTGGAACGTCTGCAGGAGCTGACCGATTACTGGAGTGACGTGAGGGAGAGATACCGCTCCTTTGAAGGAGGAATCAAATATCCCGCAACAGATATTTACCGCTATGAAATACCCGGCGGCCAATACACCAATCTGAAACCACAGGTGGAGAGCCTTGGCCTGGGACACAGGTTTGAGGAAGTAAAAGAGATGTACCGCACGGTCAATGAGATGCTGGGAGGTCTTGTAAAAGTAACGCCGTCCTCAAAAATGGTAGGTGATATGGCAATTTTTATGGTCCAGAATGATCTGACACCGGAAAATATTGTGGAGCGCGGAGAAAACCTGACTTTCCCGGATTCTGCAGTGAGCTATTTCAAGGGAATGATGGGGCAGCCACGCTGGGGATTCCCAAAAGAACTGCAGAGAGTGGTTCTGAAGGGAGAGACACCCATCACATGCCGTCCGGGTGAACTGCTTTTGCCCATGGATTTCGATGCGGCAAGAGAGAGACTGAAACAATTTGTTCCGAAACCGGACTGGAGAATGGTCATAAGCTGGTGCTTTTATCCTAAGGTTGTAGAGGACTTTTTAAAGAGCCGCAGAGAATACGGTTATATCACCCGCCTGGGCAGCCATGTGTATTTTCACGGACTTGCCGAGGGGGAGACAAACCGTGTGGAGATAGAAGACGGAAAAACACTTGTCATAAAATATCTGGGCAAGAGCGAATTGAACCCGGACGGGACCAGAAATGTATTCTTTGAACTGAACGGCATTCGCAGGGAAGTTTCCGTGCAGGATAAGAGCGCCAAGGTGACT
Organism: Blautia sp. NSJ-175; assembly: GCF_022867815.1. Taxonomy (NCBI): domain Bacteria; kingdom Bacillati; phylum Bacillota; class Clostridia; order Lachnospirales; family Lachnospiraceae; genus Blautia; species Blautia sp. NSJ-175. The sequence continues at coordinate 64,419 of NZ_JALIFQ010000018.1, forward strand.
GTGGAATCCATACCAATGGCTGACCCCAATGACCTGAGCCATGTGGGTGCTTCCATACCCGGACTTGTGAGTAAGATACTTGTAAAACCGGGAGAAAAAGTCAAAAGAAACCAGGTTCTGGCAGTAGTTGAGGCAATGAAAATGGAGACGAATGTAATCGCCCTCATGGATGGAGAGATGGATCAAATCCTTGTAAAAGAGGGGAAAGAGATCAAGGCAGGAGAACTGCTTATGACAGTTAAGACAGTAAAAGAATGATTCATAAAGGGATAAGCGCTGCTCTGGGGTACAGAGGAGCTCTTATCCCTTTGTTATGCGGGCTGTAGAAGCAATAATATCCAAAATCAAACTGGAGTAAAAAGGTTGAGTATATACCTTCTCTGTGTTACAATATCAATAATTCGTCACTGTTCGGTCAGGTCTGTGCATTTGCCGCGCTGATTCATACCCTGACAGGATGAGAATAAAACACAGTGGACAGAATAGGGAAGAGGAGGCAGAAGAAAAATATGATCATCATAAAAAGAAATGGACAGGCAGAACCCTATGATATACAGAAAATAAAGAATGCGGTCCTGCTGGCATTTAAAAGTGTGGGGCAGGTATATAAAGAGGAAGAGATAGAAAAAGTCACGGAGCTGGTGGAGTATAAGATTAAAAAATACTGTCCCCTTCAGTCCAGCCGGCTGCAGGTGGAACAGATCCAGGACATCGTGGAGCGCTCTCTCACAGAGCTCAATTATTATGAGGTGCTGAAAAGCTTCATATTATATAGAAACGAGAGGGCCAAAAAGCGGGAAGCCAGAAGAAAGATCATGGAATATTTTGAACAGGCGGAGGAACTGGATACGGTTCTGAGGGAGATCCAGAGAGAATATACGGACCATGTTTATCATCTGGAGCATCTGCTTGCCAAATTTCTGACTTTTTACCGGGAAGGCATCCAGGTGGAGGAACGTTTGGATCTGCTGAAAAGAGCAGCAGTAGAGCTGACCACCCAGGAGGCACCTCTCTGGGAATTTGCTGCTGCACGGATTCTGCATCTGCAGTTTACCCGCCGTTTGGAGAGAGAACTGGAAAACTACCGGATACACAATTTTTACGAAAAGATCCATTGTCTCACCAAGATGGGCCTGTATGGCAGCTACATCCTGGAAAATTATTCAAAGGAAGAGATTCTCAGGTACGAAGCTTACATGCAGGAGGACAGAAACCATCTGTTCAACTATTCCGGTCTGGAGCTTCTGATAAACCGCTATGTGATAAGGAGCCGTCAGAATGTACCGCTGGAAACGGTGCAGGAGATGTTTCTCGGCATTGCCATGCATCTGGCCATGCTGGAAGAGAAAAACAGGGATATGTGGGTTTTACGGTTCTATGATATGCTCAGCACACTTAAGGTGACTATGGCAACGCCAACGCTTTCCAATGCGAGAAAGCCCTATCACCAGCTTTCTTCCTGCTTTATTGATACAGTGCCGGATAGTCTGGACGGGATTTACCGCAGCATTGACAATTTTGCAAAGGTCAGCAAATTCGGCGGCGGTATGGGACTGTATTTTGGAAAAGTGCGGGCAGCAGGCAGCGACATCCGCGGTTTTGAAGGGGCAGCAGGGGGTGTGATCCGGTGGATCAAGCTGGCAAATGATACGGCTGTCGCGGTGGACCAGCTTGGGGTACGGCAGGGAGCGGTGGCAGTGTATCTGGACGCGTGGCACAGAGACCTTCCGGAGTTTCTGAATCTGCGTACAAACAACGGGGATGACAGGATGAAAGCCCATGATGTATTTCCGGCGGTCTGCTATCCGGATCTGTTCTGGAGGACAGCAAAGGAAAACTTAGAGGGAGACTGGTATCTCATGTGCCCTCACGAGATCCTTATGGTGAAAGGGTATGCCCTGGAGGACGCTTTCGGTCAGGAATGGGAAAGGAAATACATGGAGTGTGTGGCTGACAGCAGGATAAAAAAACGGGAGATTCCCATTAAGGAACTGATCCGTCTGATCATCCGAAGCGCGGCGGAGACAGGGACCCCGTTTACCTTCAACAGGGATACGGTCAATAAGGCAAATCCAAACAGCCACAAAGGTATGATTTACTGCAGTAACCTCTGCACAGAGATCGCCCAGAATATGAGCCCCATTGAACAGGTGGAGCAGCGGACGGAGGTCGTGGACGGGGAGACGGTGGTTGTGACGGTCACACGGCCGGGAGAATTTGTAGTGTGTAATCTGGCAAGCCTTTCCCTGGGAAGAATTGATGTAGATAACAGACAGGAGATAGAGGAGATCACAGCAAGTGCCATGAGGGCACTGGACAATGTTATTGACCTGAATTTCTTCCCGGTTCCCTACGCGAGGATCAATAATATGAAATACCGTCCGGTTGGCCTGGGCGTCAGCGGATATCACCATATGCTGGCTAAGAAGGGGGTTCTCTGGGAATGTGAGGATCATTTGAAACTGGTCGACCGGATATTTGAGGATATCAATTTTGCGGCAGTGAAAGCAAGCTGTGAAAATGCCCGGGAAAAGGGCAGCTATGCTTATTTTCAGGGCAGTGAGTGGGAAAGCGGTGCATATTTTGAAAAGCGGGCCTATGTCTCAGAGCGCTGGCGTTATCTGGAAGATCAGGTAAAAAACGGAGGGATGCGCAACGGCTATCTTCTGGCGGTTGCCCCCACAAGCAGTACCAGCATGATCGCTGGAACGACAGCCGGTGTGGACCCTGTGATGAACCGGTATTTTTTGGAGGAGAAAAAGAACGGCCTTGTGCCCCGCGTGGCGCCGGAGCTGAATCCTGACACGTACTGGTATTACAAGAATGCTCATCACATCGGACAGGAATGGTCTGTCCGCGCCTGCGGGGTCCGGCAGCGCCATATAGACCAGGCACAGAGTATGAACCTGTATATCACCAATGACTATACCTTCCGCCAGGTGCTGAACCTGTATCTGCTTGCCTGGGAGAAGGGGGTCAAGACCATATATTATATTCGGTCCAGGAGTTTGGAAGTAGAAGAATGCGAGGTGTGTGCAAGCTGATGGAAATGAAGAAAAAACCCCTGTTTAATCCGCAGGGTGACTGGGAAATACAGAACCGCAGAATGGTAGGCGGCAATACAACGAATTTAAATGATTTCAATAACATGAAATATACCTGGGTCAGTGACTGGTACCGGCAGGCCATGAACAATTTCTGGATTCCGGAAGAAATCAATTTGAATGTGGATGTGAGAGACTATCCGGGACTGTCACAAAAAGAGAGGCGGGCCTATGACAAGATCCTCTCCTTCCTTGTCTTTCTGGACAGCATCCAGACAGCCAATCTGCCGGCTGTCAGTGAATATGTCACAGCCAATGAGGTGAATCTGTGTCTGTCCATCCAGGCTTTTCAGGAGGCTGTGCACAGCCAGAGCTACAGCTATATGCTGGATACGATCTGTGAACCTCAAAAACGCACGGAGGTTCTGTATCAGTGGAGGGATGATGCACATCTTCTGAAAAGAAATACTTTTATCGGCAGCCTGTACAACGATTTCCAGCAGAAAAAAGATATGTTTACATTTATGAAGACCATTGTTGCCAATTACATCCTGGAAGGTATTTATTTCTACAGCGGCTTTATGTTTTTCTATAATCTGGGAAGAAACCACAAAATGCCGGGCACTGCGCAGGTGATCCGTTATATCAACCGTGACGAAAACACACATCTGTGGCTGTTCCGGAATATCCTTATGGAACTGAAAAAAGAGGAGCCGGAAATGTTCACGGCAGATAAAGTGGAAATATACCGGGAGATGATAAGAGAGGGCTGTGAAGAGGAAATGGCCTGGGGAGCGTATGTGATCGGAGAGGATATTGCCGGACTGAGCGGCGAGATGGTCAGGGATTATATAAAATATCTGGGAAACCTCCGTTGTTTCAGTCTGGGCTTTGAAGGGATTTATGATGGCCATGACACGGAGCCGGAGAGCATGCGCTGGGTGGGACAGTACAGCAATGCGAATCTGATCAAGACAGACTTCTTTGAAGCCAGAAGCACAGCTTATGCAAAGAGCAGTGCACTGGTGGATGATCTGTAGAAATATATCTGCCGCTGCCGGAAATTTTGGCGGCGGCTTTTTCGGTAATTGTTCATGTTCCGCTGTCCCGCGAGGTGTTTTCAGGGCAAAGGCATGAAAGTCCCGAGGTACCAGAGCGATTGGTTTATCTGCTGTGGGAGTATTGTTTTTGACCTGTATGTTATGTATAATCAGATGTATAGCAGGTGGTGCTGCGCAGACTGTGCTCTGCAGAAATACGGGCTGCGGCCGGAGGCAGCCGGGGAATTGCCGGAAAGGACATAGAATGAGAAAATATATAATTGGTATGGATCTGGGAGGAACGAATATCAAGACCTCTCTGTTCACAAAAGATTTTTCTGTGGTGGCCGAACAGAGGACACCGACCATGGTCAGTCTGGGCTCTGAGGGCGTTTTGCAGCGAATGGCAGATAATATCAGGGAGCTGCTCTTAAAAGCAGGGGCAGCGGCAGAGGAAGTGGAGGTCATGGGAATGGGGGTTCCCGGGCTTTTGGATATAGAAAAGGGAATCTCCCTGTTTTCACCTAATTTTCCCCAATGGGAAAATGTTCCCATTGCCGGATGGTTTAAAGAACGGTTGGGTATTCCGGTATTTATTGACAATGATGTCCGCGTAAATCTGTACGGGGAATGTTATTTCGGTGCGGGGAAGGGGAAAAAGAATGTGGTACTTCTGACACTGGGGACAGGTTTAGGGGCAGGAGTCATGATAGACGGACATATTTTGTACGGTGCAACCGGCAGCATGGGTGAAATTGGCCATATGAATATGTATCGGGAGGGCAGACCCTGCCGCTGTAAAAGCTCAGGCTGTCTGGGGCGTTATGTGTCGGCTTTGGGGCTTCTGCGGACAGTAAAGGAAAAGATTGAGGCAAAAGAGAAGACAGTGCTTACAGACTGGGTGAAGGACCCGGAAGAGATCACGGCAGAAATGGTATCCAGAGCCTTTGATGAAGGGGATCAGCTTGCAAGGGAGGCCATGGAGGAGACTGGTGAGATTCTGGGATTCGGCCTTGTAAATGTGATAAATTTATATAATCCCGAGTGTGTGATTATCGGAGGCGGTATGTCAGCGGCAGGAGAACGCCTGCTGTCAAAGGCGAGAGAAGTTGTGGATACCCATGCACTGGAGATTTCCAGAAAAGCGTGTACGATCGTTACAGCATCGCTTGGCGATGCATCAGGAATGCTGGGGGCAGCGAAAGCCGCTTCGATAAAAACAGAGAACAGAATGGTGGTTTAATAAAATCTCCGGTTTCGGCAGAGAAAATCTTTCTGTGGGAACCGGAGATTTGTTTGCGGCTTTTACAGGATCAGTCCACCAGTTTTTTCAGTTTCCATTTTCCGCTCTGTACGCGGATAAAGGAGAAGATGGCGCCGATTCCCCAGCCAATGGGAATAGACCACCAGATTGCGCTGGAACCGATGAAATGGGCCAGCAGGTATGCAATGGCAACTCTGGAAAACAGGTTGGACATGGAGCTTAACATAAAGGCGCCCATATCTCCGGCACCTCGTAAAAGGCCGTTGCCTACAAACATAAGTCCCATTAATACATAAAATACAGAGACGGTCTTCATATATCTCAGTCCGTATCCCATAGCGCTGCCCTCAGAACCGCTGTTCAGGAACAGACTGAGAAGCTGCGGTCCGAAGAGATAAATAATACCGGTGATGATAAGGGAAAATATCAGGACCATGAGCAGACAGGCTTTATAACCCTGAACAACCCGTTTGTCTTTTCCTGCTCCGATATTTTGTGCTGTATAACTTGACATGGCATTTGAAAAGTTCATGTTGGGCATCATGGCAAGCGTATCAATTTTTGTGGCTGCCGTATAGCCTGCTACAAATACCTTTCCGTAAGAGTTGACCAGTCCCTGCATGAACATCATGCTCAGGGACACAATGGACTGCTGCAGCATGGAGGGGACACCCACACGGGCAATTCTGCGGGCTGCATTTGCCTCAAAGAAAGCAAACTTTTTATCCGCGGCAGCAGGTTCACTTTCCATATCCTTCATCCGTTTGATCAGAACAAAGAAGGAGACTACAGCACACAGGCCCTGCGCGATCAGGGTCGCCCAGGCAACACCAGCCACGCCCATATGGAAGCGGATCACGAACAGCAGATCAAGCCCAATGTTTGTAAGGGCTGACACCATTAGAAATTTAAGGGGAGTATTGCTGTCCCCAAGGGCATTGTAGATACCGTTCAAAGTATTGTAAAGAAAGAGGAAGACAGCTCCGCCAAAATAAATCCGCAGATAGGTGAGAGAATCCGCCATGATATCAGCGTCCGTCCCCAGAAGCTTCAGAAGCGGACCGGCTGCCAGCTCACCGGCTGCCATAATAGCCAGTCCGATCACACCCAATGCGATCAGAGCAGTGGAAATGGTTGTCTTCATTTCCCGGATCTGACCTGCCCCAAAGAGCTGGGAGATGACAACCGTACATCCCATGGAAAGTCCTGCGGCGATGGCTACAGCCAGAAAGACAACAGGGAAGGAGGAGCCTACAGCGGCCAGTGCATCCTCACCTACAAATTTTCCCACTACCATGGAATCTACCATATTATAAAGCTGCTGGAAAAAGTTTCCGATAACCATGGGCAGGGCAAAGAAAAAAAGCAGCTTGAGAGGCTTTCCCTCCGTCAGATTTTTTACCATTTATCTTCCTCCTTTTTTTCTGTATGCAACTGCATTGGCTGCAATTCGTTTGATGTGGTCCTGATGTATTTGCTGTTCCTCCTGGGAAAAGCCGGTATAACAGATTTCATCCCAGGATCTGTAAATATCCCGGATATGTTCATAGATTTCCTCTCCCTTCTCCGTCAGGGATACAAATTTCTGGCGCCTGTCATTTTCATTGACTCTGCGGCATATAAGCCCCTTTTCTTCCAGGGATGCCAGGTTTTTGGCGATTCTGCCCTTATCCAGATTCAGATATTCGGCCATTTCCTCCTGGCTGCAGCTCTTGTCTTTGAGGATACGGATCAGTCTGCCTTCCAGAGGAATCAACCCGTATTTTTCCATTTCGGCTCTTACATATGACAATTCACAGCGCCTGATGATGCTGACAAAATGGTTATTCATAAAATGGCCTCCTTAAAATAGTTGTAAATTACAACTGTTGTGAGAAACAACTATTTATTATATGCAGGTGAGTCGAAAATGTCAACATGAATTTTATGAATGTGTTATACTGGTAGCTGTAAAAACTGTTGTTCACGCCAGTGGATCAGATGACCCGGCGGGAGTGTGTGTTCTGCCGTTCACGGTATTTATATATGGGTAGATAACTTTATGCGGCGGAGACGGATTTGACTGGAATAGGCAGAGATACTGCGTGGGAAAGAGAGATGTATGGAAAAAGCAGTGGATATTTTGGATAAAAGTAAAATTGCGGATTTATTTGCAGGCTGGGAGGAGACTTTGATCTGGTCCTGTCTTCAGGACTGTATGGGAAGAGCTTATGCAGATACAGAGGAGGATCCGCAGTCTGCACAGATTGTAGTCGGGGATTTTTGTTTCTTTGCGGGAAAGCCCTCTGCACGGCTTGTGCGGAATAAACCGGATGACAGGGAATCTGAGTTTATCATTATGGTACCGCCTTCTGCAGATTGGGAGGATATGATAGAGGATATTTACCGGGGATGTTCCAAGAAAGTGATACGCTATGCGATCAGGAAAGAACCGGACGTATTTGATAAAAAGAAACTTGAGGAAATAGTAAAGAACTGTCCGGAAGGGTTTTCGCTGCACAGAATAGACGGCGAAATCTACAGGCGTGCTATGGGTGAATCCTGGTCTGCGGATCTGTGTTCACAGTTTAGGGATTATGAGGATTACAGGAGGCGGGGGCTTGGGGTCGCCGCCATGGACCGGCATATTCTTGCGGCAGGTGCATCCTCCTATACCGTATATAAGCAGGGGATTGAGATAGAGGTGGATACCCGTCAGGATTACAGAAGGAAGGGACTGGCACTGTGCTGTGCCGCACAGTTGATTCTTGACTGTCTGGAGAGAGGCATGTATCCAAGCTGGGATGCCCAGAATCCTGCCTCGGCAGCGCTGGCGGAAAAACTGGGGTATCATTTTGATAAAGAGTATACAGCCTATGAGGTGTACGGGTTTACCGGGAACGATGAAACGTGATTTGTAACTGTCAGTCAGGCCTGCACATTTACTGCGCTCACTGCGTATTCGGTAATTTATAGTGAAAATATATAATGATGAATGGACATAAAATAGAGAAAATCGGAAGAGAGATGTAAAAATGTCCCCCAAAAATAAATTTTCAGCAGATAGATACAAATTTAAGAAAATGAAAAAGGGCAAATTTTCGCACTGTCTACAAAAAATGCAAATATGCAAAATGTCAATAGAAATTTGCACTCTTATATGATAAGCTATACAGCATAACAAGTAAAGCAGTCAGGTCTTACGGATACTTCGCAGTCTGTGGATGAAAGCCGGCTGTCCACAGCGGCAGACAGTAAGTAAGATCTGGATGCCGGTAAGACAGCGAATGCGCGTTGGAAAGGGGATATGATATGGGATTTACATCTGAAGATATCAATACACTGGAAAGGTTGTTTGACAATAAGCTGCAGCCATTATATGTGCAGGTAAATGAAAGATTTGAACAGGTAAATAAACGTCTGGACGAGAGTACAGAGAGAACGGAAGCGCGGTTTGAACAGATCGATAAGAGATTTGAACAGATCGATAAGAGATTTGAACAGATTGATAAGAGGTTTGAACAGATTGATAAGCGGTTCGAGCAGATAGATGAAAAGTTCAGACAGATTGATAAAAGATTTGAACAGGTAGAAGAATCCATAAGAGGAATAAAAGTACAGCTCAATAAGGTTGAAACACGGCTTGATAATCTTGAAAAAGATCTTGCCATTGTAAAGAGTGATCTGGAGCAGACCAAGTGTATCATAGAAAATGAAATTCAGCGCAACATTAAAATCGTTGCAGAGAATCATGTGGATCTGAGCCGCAAATTTACAGAGGCACTGAGTGTTTCACAGACGAATGAGCTGTACCATCTGAAAGTGAATCAACTGGAGACCAGACTGGTACTGCTGGAAAATAAGTTTGACAGTCTGGCACAGCAGCAGAAAAAAGTGGTATAGAGGCAACTGTTCAGATGACCGGACAGATGCGTTTAAAGTGCAAAGGGAAACTTCAGAGTCTCTTTCATGGTGAGATAATTATTTATTTTAGGTGAGTCAAAATCCAGCAGGGGCACAGCGCGGAGCCTGTTGGCTTCAATCTCCTTTTTTACAAGACTCAGGGGAAGAAAACTATACCCCAGTCCTGCCAGAACAAAGTCCAGAAGCTTTGTACTGTTGTCTATCTCAAAGGGAAACTGGTAATTGTCAGGAAAGAGTTGGCGGATAAAAAGTCCTACCTCCTGCAGGGCAAAATTGCAGAATAGGTAGTTCAGTTTTGGTAGCTCTTTCCTGGTGATACCCTTCTGGTATGTTGTGTCACTGCAGCGGCAGACAAGAACCAGCTCATCTTTTTTGAAACACTGGCAGTTAAATCCCTGCTTTTTCAGCGGGATATAAGTAAAGGCAAAATCCAGCAGATCATCCTGAAGTGCATGGAGAAGTTCCATGGAATGTGATATGGTGACCTTTGCATTTACTTTCCTGTGTTCCTGCATATAGTCAAGCAGAGGCGTCCGCAGATGGCATTCATAAATGGTGTTGGTGGTACCGATATGCAGACTCTCCTCGGAAAAGTCCTGGGTGTTCAGCGCAGCCACAGCCGATTTCTCCAGTGCGATTATACGGTTGGCGTAATCTGTAAATTTGATACCGGCCTCTGTCAGTTTCAGGCTCCTTGAGCTGCGGATAAATAATGGCTGTCCCAGTTCTTTTTCCAACTCGGCAATTCTGTTTGTGACAGTTGACTGGGCTACGAAAAGCGCTTCGGAAGCTTTTGTGAAATTACGTATTTTACTGAGCACTAAAAAAGTTTCAAGGGACGTTGTATTCATAAGAACTCCTATCAAAAAAACGAATCATATCTATGCAATTAATTTATTTTACAAATTATAAAGAATAGGATATAATTTGTCAAGAATTAAGCATGGAAAAGTGTAAAAAGGAGAAGCGATTATGGAGCACAACCTGAGAGAAGCAGGCTTCTTTGGAACTATGGAGCCAGAACAGATGACTGCCAAATACGGCAGTCCGGTTTATGTATATAATGAAGGTATTTTGCGTTCCCGGTGCAGGGAATTGAAACAAATGGTGACATATCCGCATTTTGTAATTGATTATTCTATAAAGGCAAATTTTAACCCGGCCCTTCTGCAGATTGTCAAGGAAGAAGGCCTTGAGGTGGATGTCATGTCACCGGGAGAAATATATCTGGCAAAAATGGCAGGTTATGAGCCGAACCAGATTTTTTATATCTGTAATAATGTGTCTGAGGAGGAGATGTGCTATGCCATAGAGGCAGGGGTGACTACCAGTGTGGATTCCCTGTCTCAGCTGGAGCAGTATGGCAGGCTGAATCCGGGTGGAAAGGTTGCCATTCGTCTGAATCCGGGACACGGTGCAGGACACCACCAGAAAGTTGTGACAGCAGGCAAGGAGACGAAATTCGGAATTGATGCGGAAATGCTGCATGAAGTGAAGGAGATACTTGCCCGCCATAACCTCGCTCTGATTGGTCTGAATCAGCATATTGGTTCTCTGTTTCTGGATAAAGAGCAGTATTTGAAGAGTGTAGATTCTATTCTGAACTGCGCAAAGGAGTTCCCTGATTTGGAATTTGTGGATTTTGGCGGGGGATTCGGTATCTCTTATCATAAAGAGGATAAGAAAAAGAGGCTGGATTTAAAGGATTTGGGAAAAGAGCTGGATGAGATCATGTACCGTTTTGCAGAAGAATATGGAAGAGAGATCATATTCAGAGCGGAACCCGGCCGTTATGTGACGGCAGAATCCGCTGTTCTTTTGGGGACTGTAACTGCAGTAAAAAACAATCATGAGAATAAATATATCGGTACAGATATTGGGTTTAATGTTCTTATGCGTCCTGTATTATATGATTCATATCATGAGATTGAGGTATATGGAAAAAGCGTGGAAATGTCTGGGAAGAAGGAGAGGGTTACTGTTGTAGGAAATATCTGTGAGAGTGGAGACATTCTGGCAAAGGATAGAATGCTTCCCTCTATGAGGGAAAAAGATGTTATCGGTGTATTGGATGCAGGCGCCTACGGTCATGTTATGAGTTCTAATTATAATGGAAGGCTTAGACCGGCAGAGGTTCTGGTAAAAGAGGACGGGGAGGTCTGTCTTATCAGAAAACGGGATACGTTTGAAGATTTGGCGGGAAATTATGTTTTGCTGCCATAAACGGTTTATAGAAAAAGGAGGATTTCTCTCTGAAGGGCAGAGTGGAATCCTCCTTTTCTTATAGATTTAATTGTCTTCTTCTGTCATGGTATAGACCTGACGTTTTCTTGCCATTTCATCGCTTGCCAGATATTCATCATAAGTTGTGATCTTATCGATCAGTACGCCATTCGGAAGGATTTCCATAATACGGTTTGCTGTGGTCTGTACGATTTGGTGATCGTGGGAAGCAAACAGAATAACGCCTGGGAACTTGATCATTCCATTATTCAGTGCTGTTATGGATTCCATATCCAGGTGGCTGGTAGGCTCATCGAAGATCAGCACATTGGCACCGGAGATCATCATTTTGGACAAAAGGCATCTTACCTTTTCACCTCCGGAAAGAATGCGGACTTTCTTCACGCCGTCCTCACCGGGAAACAGCATACGTCCAAGGAAACCGCGTACATAAGTGGCATCTTTGATTTCAGAATACTGTGTCAGCCAGTCAGCAATTGTCAAATCATTATCAAATTCTGCTGTATTATCCTTCGGGAAATAGGTCTGGGATGTGGTAACGCCCCATTTATAGGTTCCTTCATCCGGTTCCATTTCACCCATAAGGATTCTGAAGAGTACGGTTTTCGCCTGCTCGTTTCCGCCGACAAAGGCAACCTTGTCGTCATGACCGAGTGTAAAAGATATGTTGTCCAAAACTTTTACGCCGTCAATCGTTTTTGACAGACCATCTACCATTAACACTTCATTTCCGATTTCACGGTTGGGACGGAAATCAATATAGGGGTATTTTCGACTGGAAGGACGCATCTCATCCAGCTGGATTTTTTCCAGAGCACGTTTTCTGGAAGTGGCCTGTTTTGATTTGGAGGCATTGGCGGAGAACCTTGAAATGAACTCCTGTAATTCTTTGATCTTTTCTTCTTTTTTTCGGTTAGCTTCTTTCATCTGTTTGATGAGAAGCTGGCTGGACTCATACCAGAAATCATAGTTACCGGCATAGAGCTGGATTTTACCGTAATCGATATCTGCGGTATGTGTACATACCTTATTTAAAAAGTAACGGTCATGGGACACTACAATGACAGTATTCTCAAAGTTGATCAGGAACTCCTCCAGCCATTCGATGGCATCCAGGTCCAGGTGGTTGGTAGGCTCATCCAGAAGAAGAATATCAGGATTGCCGAACAGAGCCTGTGCAAGAAGAATTTTTACTTTCTGGCTTCCGGTCAGATCTCCCATGATGGAATCGTGGAGGTCTGTCTCAATGCCAAGGCCGTTTAAGAGCTGTGCCGCGTCAGATTCCGCTTCCCAGCCATTCATCTCGGCAAACTCACCTTCCAGCTCGCTGGCACGGATTCCGTCTTCATCGGAAAAATCCTCTTTGGCGTAGATCGCCTCTTTTTCTTTCATGATGTCATACAGACGTTTGTTGCCCATGATAACTGTGTCAAGTACCGGATAAGCATCATATTTGAAGTGGTCCTGCTGAAGGAAGGAGAGACGCTGTCCCGGTGTTATGGTGATATCACCGCTGGTTGTCTCCAGCTGACCGGAAAGGATCTTTAAAAATGTAGACTTGCCGGCACCATTGGCACCGATCAAACCATAGCAGTTTCCTTCCGTAAATTTGATATTGACGTCTTCAAACAGTGCTTTTTTACCGATTCGTAAAGTAACATTATTTGCTGCAATCATGTTAATCCCTCACTTTATAAAAATTTCACAATTTTCTTTGCGTAATCTCTTCCTATTTTACAGTAAAATGTGGAATTTGCAAGCATTTCTTTTAAAATACTTGATAAATTAAGTATACAAAGGTATAATGAACAGCGTTAAGAAAAAAGTGGGCAATCCCGGCCCGGTGCCGGTTTGGCAATATAAGTAAGAGAACAGTAAACGACAGGCAGATATGACTGCCGCAGACCTTGGTGTCTGACGGCTATGCCTCTTTGCATGGCGAGTTAATACCACAGAGAGCACAGGAAAGGAGCACAGGAAAATGCTGATTACAAGAGAATGCGACTACGCGGTGCGGATCGTCCGGGCACTTGCCGGAGGAGAAAAACTCTGCGTGAACCAGGTATGTGAAAAGGAGGAACTGACTCCTGCATTTGTATATAAAATTCTCAAAAAACTGGAAAAGGGAGATTTGGTGAAGAGCTACCGCGGAAGCAACGGGGGGTATGCTCTGAAAAAAGATATCGGTCAGATCACCCTGCTGGATATCTACCTTGCGGTTGAGCCTGAATTTTACATGATCGAGTGTATGAATCCCGATAAACCCTGTGTGAGAAACCAGGACGAGGAGGGCTGCAAGGTACACAAAGAGCTGTGCAGAATTCAGAAAAACCTGCTGAAAGAGCTCGGTTCAAGGTCAATCCGAGAAATTATGGAAGAAGAGTAGTCAGGATTTGTTTTTTTGGAAAAACATTCGACTTATTTTCGTTAAAAAATGGACATGCTTCGCGAATCGTGATATAATTTTGATAGACTTCGGGGAGCGAAGTGGAACATTGTTTATAACAATTTTCAAGGAGGAAAAAAACAAATGGCTAGAAAGATGAAAACCATGGATGGTAATCATGCAGCGGCTCATGCGTCTTACGCATTTTCCGATGTTGCAGCGATTTACCCGATTACCCCGTCATCTGTAATGGCAGAAGCTACAGACGAATGGGCAACACAGGGAAGAAAGAACATTTTCGGACAAGAAGTACAGGTTACTGAGATGCAGTCTGAGGCTGGTGCAGCAGGTGCTGTACATGGATCCCTGGCAGCAGGTGCCCTGACTACTACATATACCGCATCACAGGGTCTTCTGTTAATGATCCCTAATCTTTATAAAATCGCTGGTGAGCAGTTACCGGGTGTATTCAACGTATCTGCTCGTGCACTGGCAAGCCACGCACTGTCAATTTTCGGTGACCATTCCGATGTATACGCATGTCGTCAGACAGGATGTGCTATGCTCTGTGAATCTTCCGTACAGGAAGTTATGGACTTAACACCGGTTGCTCATATGGCATCTATCAAAGGTAAAGTTCCGTTTATCAACTTCTTTGACGGTTTCCGTACTTCTCATGAGATTCAGAAGATCGAGACATGGGATTACGAAGACTTAAAAGAGATGGTAGACATGGACGCTGTTGATGAATTCCGCGCACGCGCACTGAATCCTAACCATCCGTGCCAGAGAGGTTCTGCTCAGAACCCTGACATTTTCTTCCAGGCAAGAGAAGCATGTAATCCGTACTACGATGCTTTACCGGCAATCGTTCAGGAATACATGGACAAAGTAAACGCTAAGATCGGTACAGACTACAAACTGTTCAACTACTACGGAGCAGCAGACGCTGAGCACGTAATCGTTGCTATGGGTTCTGTAAACGATACAATTGAAGAGACAATCGATTACTTACTGGCAGCCGGCAAAAAAGTCGGTGTTGTAAAAGTTCGCCTGTACAGACCGTTCTGTGCTGACGCATTGATCGAAGCTATTCCGGAAACTGTAAAACAGATCACTGTTTTAGACAGAACAAAAGAACCGGGATCTCTGGGTGAGCCTTTATACTTAGACGTTGTTGCTGCATTAAAAGGAAGCAAATTCGATGCAGTTCCGATTATGACAGGACGTTACGGTTTAGGTTCCAAAGACACTACACCGGCTCAGATCGTTGCTGTATATGAGAACACAGAGAAGAAAAAATTCACAGTCGGTATCGTGGATGACGTTACAAATCTGTCTCTGGAAGTTGGTACTCCTATCGTTACAACACCGGAAGGAACCATCAACTGTAAATTCTGGGGTCTGGGCGCTGACGGTACAGTAGGTGCTAACAAGAACTCCATTAAAATCATCGGTGATAACACAGATATGTACGCACAGGCTTACTTTGACTATGATTCAAAGAAATCCGGCGGTGTTACAATGTCTCACCTGCGTTTTGGTAAAAAGCCGATTAAATCTACATACCTGATTAAGAAAGCAAACTTCGTTGCATGCCATAATCCGTCCTATGTAAGAAAATACAACATGGTTCAGGAATTGGTAGACGGCGGTACATTCCTGCTGAACTGTCCTTGGGACATGGAAGGTCTGGAAAAACATTTACCGGGACAGGTAAAAGCTTTCATCGCTAACCACAACATCAAATTCTATGTGATCGACGGTGTTAAGATCGGTATTGAGACCGGCATGGGCCCGACTCGTATCAATACAATCCTGCAGTCCGCATTCTTTAAACTGGCAGACATCATTCCGGAAGCTCAGGCTATCGACTTAATGAAAGCTGCTGCAAAAGCTACATACGGACGTAAAGGAGATGACGTAGTTGCTAAGAACTGGGCAGCTATCGATGAAGGTGCAAAACAGATCGTTGAAGTTCAGGTTCCGGAAAGCTGGAAATCTGCAGCAGACGAAGGTCTTGACCTGACTCATGCTGAGAACGGAAGAAAAGAAGTTGTAGACTTCGTTAATAACGTTCAGGCTAAAGTTACAGCTCAGGAAGGTAACTCCCTGCCGGTATCTGCATTTACAGAATATGTTGACGGTACTACTCCATCCGGAACATCTGCTTACGAGAAACGTGGTATTGCAGTAAATATCCCGGTATGGCAGCCGGAAAACTGTATCCAGTGTAACCGTTGTGCATACGTTTGCCCGCATGCATCTATCCGTCCGGTTGCTATGACAGAAGCTGAGGCAGCAAATGCTCCGGCAGCTCTTGACATGACTGGTATGAAAGAATATAAATTTGCTATCGCAGTATCCGCTCTTGACTGTACCGGATGCGGTTCCTGTGCAAATGTCTGCCCAGGCAAGAAAGGTGCAAAAGCCCTTGTTATGGAGAACATGGAAGCAAATGTGGAATCTCAGAAATTCTTTGATTACGCAGTATCTCTTCCGGTCAAAGAAGATGTTGTTGCAAAATTCAAAGAGACAACTGTAAAAGGTTCTCAGTTCAAACAGCCTCTGCTTGAGTTCTCAGGCGCTTGTGCAGGTTGTGGTGAGACACCATACGCAAAACTGATTACTCAGCTGTTTGGTGACAGAATGTACATTGCAAACGCAACAGGATGTTCCTCTATCTGGGGTAACTCCTCACCGTCTACACCGTACACTGTAAACGCAAAAGGACAGGGTCCTGCATGGGATAACTCCTTATTCGAGGACAACGCAGAGTTTGGTTACGGTATGTTACTGGCTCAGAACGCGATCCGCGGCGGCTTAAAAGAAAAAGTAGAATCTGTAATGGCAAGTGCAGAAGCTTCTGAAGAAGTAAAAGCAGCATGCAAAGAATGGTTAGATACCTACAACTGCGGTGCTACCAACGGTGCAGCTACTGACAAACTGGTTGCAGCTCTGGAAGGAATCGACTGCGATACCTGCAAAGATATCGTTAAGAAAAAAGACTTCCTGGCTAAGAAATCCCAGTGGGTATTCGGTGGTGACGGATGGGCTTACGATATCGGATTCGGCGGTGTTGACCACGTATTAGCAAGTGGAAAAGACATCAACATTATGGTATTCGATACAGAGGTTTATTCCAACACTGGCGGACAGTCTTCTAAAGCTACTCCGACAGGTGCTATTGCACAGTTCGCTGCAGGCGGTAAAGAAGTGAAGAAGAAAGACCTTGCTTCCATTGCTATGAGCTATGGTTATGTATATGTTGCTCAGATTTCCATGGGCGCAGACTTCAACCAGACTGTAAAAGCAATTGCTGAGGCTGAGGCATATCCGGGACCATCCCTGATCATCGCTTACGCTCCGTGTATCAACCATGGTATCAAGAAAGGCATGAGCAAAGCACAGACAGAGGAAGAACTGGCTGTTAAATCCGGATACTGGCACAACTTCCGCTTCAATCCGGAAGCAGAAAGCAAATTCACTCTGGATTCCAAAGAGCCGACAGAAGATTACCAGGCATTCCTGGATGGAGAGGTTCGTTACAATTCTCTGAAACGTTCCAATCCTGAAAAGGCTGCTAAACTCTTTGCTCTGAATGAGAAACAGGCTAAGGAAAGATATGAATATCTGAAGAAACTGGTTACTCTGTATGGAGATGCAGAGAACTAATTGATCGTTTCTTGGGAAATAAATGGCGGGCATCACGGTGGTGGTGCCTGCTTTTTTTGTTGTTTATTTAGGGCGGACGGAAGGAAGTGGGCGGTGGGGGAAGGGATTTGTGCAGCCTCGAGCAGGCACAAATCCCTTCCCTCTCCCCGCCTCATCCCGTCCCTTTCCCAACCGAAACAATCCCTTGTCATTCTTTTGGATTCATATTATACTGAAACGTATAAATAATAAGGAGGTCACACAATGGGTGATAATCTGATATGGGAAGACCGGAAGCATTTTATGTGGTTTCCATGGTCATTTACGAAATATTATATAGAGAATGAGAGACTGATGATAGAAGCCGGACTTTTGAAAACTACCCTGGATGAAACTCTTTTGTATAGGATCGTGGATGTGACGATGGTACAGACTCTGACAGGTAAAATCTTTGGGACCGGGGATTTGATCGTGAAGACCAAGGTGGACAGCAATCCTGAGATTGTGCTGAAGAATATTTCTGAGCCTAAGAAGGTGCGTTCCCTGCTCTCTGAATTGGTGGAGGACAGCAGACAGAGGAAAAATGTGGTGGGCAGAGAATTTTATGGGGAACACTCCTATGCGGATGAGAATGTGGATGAGGAAGACGAATATTAATTTAAAATCAAGGGGAAGGCTATGAAGAAAATGAAAATCTGGGCGCACAGAGGGGCATCAGGGTATGCACCGGAAAATACCATGGAGGCGTTTTCCGAAGCGGTGCGGCGTAAAGCAGATGGTATTGAGCTGGATGTGCAGCTTACCAAAGACGGAGAGATTGTGGTGATCCACGATGAGAAGCTGGAAAGGGTCAGCAACGGTACAGGATGGGTGAAGGACTATACACTGAAAGAACTGCGGAAGCTGAACTTTAATAAGACTTTTCCGGAACAGGGAAGTGCCAGGATTCCTACACTAAAAGAAGTGTATGAACTTATGAAAAAAGAAGATATGCTTGTGAATGTGGAGCTGAAAACCAGTATTGTATTTTATGAGGGTCTGGTGGATAAGGTGCTGGACCTTGCGGCACGTATGGGGATGGAGGAAAAGGTTTTATATTCTTCCTTTAATCACTATACGCTGCTGGAGATAAAAAAGAAAAATCCCGGAACGCGCACAGGAATGCTTTTTGAGGATGGAATCGTGGATGCACCTGCTTATGGGAAACGTCTGGGTGTGGATGCGCTTCATCCTATATATGCGCATTTGCAGCATCCCGGTTTTCTGGAACAGTGCAGGGAGGAGAAGCTGCCTCTGCATGTGTGGACCGTGAATACAAAAGAACGCTTCCGGCAGATGGAGAAAGCCGGCGTGGATGTTGTGATTACCAATTTTCCGGATATACCATACTGGTAATTGTGTGGCGAAAAGCGTTATGGAAGGCGAAATGAACAGTCACAATTTTGTTAAAAAATACCTATTTTCAGAAATCTTCTCTTTTTTCCTCAAAAGGAGTATGGTATAATAAGCATATAAAAAAAGTAATTGGGGATTCATAAGAGGAGGTATGATTTATGGAAATGGAAGAAAGAATGTTTAAGGTATATGCATCCGGTGATGAGAAAATTCAGTTAAAGGTGATTCCGGGACATTTTGCAACCCCGCAGTCCCACATCAGTCATTATCTGGAGATGACGACAATGAAAACACGATGTGCGGAGGCTTCCAGGATTGCAAAATATCTTTCCACCAAATATGAGACTTCCACACCTGTGGACTCGATCATCTGTCTGGACGGGCTGGAGGTGGTGGGGGCATTTCTGGCGGAGGAGCTGGCAAAGGCCGGTGTTCTGTCCATGAATGCGCACAAAACTATTTATATTGTAACCCCGGAATTTAACGGTAACGGACAGCTAATGTTCCGCGACAATATTCAGCATATGGTACGGAACAGGAATGTTGTGATTCTGATGGGATCTATTACAACCGGTGAGACACTGCGGAAATGTATGGAGAGTATTCTCTATTACGGCGGTACCATTCAGGGTGTGTCTGCAATCTTCAGCGCAGTGAATAAAGTAGCAGGGCTGGATATCAATGCTGTGTTCTATAAAAAAGATGTTCCGAATTATCAGACGCACAAAGCCAGTGAATGCCCCATGTGTAAAACAGGCCAGAAACTGGATGCCATTGTAAACGGGTACGGTTATTCTAAATTGTAAAGGGGGAAAAATTTGAAAGGAAAATTCAGAAAGCTATGTCTGGCTGTGCTGGTACCGCTTCTGCTTTTGGCAGGATGCGGGCAGGGCAAAGAGCAGGCAAAGGAGCAGTCCCCGGAAGAACTTCTGAAAGAAGTGATTTCCAATCAGAAACAGTTCAAATCAGGGAAACTTCACATGACCATGAACTTTAAGGCTGCAGTGCCT
This sequence comes from Blautia sp. NSJ-175, assembly GCF_022867815.1. NCBI lineage: Bacteria > Bacillati > Bacillota > Clostridia > Lachnospirales > Lachnospiraceae > Blautia > Blautia sp. NSJ-175. The sequence continues at coordinate 84,359 of NZ_JALIFQ010000018.1, forward strand.
CTTGAGGAGGCGCAGGAGCTGCTTGGTGACGTGCAGGAGTCTGCTATTCAGATGGATATGGATGCAGATATGGAGTTCCAGGAAGAGCGTATGCGCATGGACGGAGAATTGAATATGCAGATCATGTCCATGCAGATTCCGGTTCCTATTGAGAGTTATACGGTGAAGAGTGAAGACAAATACATCACGTATACAAAAAACGGAGAGGAATGGCAGAAGACGGAGATGGATGCTTCCAGCGGTAATATGGGTGCTCTTGTGTTCACCGGCCAGGAACTCTATCAGGGAATCCAGGAGGAGTCTCTGTCCATGACCGAGGAGACGCTGGAGCTGGACACTGAAAATTCCACTGAGTGCTATGTGATCCACGCATCCATAGGCGGTGAGGTGCTGAACAGTCTGTTTGATATGGCCAGTCAGGTCCCGGGTCAGGAAGATGTGTTGGGAGATTTCCAGGTGAATGATGAAAAAGTAAATCTGGATTTATATGTTGACAAGAAAGATAAAGAAATCATCCGGACCAGAATTGATATGAAACAGCTTATGGAAAAGATGATGTCAGATCTAACTGCCGAGGCAGGTACAGGCCAGACAATGAACATTGATAAATTTGAGCTGGCTGTTACCGTAAAATTACGTGGCGAAGCGGTGGAGGTGGAAATACCTCAGGAAGCGCTGGATGCGGCGTGACTGGGAATCAGGACAGAAGCTGTTGTCAGAATGCAGAGGCATTGACAGCAGCTTCTTTTTGCTGCCTTTATCACACTCAGTTGGAATAGCTGCAATCTTTGTTCTTTTTCTGTTTTATAATTTCAATAAATGTGGTAATATAAACAATAGAACGTACACTGCCGTAAATAGGCAGTAAATATAACCCATCAAGGAGGTTGACCATGAAAAAAGAAAATGTGCCGGCATACGAACTGGTTTCCTGCCAGGACATTCCGGATATTCACTCCAAAGGTTCACTATGGAGACATAAAAAAAGCGGTGCCAGAGTTATGGTGCTGGAAAATGATGATGAAAACAAAGTGTTCAATATAGCTTTCCGCACGCCGCCTGCTGACAGTACCGGTGTGGCCCATATTCTGGAGCACAGTGTCCTGTGCGGTTCCCAGAAATTCCCCTTAAAAGACCCTTTTGTTGAACTGGTGAAAGGCTCTTTGAACACTTTTTTAAATGCTATGACTTATCCGGACAAGACCATGTATCCGGTGGCAAGCTGCAATGATGCGGATTTTAAGAATCTGATGCATGTATATCTGGACGCTGTCTTTTTCCCGAATATCTATGAGAGAGAAGAAATCTTCCGACAGGAAGGCTGGCATTATGAGCTGGAGGATGTGGACGGACCTCTTAAATTAAACGGCGTTGTTTATAATGAGATGAAGGGGGCATTCTCCTCACCGGAGGAAGTGCTGGACCGGGAGATTTTCAATTCCCTGTTTCCCGATACACCTTACGGTGTGGAGTCAGGCGGAGACCCGTCTGTGATCCCGGAACTGAAGTATTCCGAGTTCCTTTCTTTCCACAGCCGCTATTACCATCCGGCCAACAGCTATATTTATCTGTATGGAAATATGGATATGGAGGAGCGGATGAACTGGATGGACAGGGAGTATCTGTCTAAATATGATGAGATTCCCGTCAATTCAGCGATTCCGAGACAAAAGCCCTTTGATCAGGCAAAGGAAATCATCATGGAGTACCCCATCTCTGAAAATGAGCCTGTGGAGGAAAATTCTTATCTTTCCTACAATGTGGTAGTGGGGGACAGTCTGGATGTGGAACAGTGCACTGCATTTGAAATCCTGGATTATACCCTGCTCTCCGCACCGGGAGCACCGCTGAAGCAGGCGCTTCTGGATGCAGGTATGGGAAAAGATATCCTTGGCTCTTACGATGACGGGATTTACCAGCCGTTTTTCTCCATTGTGGCGAAGAATGCGAAACCGGAAAATAAGGAGGCTTTTGTAAATCTCATTCAGGATACACTCAGAAAGATCGTAAAAGAAGGAATTGACAAAAAAGCCATTGCCGCGGGAATCAATTTCCTGGAATTTCGTTTCCGTGAGGCGGATTTTTCTTCCTTCCCCAAGGGGCTTATGTACGGCATTGATGTGTTTGACAGCTGGCTGTATGATGATGATATGCCTTTTGACCATCTGAAGAAACTGGATATCTTTGAGAGTCTGAAGCAGAAGGCAAAAGAGGGATATTTTGAAACGCTGATAGAAGAGTATCTGCTGGACAATCCCCACGCGTCTGTTGTGGTAGTCAACCCGAAACGTGGACTTGCCGCCCAAAGGGATAAAGAGCTGGAAGAAAAGCTTGCCGCTTATAAGGCATCTCTGCCTGCGGAAGCAGTGGAAAAGATTGCGGCAGACACAAAACATCTGAAAGAATACCAGGATGAACCGGAGACGGAGGAGGCTCTCAAGAGTATCCCCATGCTGGAGCGCTCAGATATAGGAACCGAGACGGTTAAGATACACAATCAACCGGGATATGTGGATGACACACTGGTTCTGCACCATGATCTGTACACCAATGGAATCGGTTATCTGACACTGCTCTTTGATGTGAAAAAAGTACCGGAGGAGCTGATCCCCTATATGGGAATCCTGAAGTCCGTACTGGGATATGTGGACACGGAAAACTACAGCTATGCAGACCTGTTTAATGAGATCAATGCCAACAGCGGCGGGATTTTATTTGGCCTGCAGGTATTCGGAGATTCCAAGAATAATCAGAATACCAGACAGATGCTGGGAATCAAGGCAAAAACACTGTACAGCGGACTGCCCTTTGTCTTCTCCATGATCAAAGAGATTATCTGCACATCGAAAATGGATGACACCAAGCGTCTCTATGAGATCATTGCAAAAATGAAATCCAGGCTTCAGATGAGCATGACCAGCGCCGGACACAGCACGGCAGTAATGCGCGCTACGTCCTATTTCTCAGGAAACGCGTATTTCCAGGAGAAGATTGCGGGAATCGACTTTTACCAGTTCATTGACAAAATTGAAAGCCATTTTGAGGAGGAAAAGGGAAAAGTAATAGAAAACCTGAAGCTTCTTATGAAGATGATCTTCCGTCCTGAAAATCTGACAGTCAGCTATACGGCGGACCGGGAGGGTTATAAAGGTCTTGAGACAGAGGTACGCGGTCTGAAAGAAATGCTGCACACCGAGAAGGTGGAACTGGCAGAAGAAAAGCCGGATTATCGGGTGAAGAATGAAGGTTTTAAAACATCAGGCCAGGTGCAGTACGTGGCAGCAGCAGGCAATTTCCGGGAGGGCGGCTTTGAATACACAGGCTGTCTGCGTATTTTAAAGGTGATCCTCAGTTATGAGTATCTCTGGATGAATGTGCGCGTGAAAGGCGGCGCCTATGGCTGCATGAGCAATTTCAGAAGGAGCGGTGACAGCTTCCTGGTTTCCTACAGGGACCCGAACTTATCCAAAACACTGGAAGTGTTCCGCAATACCCCGGACTTTATCCGCGGTTTTGAAGCAGATGAGAGAGAGATGACAAAATATATCATCGGTACGGTCAGCGAACTGGATACGCCCATGACCCCATCCTCAAAAGGTGTACTGTCCCTGGAAGCATGGTTCAGCGGCATCACGGAGGAGGATCTGAAAAAAGAGCGGATGCAGATCCTGAACGCCCAGCCGGAGGATATCCGTGCACTGGGGGACGTGGTAGCGTGTGTGCTGGATCAGAACCGTATCTGTGTTATCGGAAGTGAAGAGAAAATCGAGCAGGAAAAAGAACTGTTTCTGGAAGTGAAACACCTGCTGTAACGAAGGAGAATATATGAAAACAGACTACAAATCAGGATTTGCGGCGATCATCGGACGGCCAAACGTGGGTAAATCCACACTGATGAACCATCTGATCGGACAGAAGATTGCCATCACATCCAGGAAACCTCAGACAACCAGAAATAAGATCCAGACTGTTTACACCTGTGAGGAGGGCCAGATCGTCTTTTTGGATACACCAGGAATCCACAAGGCAAAAAACAAGCTGGGTGAATATATGGTAAATGTGGCGGAGCGCACCTTCAAGGACGCGGATGTGATTCTCTGGCTGGTAGAGCCCACCACTTTTATCGGAGCCGGGGAGCGCCACATTGCAGAGCAGCTGAAAAACTGTAAACTGCCGGTGATCCTGGTTATCAACAAGGTGGACACCGTAAAGAAAGAGGAAGTGCTGAGTTTTATCGACGCATACCGGAAGATCATGGATTTTGCGGAGATCATACCCGCTTCTGCACTGAGAGGGCAGAACCTGGAAACCGTGATCCAGAGTATTTTTAAATATCTGCCTTACGGGCCGCAGTTCTATGATGAAGACACTGTTACAGACCAGCCTCAGCGGCAGATTGTGGCTGAGATGATCCGGGAGAAAGCGCTGCGGACGCTGGAGGAGGAGATTCCTCACGGGATCGCTGTTACCATTGATACTATGAAGGAACGTCCGGGCGGGAATCTGGTGGATATAGAAGCAACCATCATCTGTGAGCGGGAATCCCACAAGGGAATCATCATTGGCAAGCAGGGTGTTATGCTGAAGAAGATCGGCAGTGCGGCACGCTTTGAGATTGAACGGATGCTGGAGCAGAAGGTGAACCTGAAGCTCTGGGTAAAAGTGAAAAAAGACTGGAGAGACAGTGACTATCTGATCAAGAATTTCGGATACGATAAAAAAGAGATATGACAGATACAGTGCAGGTGACCGGCATGGTGTTATCCTCCATGCCGGTGGGGGATTTTGATAAAAGGCTGGTGCTTCTCACAAGAGAACGCGGAAAAATAACGGTATTTGCAAAGGGAGCGAGGCGGCAGAACAGCTCCCTTCTTGCCGTGGCAAATCCCTTTGTATTCGGCACCTTCTCTGTCTATGAGGGGAGGACCAGTTATCAGATGAAATCAGCCTCTGTGCTGCATTACTTCACGGAGCTGGCTTCCAGGCAGCCGGGGGTCTATTATGGATTTTACTTTCTGGAATTTGCGGATTACTATGCCAGAGAATATACCGATGAGAAGGAAATGCTGAATCTGCTCTATGTTACGTTAAAGGCTCTGGTCAGCGGGAAGATTGACAATAAACTCATACGCTGCATTTTTGAACTGAAGGCAATGGTGATTAACGGAGAATATCCCAACCTGTTTGAGTGCATGAAATGCGGAAAGAAAGAGGAGATTTACTGGTTTTCGACAGAAAGATCAGGTGTCTTCTGCGATAACTGCATAGACCAGAAGGACAGATATAAAAGTATCCGCCTGGATGCATCCTCTCTGTATGCCCTGCAGTTTATTGCGGCATCTGAGATTTCCAGACTCTATACCTTCACGGTGAGGCCGGAGGTACTGAAAACCATGCAGAAGGTCATGCGGGAATACACAGGAAAATACATAGACAAAAAGATGAAAAGCCTGCAGGTACTGGAAGTGATGGAGGGAATATAGCAAGAAATCCCTATTTTAACACATTTTCAGGCAGATAGAGGTTGAAAAGAAGGAATATTACGGTTATAATGTTACTATTCGCAGCGCCATAATACAGTTTATAAGACTATGGCAGGCGGACAGCCTTGAATCGAAAAGAAATAGGTAACTGCTGACCATGCCTGAGAGCAGAGGCAGCAGAAATAGATGAAAGTCGAGGAGATAACACGATGGAAAAGACCATGGAAAAAATCGTAGCACTTGCCAAATCCAGAGGATTCGTATATCCGGGTTCTGAAATTTACGGCGGACTTGCCAACACCTGGGATTACGGCAACCTTGGCGTGGAGCTGAAGAATAATGTGAAAAAGGCCTGGTGGAAAAAGTTTATTATGGAAAGCCCCTACAATGTAGGTGTGGACTGCGCGATCTTGATGAACCCGCAGACATGGGTGGCCTCCGGTCATCTGGGCGGTTTTTCCGATCCGCTGATGGACTGTAAAGAGTGTCATGAGCGTTTCCGCGCGGATAAGATCATTGAGGACTTCTGTGCCGAAAAAGGGATCGCCATTGAGGGCAGCGTGGATGCCTGGAGCCAGGAGAAGATGATGGAGTTCATTGAGGAGCATCAGATTCCATGTCCTACCTGCGGCAAGCACAATTTTACAGATATCCGTCAGTTCAACCTGATGTTTAAGACCTTCCAGGGCGTTACAGAGGACGCAAAGAATACAGTATATTTAAGACCTGAGACTGCACAGGGTATTTTCGTAAACTTTAAGAATGTACAGAGAACCTCCAGAAAGAAACTGCCGTTTGGTATCGGTCAGGTGGGAAAATCCTTCCGTAACGAGATCACACCGGGAAACTTTACCTTCCGTACCCGTGAATTTGAGCAGATGGAGCTGGAATTTTTCTGTAAGCCTGATACAGACCTGGAGTGGTTTGCTTACTGGAAACAGTTCTGCCTTGACTGGCTGCACAGCCTGGGCCTGAAGGATGAGGAAGTGCGCTACCGTGACCATGACAAAGAGGAACTGAGCTTCTACAGCAAGGCTACCACAGACGTGGAATTCCTGTTCCCCTTCGGATGGGGCGAGCTGTGGGGTATTGCGGACAGAACAGACTATGACCTGACACAGCATCAGAATGTATCCGGCCAGGATATGACATATTTTGATGATGAGAAAAATGAAAAATATATTCCTTATGTGATTGAGCCGTCATTGGGAGCGGACCGTATGGTTCTGGCATTCTTGTGCAGTGCATACGATGAGGAAGTTCTGGATGCAGAGAGAAATGATGTGCGTACCGTGCTGCACTTCCATCCGGCCCTGGCACCTGTGAAGATCGGTGTTCTGCCTCTGTCCAAAAAGCTGAACGAGGGCGCAACCAAAATCTATCAGGAGCTGTCCAAACTGTATAACTGTGAATACGATGACAGGGGTAATATCGGCAAACGTTACCGCCGTCAGGATGAGATCGGTACACCGTTCTGCGTGACATATGACTTTGAATCTGAGACAGACGGAGCGGTTACTGTGCGTGACCGTGACACCATGGAGCAGGAGAGAGTAAAGATCGAAGACCTGAAAGCTTATTTTGAGGAAAAAATGGCCTTTTAACGATTGCTGAAAGAATAGATATGCTGCTGTATCCGGCCGGTGACGGGCGGTACAGCAGCTTCTGTTATATACGGGGAAAGAGGTGCAGAAAAAATGGCCAGTATCAGAGACGTGGCAAAACAGGCCGGTGTGGGCGTGGGAACTGTTTCCCGGGCCTTGAATGGAACCGGTTACGTATCGCCGGATACGAAAAAGAAAATTGAAAAGGCAGCCGAGAAACTGGGATATACGCCCAATGAGCTTGCGAGAAATCTGTACAGGAACCGGACCGGCATTGTAGGAGTCATGGTCCCTGACCTGGACCATCCTTTTTTCTCCTGCCTGGCAAAACATATAGAGATGGAGCTTTACCGCCAGGGGTATAAGACCATGATCTGCAATACTATAGGCATCAGCGACAGAGAGAAGGATTACCTGGATATGCTGGACAGGAATATTGTGGACGGCATCATCACAGCAGCCCATTCCCTGGACGAGGAGGAATACCTGAAGCGGAAGAAACCCATTGTTTCCGTAGACCGGGAATTTGGCCCCGGTATCCCTCTTATCGGCAGTGATCATGCCATGGGAGGGCGCATGGCGGCAGAACTGCTTTTAAAGAACGGATGCAGGAAAGTGCTGCAGATATCCGGTGTTGCCCCGGGCGTTGCCGCCCAGGAGCGCCACAGTGTCTTTAAAGAAGTCATGCAGAAACAGGGCGTGGAGATACTTAACATGGTTATGGACTGGAATGTGTTTGACTGGAACGCCCATTATACGGGAATGGAAAAGTTTCTGGAGGAACACCCTGACATTGACGGTGTGTTCGGCGGGGATATGGCTGCCATTGCCTGTATGAACGCAGTGCTGCAGAAGGGGATCCGGGTGCCGGAGGATATAAAAATCATAGGATTTGACGGCATGGATGTGACACGCATGGTATATCCAAGACTGACAGCTGTTCGGCAGAATGTACAATTATTAGCGGAGCTCTGTGTGAATACCCTTCTCGATCTGGTGGAGGAGAGGAAAGGCGTGCCTCACAGACAGGTTTTGGATGTGGAAATGCAGTTCGGCGGGACGACACTGTGATAAAGTTCTGAATTGGTGTTGCGGATAACTCATAAAAACGACTTTTGGGTTTTGGATAAATTTCATATAAAAAATGGGAAGAGACCTTCGTTTGTGCATGTTGCACAATAAAAACGGGGGCCTTTTTTTGTGTCTTATGGATTCGTACAGAAAAGCACTTGACAAAACCGTCAAACCGTCCTATACTCATATACATGGAACGGGTTCCATAAAATGTTCCAATATTACCTATATAAATAGGCGAAAAATGCTATATATTAAAGGGAAGAATTATAGAACCGGTTTTATAAAGTGCCATACAGGAGGCGAAAATATGATACAAACAGGTGAGTATACATGTCTGGAGATCATGACCAGAACAGTGGAAGGAAAAAAAGGATATGTGGTTCTGAGAGACAAAAAGGGCAGAGAGAACAGATATGAGGCAGGGAAGAAGTATTATCAGTGGCTGAAAATCCCTGTGGAAAGACAGAGCAGTTACGAACTGACAAGCCGGGATGCGGAAATATCACTGGCGTATTTAAGCGGCTGTGAAAATATCCTGGAAAAGGGGATCTGCTTCATAGAACCTGCAGACGGGGGAATTAGTCTGAGCAGCCGGGAAGCGGCAGCCTATTATGACACACCCTATCGGGAACAATATCACTTTGCGCCGTGGAAGAACTGGATGAATGACCCCAATGGCCTTTGCTGGTATCAGGGATATTATCATATGTATTATCAGTACAACCCCCATGGTCAGGAATGGTCCAACATGTACTGGGGGCACGCAGCCAGCCCGGACCTGGTCCACTGGACACATCTTCCCGTTGTTCTGGAGCCACAGAAGGAGGTGTTGGAACAGGCAGATATACGAAAAGGGGGAGCATTTTCCGGAAGTGCGGTGGTGCTGGACGATGAAACGGTTTTCTATCTGACCAGACATCTGGGACCCATGGAGGACGGAGAGGAGACCGTGCAGCAGCAGTGGATGACCAGAAGCCGGGATATGCTGGAATTTGAACCGGAGAAGCTGGTGATCGGGGAGCATCCCGTGGGAGCATCCTTTGATTTCAGGGACCCTAAGGTATTAAAAGTCGGTGATGTGTGGTACATGGTCCTGGCAAGTGCTGTGGATGGGCAGGCAGCCATACTGCTGTACCGGTCTGAAGATATGGAGCACTGGGATTACGTGAAACCCCTGGTTACGGAGCCGGAAGAAGGTGTGCGCTGCTTTGAATGCCCTGATTTTTTCCCTCTGGATGGAAGTTTTACTGCGTGGGGAGCACTTATGTGCCACAGGGATGTGTACGGCAGATATCAGATGTCCCGTTATTACATAGGAGAATTCAGGGATGAGAATTTTACCGTGAAGAGCACAGGATGGTTTGATTTCGGGAGCAACTGCTATGCCATGCAGAGCTTTGAGCACGAGGGAAGAAGAATCGCCATTGGTTGGATCTCAGATTTTTACGGCGAACATGTGGAAGTGGAGAACGGCGCCTATGGGAGCATGACCATTCCAAGAGTGCTGCATGTAAAGAATGACAGGCTTTATATGACTCCGGCGGAGGAGATCTATACGCTGAAGAGTGAGCGGCTCTATACGGGAGAAAAGGAAAATATCCATCTGGAACACATAGCGGGAAACAGTTTTTATGCGGAGATCACCTTTTCGGAGAATACGGATTTTAACCTGCTGCTGGGCAGGGATGGGAAGAAAGAGATACGTTTTATAAAAGAAAAAGACTTTGCGGGAATCCGCACATCCGGTGTGAAAAGTGAGGGAATCTCGTTTCCCGCAGACGTGGATATGGTAAGGGATATGGAGATATTTGTGGACAGAAGAGCAGTGGAAATCTTTATAAACGGCGGGGAGGCAGCAGGCACCAAGCTGTTTTACAACTCCGGCACAGAAGGGTGTTTTGTACTGGAAGCGGAGAGACCTGAGGCAGTAACACGGGCAGAAGTTACAAAGATGCAGTCAGTCTGGCAGTAACAGCAGTGAGAAGGGAGAGAGGGAAATGAAAAAACGGGCAGTTGCCATACTTCTTGCAGCGACAGTGGTATCTACTATGATATCCGGCTGTGGAAATGCAAAGGAACGGGTGAATAAAGACGGAGAGTCTGTGATCACCATCTGGAGTCCCAGTGACGAACCGGCCATTGAAGAGTGGTGGGAAGAAAAAATCAATGCTTTTAATGCGGAGCACAAGGGAGAGATCCATCTGAAAAGGGAAGCTATTGTTCGTGCGGATTCCTATGCTTATGAGGACAAGGTAAACGCGGCGATTACCTCAAAGGACCTGCCGGATATCCTGTATGTGGACGGACCGACGGTTTCCGTATACGCGGCCAATGATATTATTATCCCCTTGGATGATATGTTTGCAAAAGAGGACTGGGATGACTTTCTGGATTCCACTAAAAATCAGGGTACTTACGATGGGAAAATCTACGCCATCGGCGCAACAGAAAGTTCCGTAGCCCTCTATTACAACCGGGATATGCTTGACGAGGCAGGGATTAAGGCACCGGATAAGCTGGAGGATGCCTGGACCTGGTCCGAGTTTGCGGATGTAGCCGGGAAGCTTACAAAAGACGGTGTGATGGGCACCAACATCATTATGGATAAAGGGGAAGGTCTTCCTTATGTGCTGGAGCAGTTCTGGATCTCCAACGGCACGGATTTTGTCAGTGAGGACGGCAGCAAAGCGGATGGCTATATCAACAGCCAGGCCGGTGTGGAGGCAGCCGCGTTTCTGAATGAACTGATTCAGAACGGATATGCCAATCTGGACCCCATCCAGAAGGAATTCCACAACGGAAGGGCAGCCACAATGCTGGGAGGCTCCTGGGAAGTCGCTACACTGGAAAAGGATTATCCGGATCTGAATTGGGGAGTTACTTATTTCCCCGTTGCGGACAACGGCGGAACACCTACTTCTCCCACAGGTGACTGGGCAGCAGCCGTGACCAGGGATACACAGGACAGAGAGGCAGTGCAGGAGGTTATGAATTACCTGTTCTCAGAGGACAATGTGACCACCTACGCCAAGGCAATCTCGAAACCGCCCACAAGACAGTCAAGCTACGAAGTGCTCACAGAGTATAACGAATACCCACGCTCTCTTTTTAAAGAGCAGCTTATGGAGACAGGACATCCAAGGCCGAGAACGCCTTCCTACAGTGTGCTCTCCGCAGGATTTTCAGAGGCCATGGTGAACATTTTCACAGGTGTGGACCCGAAAGAAGCGCTTGATAAGGTGGCGGAAGATACGGATAAGGATTACAACAAGTATTATGCGGATGAAGATTGATTCCGGGGAGGAGGAGAAAGATGGAAAAAGCCATTAACAAACGCAGTGAAAAGAAAGCAGCATACCTGTTTGTCATTCCGGCAGTGATCCTGCTGGCGGCATTTCTGATATATCCTGCACTGCAGACAGTCAGATATGCCTTTACCGATTACAATATAATGAGGCCCGACCATATTAAGTTCTGTGGATTTAACAACTTTACAGAGCTGTTTGGGGACGGGGATTTCTGGAAGGCGGTTACCAATACTCTTTATTTTACCGCGCTGGTCGTACCCTTTCAGACGGTTCTGGCATTGGCGCTGGCCATGCTCATATCGTCCAAAAGAAAAGGTGTCTCCATTTTCCGAGCAGCATATTTCAGCCCTCAGGTCACCTCCATGGTTGTTGTGGCGATTCTCTGGACCGTGCTCTACAACTCTAACCCGGACAGCGGACTTTTAAATGCACTGTTGGTAAAACTGGGAATGGAGCCCTGCGGATTCCTGAATGATCCAAAGACATCCATGAACTCCATTATCTTCATGTCAGCATGGCAGGGAGCCGGTTACCAGATGATGATCTTTTTAGCCGGGCTTCAGGGAATTCCGAAAGAACAGTATGAGGCAGCCTCCATTGACGGTGCAGGCAGATTAAAAAGCTTCCTCTATGTCACCCTGCCGGGTCTGAAAAATGTGATCAAATACGTGATTATGATCACAGTCATCCAGGCAATGAAACTGTTCACACAGCCATATGTCATGACAAAAGGCGGCCCCCAGAATTCTACCAGGACCATGGTATATTACGTGTATGAACAGGGCTTCCAGAAGCGTAACTTTGGATATGCCTGTGCAGTGGCTGCAGTTTTCTTCGTCATTGTGGTCATATTGTCACTGGGCATGAAGAAACTGATCAAAGCGGATTAGAAAGGAGCGGAAAACTATGACACAGAAACAGAGAACCCGTCTGGGAAACGCAGTATTTTACATAGGGAATACGCTGGTTGCGCTGATCTTCGTATCCCCTCTCATCTGGATGATATCCTCATCCCTGAAGCCGGAAGCAGGTATTTTTAAGGGACTGAATTCTCTGCGTACGTTTATACCCACGGGAGCGTCCCTGAGCAATTATCTGGAGGTGTTCCAGAGGATTGACATGTGGAAATTTATTTGCAACAGTTTGTTTTATGTCTTTGTCATTGTGGTGCTGGATCTGTTTATCAACTCCATCTGCGGTTACGCGCTGGCAAAGTTTGAGTTTAAAGGGAAAAATCTTCTTCTGACGCTGGTGATCAGCCTTATGGTATTCCCTCCGGAGGCCATTATGCTTCCTATGTACAGGGAGATGGCTGACTTGGGATGGATCAACCAGTGGGCAGCGCTTGTGGTTCCCTTTGTGGCAAAATGTTTCAGCATCTATATGTTCCGCCAGTTTTTCCTGGATGTGCCGAATGACCTTTTAGAGGCAGCAGCCATTGACGGATGCGGCCCGGTGAAAACCTTTTTCCGGATCGTCATGCCTATTTCCGGAACCGTGTATGCCACTGTGCTGATCCTTGATTTTGTAGCGCACTGGAACGACTTTATGTGGCCTCTGCTCGTGGTGACAGGTGAGGAAAAGAGAACTATCCAATTGGCGATTCAGACATTCTTTGGCTCCAAACCGATCAACTACGGACCGATCATGGCTTCGCTGACGATCTCGGCGATCCCCATGCTGATCATGTTCATTGTACTGCAGAAATACTATGTGGAGGGAATCGCTTCCACGGGTATTAAAGGATAAGAAAATATTTGCTGTTTCTCCGCCTGTCGTATATAATATGGGAAGAAATATATCAGGCATGGGAGGAGGCAGATATGGAATTTAACGAAAAGCTGCAGCAGCTCAGGAAACAGAATAATATGACACAGGAACAGCTTGCGGAGAAACTTTATGTGTCCAGAGCGGCTGTTTCCAAGTGGGAGAGCGGAAAGGGGTACCCGAATATTGAATCCCTGAAAGCCATATCAAAATTATTTTCTGTATCCATAGATGACTTGCTGTCCGGCAATGAGTTATTGACCCTGGCGGAAACGGAAAACAGGACAAATATCAACACCATATACGGTTTGATGTTTGGAATATTGGATCTTGCTGTATTGATTTTTTTCATTCTTCCGCTTTTCGGTGAGCGTGAAGCGGATTATATCCATATGGTGACACTGCTTTCCAATACGACGATTCCCAGCGTTATCAAAACAGTTTATTATATTGTGCTCATATCTATGGCGGCCTTTGGTGCTTTTGAGATATGGATACAGCGTTTTAAGGATGAGAGGAAAATGCATATCTGCAGTACCTGTTCTATCTGGCTGCACGCGCTGACCATTTTGGTTTTTGCCGTGTCCCAGGAGCCTTATGTGACTGTACTCTTATTTATGCTGTTCATGGTTAAAGTGGTTTTGCTGATAAAGAAAAGCAGTATGAAATAGCCTGTAATACAGGGAAAAAGCCCGTGATACGAAAAGTATCATGGGCTTTTTTGCGTTGTGACGACAGGTTTCTTGCTCTTTTGGGCATGAGAGGACAATAATACAGGTGCAGTCTGCAGAAAACTAGATTATAGAGAAAAGAGGAAAAACGATGAGTACAAAAAATAAGAAGAAATTTATTTTAACAGTAGTTTTATTTATGCTGTTCGCAGCCTTCACTGTTCTTACTGCAAAAGTAGATGTAAAACCCATTGGGCCGAAAGAATCGGAAGTGGGCCTGGCATCGCTCAATCAGTTCGTATTTCAATTGTCCGGAGTAAATCTTTTTTGGTATCATTTGACGGACTGGCTGGGTGTCATTGCCGTACTGACTGCTGTCGGATTTGCTGTTTTGGGAATGTATCAGCTTGTCAAAAGAAGGAGTTTATTTCAAGTTGACTATCGCATTTTGCTGCTTGGTGTTTATTATATTCTGGTTTCGGCGGTCTATATTTTATTTGAAAATTTTGTGATCAATTGGAGACCGGTTATTCTTCATAAAAGTCTGGAGGCATCCTATCCCTCATCCCATACAATGATCGTAATCTGCATTATGGGTACAGCCATGATGCTGTTTCACCATCTGCTTGCAGGAAAAAAGATATGGTTACAGATCGCGGACGGCATTTCCCTCCTTTTAATGGGGGTGACTGTGGCCGGAAGGCTGATATCCGGGGTTCACTGGTTTACAGACATTCTGGGCGGTTTGATACTTTCAGGTGCAATGCTTATGCTGTACAGTTCCATGGCGTCCTTTGCAGATGAGAAAAGAAAACGGCGCACACAAAAGGGGTAAACTTAAAAATAATGGAATAATTTGGTGTAGTATGTTGTAAAATATAGACAATTCCTGTCAAACACAGTATAATAAGATTATATTTTATTCCATGCAAAGAAATAACCTGCCGGATACGGCACGGCATTTACATAAAAGCGCCGCACCGGTTCCGACAGAGAATAAGGGGAATCGAGGGGAGATACACATGGATGAACTGGAAGAGGCACGCAGAAAAGAGAGAGAAAAAGACAGGAAACGGGAAGCACTCAGGCTGAAACGTGAAGAGGAACTGAAGAAAAAGTTTATACGCACAGGGATAATCGCCGCGGCTGTGCTCCTGTGTGTGATCTTGGGAGTGGTATCTGCAGTCCGGTATTCAAAGGCAAAAGCCGCCGCAGCCGCTGCGGAGAAAAAGAAGCAGCAGGAAGCAGCACTTGAAAAAGAACAGCAAGAAAATATCATAGATTTTCTTGCTGTGGGAGACAATATCGCCCATCTGGGCATGAGGGAATCCGGCATGAGAGAGTCAGGAGACTGGAACTATGATGCCATTTACCAGCCTGTGAAGGAAGAGGTGGAGGCGGCAGATCTGGCGCTGGTCACACAGGAGACGGTATTTGTGGAAAACCGTGAGGATATATCCGGCTATCCGGCTTTCGGAACACCGCCGGAATTCGGTGACGCACTGGTGAATACAGGATTTGACGTGGTGGCCCATGCCACCAATCACATTCTGGACAAGGGGACGGATTCCGTTGCCTATACGATGAGATGGTGGAAGGAAAAGCATCCGGACACCAAAATACTGGGCATCCATGAGAGTCAGGAGGACGCGGATACCGTCACGGTGGTGCAGTGTAAAGCCTTAAAACTGGCTATGCTTGACTACACCTACGGGCTGAACGATATCCCTCTTGCTGAGGATAAATCCTATATGATTGATGTCTTTGATGAAGGACAGGCCAGAGCGGATATCAAAAAGGCAAAGGAATTGGCAGATGTGGTCATTGTGGTCATGCATGTGGGGGAGGAATATGTGCAGGACGTTGATGAGCAGACAAGGCAGTGGGTGAATTTGTTTCTGGAGGAGGGAGTGGACATTGTCATCGGTTCCCATCCCCATGTGATCCGTACCATGGAGACATTGACCGGTGAGGATGGACATAAAATGCTCGTCTATTATTCCCTGGGGAATTTTACCTCCACACAGAACGACCTGCCAAGCCTTCTGGGAGCCATGGCAAAGATCAGGATCAAAAAGGATGTAAAAACAGGAGCCATACAGATTCCGGAACATGAATTTATTCCGCTGCTCATGCACTATAATCATGACAGCCGTACCTATGGTATTTACAAGCTGGATGACTATACACAGGAGCTGGCCGACCAGCATACAGCCAATGAGAGAAATCCGGGTGAGTTTTCCATTTCGTATTATAAGGACCTCTTTGCGCAGATCAAGGCAAAGGGGAATGATGACGGAATTTGATGTATTGTGCAAAAAGTACAAAAAAACAAGAACATAATGTAAATTAATATGCAAAAAATCCAGAAGGGCCTTGCTACTTCCGGATTTTTTTGCTATAATAGTCGTCAGTGGTAATGAAATACAAGGAGGACGAGGCAAAATGGCAAAAAAAAGAAATATCATTGTAGGACAGTCAGGTGGACCCACATCCGTTATCAACTCCAGTCTTGCAGGCGTATATAAAAACGCGATCGAGAGAGGCTTCGACAAGGTATACGGCATGCTTCACGGAATTCAGGGACTTTTGGACGAACAGTACGTAGACCTTTCCACACAGATTCATTCCGAGCTGGATATCGAGCTGCTGAAGAGAACACCGTCCGCATTCTTAGGTTCCTGTCGGTTTAAAATGCCGGAGATTCACGAAGATAAGACAATCTATGAAAAAATATTTGGGATTCTGAATAAGCTGGATATTTATGCGTTTATTTATATCGGCGGAAATGATTCCATGGATACGATCAAGAAATTATCCGATTACGCAATTTTGACAGGACAGACCCAGAAGTTTCTGGGAGTGCCCAAGACTATTGACAATGATTTGGCTCTGACGGACCATACACCCGGTTTCGGAAGTGCTGCCAAATATATCGGAGCATCCACAAAAGAGGTGATCCGCGATGCACAAGGTCTGACATATAAGAAAAACATGATTACCATTATGGAGATCATGGGACGTAATGCCGGATGGCTGACCGGTGCCACAGCTCTTGCAAAGACAGAGGATTGTGACGGTCCGGATCTGATCTATCTTCCGGAGGTTGCCTTTGATATTGAGCGGTTCTTACATAAAGTCAAGGAATTACTGAAGAAGAAATCTTCTATCGTCATCGCAGTTTCAGAGGGTATCAAACTGGCTGACGGCCGTTATGTATGTGAGCTTGGCAGCGTGGGAGATTATGTGGATGCATTCGGCCACAAGCAGCTTCAGGGAACCGCTACCTACCTGGCTAATTTCCTGGCAGCGGAGTGCGGCTGTAAGACAAGGGCCGTTGAACTCTCCACACTCCAGAGAAGTGCTTCCCATATGGCATCCCGTGTGGATATTGACGAGGCATTTATGGTAGGCGGTGCTGCCGTGAAAGCCGCAGATGAAGGTGACACAGGCAAGATGGTAGTGATCGACCGTGTGTCCGACGACCCGTACATGAGCGCCACTGGTATCTACGATGTACACAGGATCGCCAACGAAGAGAAACTGGTTCCGAGGGCATGGATGAACAAGGACGCCACTTATGTGACAAAAGATTTTGTGGACTATGTAAAACCGTTGATCCAGGGAGATTACCAGCCGATCATGGTAAACGGTCTGCCAAGACATCTTGTGCTGAAAATGAAACGGAAATAGAACGGTTATTGATTTTGGGGAAAAGAGAAGGTATATGCATATAGAAACCGGATGCGCCGGTGCTTGGGGAAGCATTGGCGCATCCGGTGTTTTATTCTGTTTTATTCTGTTCTGTACAGGGAAGAGCAGGCTTCTTTCCATAAGGAAGGGCAATATCGATCAGTGTTCCCTGTCCGGGAAAGCTGTCAATAGTAAGTCCGTATTCCTTTCCGTAATAGCTCTGAATCCGCTGCTGTACATTTCTGATGCCTATGGAGTGATTGGAGGAAGTGTCAGCAGGAAAGTCTATCTCTTTGTCAAGAGAATCCACTAACTCTTCCAATTCATTTTTTTCCATTCCCTGTCCATTGTCGGCGATGAGAAAGTGCAGGGTATTTCCTTCCAGGTTAGCGCTTATGCTGATGTAACAGTTTTCTTCCTTTTCGGAAAAACCGTGTCCAATGGCATTTTCCACAAAGGGCTGCAGAATAAACGCGGGAATTTCCAGTCCCAGAAATTCGTCGGGAATATCATAATCAAATGAAAATTTTCCGGGAAAACGTATATTTTGTATGGTCATATAGCGCCGGATCTGTAAGAGTTCCTCTTTTAAAAGAACGATGGGAACCTTTTTCAGATTGTAGCGCAGCAGTTCGGACATACACATGGCAATGGTTTTGATCTCCGGGACATTGTGAATATCAGCCAGGGATTTGATCACATTCAGGGTATTGTACAGAAAATGATGATTGATCTGTGCCTGCAGAACTTGGATGTGCATCTGCTGTTCATTCAGACGGCTTTGGTAGTTCTGCTGCAGACTCTGGGTCAGGCGGCTGTTCAGGCGGTTAAAGCTATGTACTACCTTCTGCAGTTCCTGGTTGGATATTCGACCCTCCACGGTTATGTCGCTGTAATTGGAGGTATCCCTGGAATCGATTTTTTCGCAGAGCTGCCGGATGGAGCGGGTCAGACCTCTGGACAGTAGCGCGGCAAGTATCAGTCCCAGGAAGATTGCCAGGAGAAAAATACCGGCATAGTGGTACAGGTTGTTTCTGTATGCCTGGGTAATCAGGGAATTGTTCATAAAATGCACAATATGCCATCCGGTGGTTTTGTTATAACATCCGTTTATCATGTAGGAATCAGACCCTACATTTAATTTTTCAGTCCGTACAGAGCTCTCTTTTGTTATTTTCTGGTTGAAGTTCTGTATGGCCTTTTTCAGTTCAGGGGAAGCATCCTTTTCTACAAAATCCTTATCAGAGGAGTAGGCAAGGCCGCCGTCCGCATTGTAAATAAGCATAACATTATTCTGGGTCTGAGCAGAGTTTGCAATGTTTTCAACTGCGGAAAAATTGATACCCACATAGCAGGTCCCGATTTCCTTGAAAGTATAGCTGTCGTACAGGACTTTTACCATGGGAAGGATACTTTTTTTTACGGTAGAGGACTGCTGGACAGGGGCAAAATACGTGTAGTAATCAGAATTCCGCGCAGTCCCTGCCCATTCGTCCATGTGGTCCAGAATGGCGTACTGATCCTTCACATTTGGAATATTGTAATCAAAGGTATAGCCGTAACGGTTTTTGAACATACAGGTAGTGACATTGGAATTCAGCCGGTTGGCCTGTATGAGCTGGGAGGAGAACAGATAGCTGTCCTGGGAATAGCTGAGCAGATCATCCTCGTAATTGGTGATCATAGCTTTCCGGATATCTTTATTCAATATATGCAGATCAGCAACCTTAGTGGCATCCTGAAGGAGGGTATCCAGGGTCAGGTCAGCCTGGGTGGTGATGGTGTCCATGGAGCGGCTGAAATCCTCCTGTACCTCATTGGAGGTTCTGTTCGCTGTGGCAATGCCCAGAATAATGGTAGGCAGAATAACGAGCAGAAGCGAAGAAAAGAATATCTGGGTTCTGTAAGAAAAATTTTGTAGTTTCATAAGGTCTCTCCTGTGATTGAATCTGTTGAAATTATAGAATGAAAAGCGGATAAATACAAGAAGATAAGAAGAAATAGATAAAAAAATGGAGGGAAACTAAAAATAATTATATATTTTATCTAAGAATACTCCTATTTTACGGACATCCACTTGAGTATAATAAGTTCATATAATACAAAAGGGGGAAATGAAAAATGAACAAGGCACAGCGTGTAAAAGCAGTTATGAACCGGGAAGAGACAGATTATATACCGGCTGGTTTCTGGTTCCATTACAAACCGGATTTTACCGTGGAGGAAATGATCGGGGAACACTTAAAACTCTATCGGGAAACGGATATGGATGTGATAAAGATCATGCAGGATTATGCTTACCCGGTAACCGGTGAGATACACTGCGCCGATGACTGGTTTCACATCGGTATCAAGGGAACGGACAGTAAAGAACTGAAAAAAATGACAGAGGTTATCCGGGGCATCAGAGAGCAGGCAGGCGATGATGTGCTGCTTTTCCAGACAATGTTCGGGCCTTTCAAAGCGGCATCCATAGCCTTTGGGGATGATGTACTCATGAAGTACAGCAAGGAGGCACCGGAGGCAGTCAGAGCGGGCATTCAAAAACTGGCAGACGGGCTTGAAGCGTGGGCAGAAGCATATCTGGATGCGGGAGCTGACGGTATTTATTACTCCGCACAGTATGGTGAGGAAGGGAGATTTACGAAAGAAGAGTGGGAACAACTGGTACGGCCCTTTGATTTACAGATTTTACAAGCAGCGGATAGAAAAAAGGATAAGTATAATATTCTGCATATCTGCGGGGAGCCGGAATATGCGTTCAAAACACATGTGGACTGGTTTTATGACTATCCGGCAGACCTGGTAAACTGGTCCGTAAAAGACAATGGATACAGCCTTAAAAAGGGCAGGGAGAACTTCTCATGTGCTATTCTCGGCGGCCTGAACAACAAGGGAAATATTCTCAAAGGACCGAAAGAAGAGATACGAAAAGAAGTACAGGCAGTGCTTGAAGACTTCGGAACAAAGGGCATTATGATAGGTGCGGACTGTACCATACAGGGGGAAGGCATCCGTCTTGACTATATCAGGGAAGCCGTGGAAGCAGCACATACATACAGAAAAGGAGATGAGTGATTATGAGGAAGAAATTAGCGGTTTTATTGTGTACAGCAATGGCTGTTTCCAGCCTGGCAGGCTGCAGCAGCGGCGCGAAAGATCCAGGTAAGGACCAGGAGAAAACCAAAAAGGAAGACACTCAGGACAAGACAGAAGGAAAAGAGGATGGCAAAGATGTGCTGACACTTGAATTTTTCCAGCAGAAGTCAGAGGAAGCTGCCCAGGTAGGGTACCAGAATATCATAGACAAATTCAATGAACAGAACCCGGATATCAAGATTGAGATGAACACAGTACCCGATGCACCTACAGTATTAACCTCCCGTGTTGCATCCGGTGATATCCCTGTGATTTTCACAGACTTCCCTACACAGCTTCAGTTCCATCAGAAGGTGGCTAACGGATATGTACAGGATTTATCAGAACAGGAATTTTTGAAAAATGTGGAGCAGTCAGCCCTGGATATGACGAAGCAGGAGGATGGAAAATACTATGCGCTTCCCTTCAGCCGAAACTATATGGGGGTTTGGTACAATATGACGATCTTTAAGGAAAACAACCTGGAAATTCCGAAAACATGGGAAGAGTTCGTCAGTGTATGCAACACATTAAAGGAAAAGGGAGTAACACCACTGGGACTTCACGGAAAAGACCCGGGACGTGTAGGCCATACCTTCCAGTGCTGCACCGTTGCCTTTGATCCGGAGGGTGTGGAGACCATTGAGAAGACAGTTGCCGGGGATGGTAAGATTGAAGGTGACGAGGGCTTTCAGAAGGTTGCGGAAAAGATGCTTACCCTGCTGGATTACAGCAATGAGGATGCCCTTGCCCTTTCGGATATGCAGTGCTATGAGAACTTTGCCAATGGACAGTATGCTATGTGCATCACAGGCTCTTATGCCCGCGGTACCATTATGATCGCCAATCCTGATTTGAAGCTGGGCGTCTTCCCTCTTCCAAATGACACGAGAGAGACTACAAATACTTTATCCGGTATTGACGCAGCAGTCTGTATTTCAGCCAAGGCATCCGAGGAGGAAAAGGCAGGTGCCTACAGATTTCTGGAGTTTTTGGCACAGCCGGAAAATGCACAGCTTTTCTGCGACGCTGAGGGTGCGCCTTCCTGTATCACAGGTGTGGTCCATAAGGATGAGGGAGTACAGCCAATGCTGGAACTGATTTCCGACGGACAGGTACATGACTGGATGGCATCCACCATTGACAATAATGTGGTGACAGACCTTTACAATGTGACCCAGGGCTTCTGGAGTGAGAAAAATGTGGACAATTATCTGAAGCAAATGGATGAATCCATTGCGATCACATCTGCGGAATAAGTAAGGCGGAATATGCAGAGGAAACGGCAGTGCCGGCATCGGCCTGCCGTTTTATTACTAAAATCATGAAAAACAGAAGGGGGTTGACAAAATGGATACAAAATGGAAGAAAAAGGGCTCCGGAAAATGGATATATTTTGGGTTTACACTGATTCCGGTGGCTCTTTACAGTTTCTTCTATGTATACTCCGTGATAAATGGCGTCCGCTACAGTTTTACAGACTGGGATGGGATGTCCACTACGTTTCATATTGTAGGGTTTAAGAATTATATATCCCTGTTTAAAAATCCAAATTTCTGGGGTTCCTTAAAAACTACGGTCTGCTACAGTATTCTTTTGGTGGCGGGAGTGGTAACGCTTTCTCTGGCGCTTTCTTTATCACTTAATTCACTGAAAAAATTTAGAACATTTACAAAATCTGTATTTTTTGTCCCTGCCATGATCGGGGGAATCACGATCGCCCTTATCTGGGACCAGCTTTTTTACAGAGTGGTTCCGCTGGTAGGGCAGGCACTTGGAATCGGATGGCTTTCACAGAGCCTTCTCATGACGGGAAAAACAGCTCTCCCCGCAGTGGTTTTTGTACATATCTGGCAGGCTGTGGCACTTCCGACGGTGATCTTTGTGGCGGGTCTGCAGCAGATTCCTGACGAGCAGTATGAGTCTGCAAAAATGGATGGGGCCACACCCTTTCAGCGGTTCCGGTTCGTGACATTTCCGTATCTGGTGCCCACACTGACTGTCAATCTGGTTTTGATGATCAAACAGGGATTTACCTCCTTTGACTTTCCATTTGCGTTGACAGGAGGAGGTCCGGTGCGGTCTACAGAGGTAATTGGCATCCTTATTTACAATGATGCCTTTAAGAACATGCGGTTTTCCATGGCAAACGCAGAGGCCTGTGTGCTCTTTTTGGTTGTGGCTGTCTTTTCCCTGACACAGTTAAAGCTTACCAGTAAAGGAGGCGTCCACGAATGAAATTAGAAAAAGAAGGTATGGGATGGATTATCCTGCGAAATCTATTGATCCTTATGGGGCTGTTCCTCATTTTGTTTCCTCTGTATCTGGTTGTCATCAACTCTTTTAAGACACTGGAGGAGGCAGGAAAAGATTTCTTTGCCCTGCCGTCAGGACTGAATCTGCACAATTTTAAGGAGCTGTTCCAAAATAATAATTACTGGGTATTCGCGAAGAATTCGCTGATCATTTCTGCGGTATCCGTGGGGCTTATCCTGGTTTTGGTACCCTCTGTATCCTATGCTATTGCCAGGAATTTTAACGGGAAATACTACAAAGGCGTGTACTATTATCTGCTTATGGGACTCTTCATTCCTTCTCAGGTCATCATGCTTCCGGTCACAAAACTCATGACAAATCTGAACATGCTGAACCGTCAGGGGCTGATCTTACTCTACGCCGCCTACAGTCTGACACAGGGAGTATTCCTGTTTGTGAACTACATCAGAGGGCTGCCTTTTGAGATTGAGGAGTCTGCTTATATGGATGGATGTAACGTTTTCCAGACTTATATCAGGATTGTAATTCCCCTGGTGAAACCTATGCTTGCCACACTTTTGATTATGGATCTTCTGTGGATTTGGAATGACTTTATGCTTCCGCTGCTTATTTTAAACCGTTCCAAGGATATCTGGACTCTTCCCTTATTCCAGTATAATTTTAAGACGGAATATTCTTTTAATTATACCATGGCATTTACGGCATACCTTATGTCTATGCTCCCTATGCTGATCGTCTACTGTATGGGACAAAAACACATTATAAAAGGTTTGACAGCCGGTTCTGTAAAAGGGTAAACTTTTTTTAACGGCAGCAGCCGGAGGAATGTTTTTAGCCGCCGGAAAGAGGGGATACGCAGATGATGAAAATACTGATTGCAGAGGACGAGATTTATGCCAGAAAATCCATGAAAAAACAGATAATGGAGTTGGATTTCGGACGGGAATTTCAGATCCTGGAGGCTCAGAACGGGGAACAGGGGCTGGCGCTTTTCAGGCAGGAAGAGCCTGATCTGGTATTTACAGATATCCGTATGCCCAGGATGGACGGCCTGGAACTGCTCAGGGAGATAAAGAGAGAGGACCCGGAGGCGAAGGTGATCATGGTCAGCGCTTATGCTGATTTTGAGTACGCCAAATCAGCCATAAAGTTCGGAGCCGAGGGGTATCTTCTGAAGCCAATAGAGGATGCGGAGCTGGAAGAATTTCTGATGAAATTCAGACAGCAGAGCACAAGAAAAAAAGAACAGGCCATGTTCTTGGGAAAGGATATGGTGACCAGATTTATAGCCCAGAGTGTACAGGAAGAGGAGACCGGAAAAGATTTGCTGGCAGAGCGGATGTTCGGTAAAGTCTTCTGGAGATATCAGGTTCTGGTACTCTGGTTTTCAGGGAGAAGGTATCCTGAGCGGGAGGAATTTATGCTCTGGCTCCACAATATATACGGGCAGGAGGTCTGGACTGCCTTTCGTCTGATAGAGCTCGAGAAGGGCATATGGATGATCGTTATGGGGGCAGACGGACAGAGCCGCTTTAGGCAGAAGCGTATTATACAGAAACTTCTGGAAGAGAAGTATGACTGTTACCTGGGAATCAGCGCAGAAAATCAGGCGCCGGGGGAATTGAAAAATGCCCTTGCACAGGCGACTGCAGCGTTGGAAAACAGGATTTACAGTGATGAACATCTGTTGGAGTACAGTGTGATCACTGATATAAAGGCAGTAAAATATGAAATGACAGAGGAACAGAAGAATTTCCTGCAGATTTCTCTGGAGAGAAAGAGCAGGGACAGGATACAATCCGCGTTAGATGAGATTTTCCGTGATATGGAGGAAAGAGGGAGGATTCATGTGGACAGTCTGGAAATCTTCCTGGCTCAGGCTGCTGTGCTGATTCATCAGGCGGCAGGCAGACCCATACCAAGGCTGCGTCTCATGGATTTTTCCAGTATGGGAGATATGAAGCAGAGACTCCTGGAGACCGCGGAGGAATACTGTGCCTGTAATGGGGAGGGCCAGTCTTCCAAGGGGGAAGATATCATCCTTGGAATGAAAGCGTATGCGCAGAAGAATTATTATATGGATATCTCGGTCAAAATGCTGGCGGAAAAGGTGTTTTTTATGAATGCAGCTTATTTGAGCCATCTCTTCGCAGAGAAGACAGGCATCAGTTATTCTGCATATATCCGCCGGATTAGAGTGGAAAAAGCAAGAGAATTTCTAGAGAAGGATACTTACTCTATCACAGATATCGGATCTATGGTCGGGTATAATGATACTTCCCGGTTTATACAGATATTTAAGCAGGAGACAGGGATGACACCAAAGAAATACAGGGGTCAGAACCCGGACAGAAATTGATGGAGGACAGAAAATGGAGGAGAGCAGAAGGGTGTTTTACCAGAGTCTGCTGCACCGGGAGATAGCGCCGGCACTGGGATGTACCGAACCTGCAGCGGCTGCGTTGACTGCGGCCTGTGCCGCAGCATGCCTGGGAGAGACACCGGAGGAAATCTCGGTAAAGACAAGTCAGTATATACTCAAGAATGCCATGAATGTGGGAATTCCGGGTATAGGTATGACGGGACTTGATATTGCTGTGGCATTGGGGGCATTGTCGGCCTGCCCCGAAAAAGAACTTATGATCTTAAGCGGTATCGGCCCGGAGGAAAAAAGGCAGGCAAAAGCCTTGGCAGAACAGGGAAAAGTCAGGATAGAACTGGCTTCTACAGAGGAGAAAGTTTACATAGAAGTAACCGTTCGGGCGGGCAGCCATATGGCAAAGGCTATTACAGCAGAGACACATAAGAACATAGTTTATGTGGAAAAAGACGGCAGGGTCTGTTATCAGAAAGAGAGAAAATTAGGAAAGGCAGAAGAAACAGCAGAGGAGCCATATACGGTTACTCTGGAAGAAATTCTGGATTTTTCTGAACATGCAGTTTTTAAAAAGCTGGAATTTTTAAGAGAAGTCATGCAGATCAACCGGGAGATAGCCCTGGAAGGCATCAGCCATAAGTATGGACTTCAGGTGGGAAAAAATCTCATGGACGGCACAGAAAACGGACTTGTGGGACAGGACGCTGCCAATTATGCAGCAGCTATGACAGCGGCTGCCGCGGATGCCAGAATGGCCGGTTGTGAAAAACCTGTGATGAGCGCAGCCGGCAGCGGCAACCAGGGGCTTACGGCTACGATTCCAATTGCTGCGATTGGCGAGAAGCTGGGAATAGAGGAGGAGAAAATCCTGCGCGCGCTGGCCCTGAGTATCCTGCTCACAGTACATACCAAGCATTATCTGGGAAGGCTCTCCGTGCTGTGCGGATGTTCCATTTCCTCAGCCATGGGTGTGGCCTGCGGCATTGTCTTTATGCTGGGCGGGACTTATGCACAGATGACCTGGGCAATCAACAGTATGGTGGCAGATATTTCCGGTGTTGTCTGTGACGGGGCAAAGCCGGGCTGTGCACTTAAAATAGCTACGGCAGTCCAGTCCGCTGTGCGGGCAGCCAACATGGCACTGAATGGGAGCGGAGCGGACAGCCATGACGGAATCGTCCATGTCAATGCAGAAAAGACGTTGGAAAATCTGGGGATTCTGGGCAATTCAGGCATGAAGGATGCGAACCGGATCATACTTGATCTGATGCTGGAAAAGCAGAAGACATAAGGAGGATACTGTGAGAAATATGGCAACAGACAGGGAGCTGGAAGCGTGGCTTTCAGAAAAAGAAAATGCCATGGTGGAGGATATTGCCGCCCTGGTGGAAATACCCAGCATCTCCGGGGAGTCAGAGGGCAGCGCACCTTACGGAAGAGCCTGTCGGGAGGTACTTTTAAAGATATTGGAAATAGGAAGCAGATGGGGCTTTTCCTGCCGCTCTTTTGAAGATAAATGTGCGGTGATCCAATATGGAACAGGTACAAAAACGATCGGGATCTGGGGCCATCTGGACGTGGTCCCGGAGGGGACGGGATGGCTGTATCCGCCCTTTTCCTGCAGCAGGGAAGGGGATATTCTCATAGGCAGAGGTGTGCAGGATAATAAGGGACCGGTGGTGGCCTGTATGTACGCAATGGGGTATCTGAAGGAAAAGGGAATGGTTCCCAGAGTGACATTTCTGCAGATATTGGGATGCAGGGAGGAGGTAGATATGGAGGATGTTGTTTCATATTTAAATGAGAATCCAGCCCCGGACATGTCCTTTGTGACAGACTGTGCCTTTCCTGTGTGTTATGGGGAAAAGGGAATCTGCAGGGTGGAATTTGCCTCAGAAAAACTGGAAGGAAACATGATTCTCTCAGGCGGAAACGCCGTAAACAGCATCCCGGCATATGCAAAGGCTGAGCTTCGGCTTTTAGGAGGAAGAAAAAAAGAAATTTGGGCTGAGGGGATTTCCGGTCACGCAGCATTTCCTCAGGGGGCCCAAAATGCCCTGGGGATTCTGGCAGAGAAGATATACAGTGAGGATAAGAACTTATCTGTACTCTCAGAAAAGGAAAGAGCAGTTCTGGAATTTCTGGATAAAGCCTGTGCGAACGGTTTTGGAAGAGAACTTAACATAGACTGTGCAGATGAATTTTCCGGTGTGCTTACCGCATCCGGTACGGTTGTAAGAATGGAGGAAGAAAGGGCAGTCCTTGATATGGACATTCGCTATCCCATCACTGCAAAATCAGAGAAGATTCTTGAACAATTGGGAAGAACTGCAGGAGAATACGGGTTTTCCATCCGCAGTTTTAAGGATGATCCGCCTTCTTATGTGGACAAGAATACGCCGTTTGTCACCTGTCTGACCAATGCCTACGAGGAAATCGTAAAGGATGGAAAAAAGCCGTACGTCATGGGCGGGGGGACATATGCCAGAAAGATTCCGAATGCAGTGGGATTTGGCCCGGGGCTTCAGTCTGACTGGGAAAAAGCAGGACTGCCAAAAGGCCATGGAAGCTGTCACAGTGCGGATGAGGCCCAGTCACTCAGCAGTCTGAAAACGGCAGTGCGGATTTATGTGAAAGCTTTACAAAATTTAAATGAACTGTAAAGGAAAGAACACGCAGACAGAATAGTTACAAGAAAACAAAAATATCCGGTGAGGATAAAAGCAGAGAAAGGGGAAGAAAAATGAAAAAAATAGAGATTGGAAAAGGAAAAATAAGTGCGTCGGAAATAGGGCTGGGCTGTATGAGGATCACCGGCCTGCCTTCTGTAAAGGAAGTCAGAGGCCTTATTGATACCGCTGTGGACTGCGGAATCAATTTTTTTGATCATGCAGACATATATGCAGGGGGAGAGGCCGAACGAATTTTTGGTCAGGCTGTAGACGCGGGGCTGAGAGAGAAGATTTTCATTCAGACCAAATGTGCTATCCGCCCGGGTATCTGTTATGATTTTTCCAAAAAACATATTTTGAAATCCGTTGACAAAAGCCTTGCCCGCCTTAACACGGATTATATTGATATCCTGCTGCTGCACCGCCCCGATACGCTCATGGAGCCGGAAGAGGTGGCAGAGGCATTTGACATTTTGGAAAGAGCGGGAAAAGTGCGCTATTTTGGGGTCAGCAACCAGAATGCCATGCAGATTGAACTTCTGAATCATTACTGCGGCAAAAAGATTTTAATAGATCAGCTCCAGTTCAGCATTGCTCATTGTGACATTATTGATTCCGGGATCAATGTTAATGTGCACAATGATGCCGGTGCCAACAGGGACGGCAGTGTGCTGGAATACTGCCGTCTGAAGGATATCACCATTCAGGCGTGGTCACCCTTCCAGTACGGAATGTTTGAGGGTGTCTTTTTAAACAGTGATAAATATCCGGAACTGAACCGTCTGATCGGCGAACTTGCCGAGAAGTATCAGGTGACCGGCAATGCCATTGCAGTTGCCTGGATCCTTCGGCATCCCGCCGGGATACAGACCATTGTGGGCAGTACCAGCAGGGAGCGTATACAGGGAATCTGCCGGGCATCCGATGTGCGTCTCACCAGAGAAGAGTGGTATGCTTTGTATATGGCTGCCGGAAAACAGCTTCCGTAAGCACAGACAGTCCGAAATGACGAATTTCGGACCGCTTTTCCCATAAAAACATGGGAAACCCCCAATTTTCATGATTTTTACCATTCTTACTTGACTAATATTCCCAAAATGATTAAAATAGGTTGTGTGCGGGCTTTGCCCGCCGGCGTGATACGGCAGAGGGGGATACGCTTCTCTGTACAAGTCATACAACTACTTTTAGGAGGAATGTTCAAAATGGCAAAATGGGTTTACTTATTTAGTGAAGGAAACGCCAACATGAGAAACCTGCTCGGTGGTAAAGGTGCCAACCTGGCAGAAATGACCAACTTAGGTATGCCGATTCCGCAGGGCTTCACTGTAACAACTGAAGCTTGTACAAACTATTACGACAATGGCAAAAAAATCTCTGAAGAAATCCAGGGTCAGATTTTTGAGGCTCTGACAGAACTGGAAAAAATTCAGGGAAAGAAATTTGGAGATAATGAAGATCCGTTACTGGTATCTGTACGTTCTGGTGCGAGAGCATCTATGCCTGGTATGATGGATACCATCCTGAACCTGGGTCTGAACGACATCGCAGTGGAAGGTTTTGCTAAAAAAACCGGAAACCCGAGATTCGCATATGATTCCTACAGACGTTTTATCCAGATGTACTCTGACGTAGTTATGGAAGTGCCGAAATCTTTCTTTGAAAAAATCATTGATGAAGTAAAAGAAGCAAAAGGCGTTCAGTACGATACAGAGTTAACTGTAGATGATTTAAAAGAGCTGGTGCAGAGATTCAAAGCTATCTACTCTGAGGAGATGAATGGTGAAGAATTCCCGCAGGATCCGAAGGAGCAGTTACTGGGAGCAGTAAAAGCTGTATTCCGTTCCTGGGACAACCCGCGTGCTATTGTATACCGCCGTATGAACGACATCCCGGGAGACTGGGGAACAGCCGTTAACGTACAGGCAATGGTATTCGGTAACATGGGCGAGACATCCGGTACAGGTGTTGCGTTTACACGTAACCCATCCACAGGTGAAAAAGGTATCTATGGTGAATACCTGATCAACGCTCAGGGTGAAGACGTTGTTGCCGGTGTTCGTACACCGCAGCCAATCAGCAAACTGGCAGAAGACCTGCCGAAATGCTACAAACAGTTCATGGAACTGGCTATGAAACTGGAAAACCATTACCGCGATATGCAGGATATGGAATTCACAATTCAGGAAGGTAAACTGTACTTCCTGCAGACACGTAACGGTAAGAGAACTGCTCCGGCAGCTATCCAGATTGCCTGCGACCTGGTAGACGAAGGCATGATCACACCGGAAGAGGCAGTTTGCCGTATTGAAGCAAAATCCCTGGATCAGTTACTGCATCCTACCTTTAATGCAGATGCATTAAAAGCAGGCGAAGTGATCGGTTCCGCTCTGCCGGCATCTCCTGGTGCTGCAGCAGGTAAAGTTTACTTCACAGCTGACGAAGCAAAAGCTGCTCACGAAGCTGGCGAAAGAGTTATCCTGGTTCGTCTGGAGACATCTCCGGAAGATATCGAGGGTATGCACGCTGCTCAGGGTATCCTGACTGTACGTGGTGGTATGAC
The DNA here is from genome assembly GCF_022867815.1 of Blautia sp. NSJ-175. NCBI lineage: Bacteria > Bacillati > Bacillota > Clostridia > Lachnospirales > Lachnospiraceae > Blautia > Blautia sp. NSJ-175. The sequence continues at coordinate 114,989 of NZ_JALIFQ010000018.1, forward strand.
TTCTCACGCAGCCGTAGTTGCACGTGGTATGGGAACATGCTGTGTATCCGGTTGTGGAGAGATCAAGATCAACGAAGAAGAGAAATGGTTTACATTAGGCGGATATACATTCAAAGAAGGAGATTACATCTCCCTGGATGGAACATCCGGTAAAATCTATAAAGGTGATATCCAGACAGAGGAAGCTTCTGTAGGCGGAAACTTCGGCCGCATCATGAGATGGGCTGACCAGTTCCGTAAACTGCAGGTTCGTACCAATGCAGATACACCGGTTGATACAGAAAATGCTGTAAAACTGGGTGCAGAAGGTATCGGACTTTGCCGTACAGAGCATATGTTCTTTGAGCCGGATCGTATTCCGAAGATTCGTAAGATGATCCTGTCTGACAATGTAGAAGCAAGAGAAGCAGCCCTGAATGAGCTGATTCCTTTCCAGAAAGCAGACTTCAAGGCTATGTACAAAGCTCTGAGAGGACGCCCGATGACTGTTCGTTACTTAGATCCGCCGCTTCATGAGTTCGTTCCGACAGATCCGGAAGACATTAAAGCACTGGCTGACGATATGGGTCTGACAGCAGAAGAAGTACAGGCTAAGTGTGATGAACTGCACGAGTTCAACCCAATGATGGGTCATCGTGGATGCCGTCTGGCTGTTACCTATCCGGAAATTGCCAAGATGCAGACAAGAGCCGTGATCGAAGCTGCTATCGAAGTAAAAGAAGAGATGGGATATGATATCGTTCCGGAGATCATGATTCCGTTAGTAGGCGAGAAGAAAGAGCTGAAATTCGTGAAAGATGTTGTTGTTGCAACAGCAGAGGAAGTTATGAAAGAGAAAGGCGAATACATCAACTACCATGTAGGAACCATGATCGAGATTCCTCGTGCAGCTCTGACAGCAGATGAGATCGCTGAGGAAGCAGAATTCTTCTCCTTCGGTACCAACGACTTAACTCAGATGACATTCGGTTTCTCCCGTGATGACGCTGGTAAGTTCTTAGGTTCCTACTACAGCAACAAGATTTACGAATCTGACCCATTTGCAAAACTGGATCAGACAGGTGTAGGCCAGTTAGTACAGATGGCTGCAGAAAAAGGACGTAAGACAAACCCGACTCTGAAAATGGGTATCTGCGGCGAGCACGGCGGAGATCCGTCTTCCGTAGAGTTCTGCCACAAAGTGGGTCTGAACTACGTTTCCTGCTCACCGTTCCGTGTGCCGATCGCAAGACTTGCAGCAGCACAGGCAGCGCTGAATAATAAATAATCTATTTTGCCAATAGTTATCACAGGGCAAAGGCTTCTATCCAGTTTTAGGGCAAAAAAACTATCCAGTTTGATTGTTTAACTAGCTTCGCTAGATGCTCGACTAGATAGAAAGTTTTAGCCAGTGAAAAATCTAAATTCACGTAAATAAGCGTGAAGGTGTCCAAGCATAAGAATAACCTTGGAGGACTGTAGAAATACGGTTCTTCAAGGTTTTTTTGTTTCTATGGCAGCAGTTTCACAGGATTTACTGGTATTTGGAAAGTAGAGAATTACCTTATTTTAAGGGCTTTCAAGGGTCTTGATTTACACATAAAATGTCAATTTTATGAGGAACAAAAACACTTATGACAACAGAACCTTGCTACGAAAATAAAACACGTAGCAAAAAACTGAACCTTGACAACAAATGTTTTCAACAATTATGAAAGCATCACTATAAAGCAGTCACAGTATTGGCTGCCTGTAGTGAGAGATTGA